>NZ_NCSS01000006.1:2044503-2377028 GCF_002088935.1 Henriciella litoralis
CTTTTGGCGATGAAGACATGCTTCAGGCCGGCCTCATCCATTACTCACGTAACTGCTCGGTCTGCCACGGCATGCTGGGCATCAGTTCAGGCGTCCTGCCAGACCTTCGCTGGTCTTCCTATTCCGACAGCGAATCCGCCTGGAAGGGTGTCGTAATTGACGGCAACCTTGCTGAAAACGGCATGGTCTCCTTCGCTGACGTTCTGACACCTGAAGATGTCGAAGCGGTCCGCGCTTATGTCGTGACGCAGGCTCATATGAACGAGGACACCTCAACGGCGCCCGACGCCGGGACGGCTGACCCGGAAGTCGAGGACAACAAGACCGAGTCCAGCGTGGCACCCGAAACCGAGACAGATACAGGCGATAGCAACGAGTAAGCTTTCATCGCTTCAATTTCCGCTAAAGCGGTTCTACACTCCCCGGCAGAGCCATCTGCCGGGGAGTTTTCATTGCATATCCTGCTTGCCCTGATGGGAATCGCGACCTTCATCGCGGTCTGGTACTGGCGTCTGAAGATGTTGTCCGGTGCCGCCCGCCATGGGCTCGACGCAGCCAAAGGCGCGGCAAACCTGCCCCGAAAGCTCTCCTTCCAGCACAAGGCGCGCAAGGGCGGCCTGTCTGTCGTCTCAGACCCGCGCGAGGCGGCGACCGTCATGATGCTTGAGATTGCCCGCGCGCGCGGCGCCGTAACCGCCGCGCAGGAAAACGCGATCATCCAGGAAATTCGGTCCCATTTCGGGTTTGATGAGGCCGCCGCCACAGAACTGATCGCGCAAGCCGGGTGGCTCAGCCGGCAAGCCCCTGCCCCGCATGCCGTCATGGCCCGCATGAGCGACGTCGTCCTCAACACCCCCGACATGACCATGAAGGATTTCGACGATCTTGCCAGCATGCTTGAGAATGTCGCCGTGGCCGATGGCAATGTCTCAACGATTGAGCGGGACCTGATCCAGGTCTGGCGCCGCAAGTCGCGACTGAACTGAATTGCTTGGCAGCGGCTTACCTCCCGCAGTACAAGTCTTCGCATGAGCGATGCATTCGAAAAACGGGTCCGTAAAGACAATTGGAGCAACTTCTCCATCCTGCGCCACCGCGCGTTTGACGGCGTGCTTGTCACCTCCAAGAATTCCGGCACCCACTGGGTGAAGTACATGTTCGCCGTTGCGCTCGCGGACACGTTTGATGTCGAACGCCCGAAATATTTCTCCGAGGAGGCTGTGCGCCCCTATATCGGCTGGCCGAAGGACAAGCCGACATTTAAAGAGCTGCCGCGCCTCGCCTTCAGCCACACCATCCCGCACCGGCTGGCCGACTGGAGCTGGGCACGCGGGCTCGCCGGCCTGCCACCTTATGTCCTCTTCGTGCGCCACCCGATGAGCATCCTCGCCAGCCACCATGCCAAATGGAATCATGAGCTGAATGTCGACTGGCTGGACTATCTGCGCGGCGACCCGACCGGCTCTGTCTATCGCTGCGATCTCTACTGGCTCGCCCGTTTCTGGAATCGCTGGGGCGACGTGATGGAGGATGCGGGCGACCGGATCTACCGCGTCCATTATGAAGACACTCGCGCCAATCCGCGCGCTATTCTCGGTGGCATGGCGGCGCACTGGAAGATCGCGCTGACCCCGAAAGCCATCGACGCCGCCTTAAAGGCCGGCACCAAAGAGGCGATGGCCAAAAAGGTCGACCCGACCGCCGAAGCCAATGTGCTCCAGTTCCGCAAGACACCGCTAGAGGAACAGTTCTCAGGCGAAGCGCTGGAGATTTACCGCCAGCGTATCGGCGAGCTCTTCCGCCACGATCTTGGCTATGACCTCATGAATTTCCCGAAGGGATAAAGCCTGAGCTTCGGCCATCCGAGCCATACTTGATCCACCAGGGCTCTTCTGCCGACTCCGCGGCGAGCGTCACCATGAGTGGATGCGACATGACGGCAGACATATAGGCCTGCGCGATCTCGGACCTCGGAAGATCATAGGTCACAAAACGCGTAACGACAGGCGCATAAACGGCGTCGGCGGCTGACCATTCGCCGAACAGAAAATCGCCGCCCGCTCCAAATTCCTTACGTGTCTCGGTCCAGATCGCATCGACGCGGGCAATATCAGCGGCGAGCTTCTCAGTCATATCAGGCCGGTCATGGCGTGCACGGATATCCATCGGGCAGGCAGACCGCAGCGCCGGAAAACCCGAATGCATCTCAGCCGAGATGGCCCGTGCTCGGGCCCGCGCCTTTTGATCCTTCGGCCAGACGCCCGCATGGCGCTCGGCAAGCCATTCGATAATCGCCAATGAGTCCCAGACCGTCTCATCATCCCAGATCAGCAGCGGCACTTTCCGGGTCGGACTGATCTCGGCAAGGCGCGTCGTTGTGTCGGGAAAATCGAGCGGGACAATCTCTTCTTCCACCTCAAGCCCCAGATGCCGAACCATCAGCAGGGCCCGGATCGACCAGCTTGAATAGTTCAGATTACCGCTCACGAACTTTCTCATCAGGCCGGCTTCGCCTTGCCCAGCACCCAATTGAAAGGCTTGATCTCGACCGTTTCGAACAGACCGGCCTTCGCGTAAGGGTCTTCGGCAAACCAGTCCTTTGCGGCCTGCAGGCTCTCGAACTCGACCACAAAGGCAGAGCCGGCGAACGTCTCACCATCATCAGCAAAAACCGGCCCTGCCATCAGCACTTTGTCAGCGTGCAATTTGGCCCATTCAAGGTGTGCTGGGCGATTATCCATCCGCACTGAAAGGCTGCCTGCCTTGTCGCGCGCATTCATCAGAAACTGTGGCATCTGTTCAGGGTCCTTCCTGTGTAAACGGGCGGTCGAGCAACATTTTCATCGCCCCGTCCAGGCTCGTCCGCTCGGCAAGAATATCGTCCACGGCCGCGCAGATCGGCATGCTCACGCCATGGCGGTCTGCGAGAGCAATCAGGGCCGGCGCCGTCGCGACGCCTTCGGTGACAGAGTTTCGCTCCGCCAGAATATCGCTCGCCTTGCGCCCTTCGCCGAGCGCCTTGCCAAAGCTCATATTGCGCGACTGCACAGACGAGCAGGTCAGCACCAGGTCTCCAAGCCCGCATAGACCGCCCAGAGTTTTGGCTTGCCCACCAAGCGCGACGGCGAGGCGCGTCATCTCTGCAAAACCGCGTGCGATCAGCGCCGCATGCGCAGACTTGCCCAGTTGCAGGCCTTCGACCGCGCCGCACGCAATCGCCAGGACATTCTTCACCGCGCCGCCAATTTCCGCCCCGATCAGGTCATTTGACCAGTAGGGCCGGAAGGTCGGTCGGCCGATCGCGGTCATCAGCGCCTCACCGAGCGCCTTGTCGGCGCAGGCGAGGGTCACTGCTGTTGGCAAACCGCGCGCGACATCAGCGGCAAAGCTTGGCCCGGAGAGGACCGCAGGCGTTGCCTGAGGCAAGGTCTCATGCACCACATCAGTCATCAGATTGAGCGTCGACTTCTCGATGCCTTTTGAGCAGAGCACCACAGGCGTCCCGGGTGCGATATGCTCTGCCAGCTGCGTGAAGACCGACCGCGCATGCTGCGCCGGCACGACCGACAGGATCGCATCCATACCGGCGAGGCACGACAGGTCGTCGGATGCGGATATTGCAGG
The DNA here is from genome assembly GCF_002088935.1 of Henriciella litoralis. Lineage (NCBI taxonomy): Bacteria > Pseudomonadati > Pseudomonadota > Alphaproteobacteria > Hyphomonadales > Hyphomonadaceae > Henriciella > Henriciella litoralis. Next base: position 2,048,128 of record NZ_NCSS01000006.1, read on the forward strand.
CAGGTCTATGCCCGGCAGGAAATCCGGATTGCCCTCGCCGCTATCAAGCGCGCGCGCAACATGCGGCTCGCGCGCCCAGACGCACACATCGCGCCCGGCCTTCTGCGCCGTATAGGCAAGCGCTGTGCCCCAGGCACCTGCCCCGAGTACGCCTATCTTCTGCATGACACCTCACAGGCTTCGCGAAACCATTCGCTGAAGAATTCGTTGATCATTCAGACATTATCCTTATCGTGTGAAGCCATGAGCGAAAAAACAGATACCCGCGAACAGATTCTGGAAGCGGCCATGAACCGTATCAAACACTACGGCTATGGCAAAACAACCATGTCGGAGATTGCCAAGGACTGCTGCATGTCCGCCGGCAATATTTACAGGTTCTTCGGTTCCAAGATCGACATCGCCGAAGCGATGGCGCGCCAGTTCAATGCTGAACTCTATCAGACATATTCGGAGATCGCCCGGGGATCCGAATCGCCGCCCGCCCGGCTGCGCAAGATATTCCATCACGGGTTAAGCCAGACATACGACGCCATTAAACGGGAAGCCAAGATCCTCGAAGTCGCTGAAGTGCTTGGGGAAGAACGCCCGCTTTTCATGAATGAGGGCCTCGCCCAGGAGCGAATTTACCTTTGCATGATCCTGGAGGACGGGGTCGAGCAAGGCGTCTTCGCGCCGATTGCCGACTGTAATTACACCGCCGAGATGATTCAGTCCGGATTGATGAAATATCGCTTCCCGCAGCTGTTTTCCCGCCTCACCCTCGTCAAACTGCAACGCGAGCTGAACGGCGTCCTCGACATCATGATTGCCGGGCTTCAGCGCGGGGTTGAACGAACGCCCGAAAATGAATGCTGAATATTTTTCAAATTATTCATTGATTATAATTTAGGTCGATGCTATATCCTTGATCACGGGGCAGACGAGCGTGCCTGCCACCGAAGCTTGAAGGATATAAAAAATGAGCTTTTCCTCCCTAGAAACCCGTCAGGGCATCTTCGCCGCGCTAATCAGCATCCCATTGTCGCTCGGCATGACCGGGCTGGTCCTGCTAACGAGCGGCATGGTCATCTAACCGCAGCTGCGGCCATGACCCCGATCAATAAAAAGCCCCGCACAGCGCATCGCTGGCGGGGCTTTTCTCATTTCGGATCGCCTGTATCGGTATTTATTCGACGGTCACGGATTTCGCGAGATTTCGCGGTTGATCGACGTCGGTGCCTTTCTCGACCGCCACATGATAGGCCAGCAGTTGCACCGGCACCGAATAAAGGATCGGCGCTATGAAGGGGTCACAATCGGGCAATTCAATCCGGTGGGCTGGCGCATCCGCCGCGGCACGAATACCCGCCGCATCGGAAATCAGGATGACCTCACCCCGGCGAGCGGCAACTTCCTGCAGATTTGAAAGCGACTTATCAAACAGCCCGTCAAATGGCGCCACGAAGACAACCGGCGTTTCTTCATCAATCAAGGCGATAGGCCCATGCTTCAGCTCGCCTGATGCATACCCCTCGGCGTGAATATAACTGATCTCCTTCAGCTTCAGCGCGCCTTCAAGGGCGATCGGATAATGCACACCGCGCCCCAGATAGATGACGTCTGTCGCCTTCGCGATATCGCGCGCGAGCCGGGCAATGGACTCGTCGAGAAGAAGCGTCGTCGAGATCAGACGCGGCAGCTCCGTCAGGGCGCGTGACAGACGAATTTCGGCATCGCGAGACATGGTCCCGCGCGCCCGCCCTGCCGCAATCGCGACGGCGGCCAATGCCGATAGCTGCGCCGTAAATGCCTTGGTCGAGGCAACGCCAATCTCAGGGCCGGCCAAGGTCGGCAGGACAAGGTCAGCCTCACGCGCGATCGAGGAGGTCGGCACATTGACGACGGCCGCCGTCTTCAGGCCTTTTTCCTTACAATATCGAAGCGCCGCCAGCGTATCAGCGGTTTCGCCAGACTGGCTGACGAACAGCGCCAGGCCGCCTGTCTTCGGCAAGGCTGGCTCACGATACCGGAATTCAGACGCGATATCTGTTTTAACCGGCAGACCCGCCACCTGCTCAAACCAGTATTCTGCCACACGCGTCGCATAGTGCGCCGTGCCGCAGGCAATCATTTGCAGGCTCGTGATCTCCGACCAGTCAATCGCAGCTGCGCCCTCGCCCGGCAGCTCCACCGTCTGCTTCAGCACGTTCACATAAGCGCCGATCGTGCGAGCTGTTGAGTCAGGCTGCTCGAAGATTTCCTTCTGCATGAAGTGGCGATAATTGCCCTTCTCCACGGCAGCGCCGGCGCCCTGCACCAGCGTGACCGGGCGCGTCACTTCGGCATTCTTCTTATCAAAGATCCGGTAGCTCTCGCGGCTGAGGACGCACCAGTCGCCCTCTTCGAGATAGACGACCCGGTTGGTGAAAGGCGCAACTGCCAGTGCATCAGACCCGAGGAACATCTCTCCTTCGCCGATCCCGATGGCCAATGGCGAACCTTTCCGCGCGCCGATCAGCATGTCCGGGCGACCCTCGAAGAGAAATGCCAGCGCGAATGCGCCTTCCAGTCGGCCAAGGCCCGCCTGCACGGCTTCGATTTCACTCATCCCCGACTTCATGTTCGCCGCAATCAGGTGCGCGATCGTTTCAGTGTCGGTTTCTGTCTGGAAGGTATGGCCCTTGGCTTCCAGCTCGTGGCGAAGCTCACGGAAGTTTTCGATGATCCCGTTGTGAACCACGGCCACAGGGCCGGACACATGCGGGTGCGCATTGGCTTGCGTCGGCAAGCCGTGGGTGGCCCATCTGGTATGGCCGATGCCCTGATCGCCCGTGACCGGGTCTGACGCCAGTGCCTCATCAAGGTTCTTCAGCTTGCCCGGCGCCCGGCGGCGTTGCATCGCGCCGTCAGCATCGAGTGTTGCGATGCCCGCGCTGTCATAACCGCGATACTCAAGACGCTTCAGCGCCTCGATAATTCGCGGGGCTGCGGGTTCGCTTCCGAGAATTCCGATAATTCCGCACATGGGTGACGTCTCACTTTATTCGCTCTTCGATTCCAGCCTCTAGGAAACACAAATGCATTACGTCATTGCAAATAGGATTGCGGAATATGACAGGCACGCCCCGAACACAGTGCATCTGGCATGGTAAACCCCGAATTTAGCTGCATTTTCGCCCCGGATTAAGGGTTTGATTGCCCTCTTATTGTAAGCCAGTCTGGAAGCGCTGCTAACCTTGGCAGCCATATGTGAAGTATGGCATCCCGCTCTGATGCCCTGGGAGAGACACTGAATGTCGCGCAAATATTTTGGCACCGATGGTATTCGTGGCACCGCGAACACACCGCCCATGACCCCCGAAATTGCGATGCGGCTCGGCATGGCTGCCGGGAAGTATTTCAGACGCGGCGGCTCGCGGCGACATTCGGTCGTCATCGGCAAGGACACGCGTCTGTCGGGCTATATGATTGAGCCGGCCCTGGTCGCCGGTTTCACATCAGTCGGGATGGATGTGACCCTGTTCGGCCCCCTGCCAACGCCGGGCGTCGCCATGATGACCCGTTCGCTCCGCGCCGATCTCGGCGTCATGATCTCCGCCAGCCATAATGCGTTTGAGGATAACGGACTGAAGCTGTTCGGGCCTGACGGCTTCAAACTGTCGGACGATATCGAGCTTGAGATCGAAAGCCGTATGGACCGCGCGCTGGATGACAAACTCGCCAGCCCCGCGGAGCTTGGCCGGACGCGCCGGGTCGATGATGCGCAGGCGCGTTATGTCGAGATCGTCAAAGCCACATTCCCACGTGGCATGCGCCTTTCCGGCGTTCGCGTCTGTATCGATTGCGCAAACGGGGCAGCCTACAAGGTGGCACCCGCTGCCCTTTATGAGCTCGGCGCAGAAGTCTTCCCGATCGGCGTCTCACCAGACGGGTTCAATATCAACCACGAGGTCGGCAGCACAGACACGCTCGCCTTGCGCGAAGCGGTCAAAAAGTACCGCGCCGATATCGGCATTGCACTCGACGGTGATGCGGATCGCTGCATTCTGGTCGATGAAACCGGCGAAGAGATCGACGGTGACCAGCTCATTGGCCTGATCGCCACTCACTGGAAAAAGGCCGACCTTCTGGCCCGCGACGGCGTCGTGACCACGGTCATGTCCAATCTGGGCCTCGAAAACTATCTCAAATCCCTCGACCTGACGCTCGAGCGCACAAAGGTCGGTGATCGCTATGTCGTTGAGCGGATGCGCGACGGCGGCTTCAATCTTGGCGGCGAACAATCGGGCCATATCGTTCTTTCAGATCACGCGACCACCGGTGATGGCCTCATCGCTGCGTTGCAGACGCTTGCCGTCATGGTCGACAGCGACCGACCCCTCTCGCAGATCGCACGCGTGTTTGAGCCTGTCCCTCAAAAGCTGGTGAATGTGCGCTACGCATCTGGCGCGCCGCTTGATGATGCGAACGTGATGGAAACGATTTCAGCCGTCGAAAAACGTCTCGGCGCGTCCGGCCGTCTCGTCATCCGCAAATCCGGGACAGAACCCCTGATCCGCGTCATGGCGGAGGCTGAAGACGCGTCAGATATGGAACAAGCGGTCAATGATGTCGCCGACGCCGTACGCGCGGCAACATAGTTAACAAATCATCTAGCCTAAGCCTTGCAATGCTCAAGACGACTGACCCGTTTTGAGAGAGGATGACATGGCAAATTCATTTCCAATCGTCGCACTGACGTCCGGCGGACCGCATGCGTGGATCATGATCAACGCCCTGCAGGAACGCTTCGGCGCCTTTCCTGTGATCGTTGAGGAAGGCGAATCTTCCGAGGTTCTGTGGAAACGCCGCCGCAAGATGCTGGGCCCGCTGAAAGTCGCGAGCATGCAGGCCGCGCGCCTTCCGATCAAACTTACAAAACGCGGCACACATGGCATCATCGAAGGCATTGTGGCACGTGAAGAGCTTCGCCCCGAACCGGCCGATGGCACTGAAATTCACAATGTCCCGTCCGTCAATTCGGATATCTGTCGCCACCTGCTGGCAAAGTTCTCGCCGCGCGCCGTCTTCGTCGTCTCGACCCGAATGATCGGCAAGAAAACGCTGAACAGTGTCGATGCGCCTTTCATCAATTATCATTCCGGCATCAACCCGGCCTATCGTGGCATGTTTGGCGGCTATTTTGCGCTCGCCAATGGCGAACCGGAGAATTTCGGCGCAACTGTCCACCTCATCGATGAAGGCGTTGACACAGGCGAGATCCTCTACCAGTCGAAAGTCGAAGTCGCGCCTGAGGACAATTTCCATACCTATCTGTGGCGCATGGCCGCCGGCAGCCGCGACATCGTCATCAAGGCGATGGACGACGCGCTCAATGGCAAGCTCGCGCCGACAAAGGTCAACTTGCCATCACGCCAATGGTTCGCGCCAACGCTTGGCGGATATGTCTGGACGGGCCTTCGCCGCGGCGTCTGGTAAGTTTCAGGCCTGAAGGGCGCTCTGCATTTTGGCGCTTCGTTCAAGCATTGCCGCCAGATGATGCAGGCGCCCGGAAATGACCTCTCGCCAATTGCCCTCTGTCGGAACGGCATGTCGCACGAGATAGGGCGCCGTGTCCGGCGGAAGGCCTGTTCCGTCCTCCATGACATAGCGGCCATCCCACAGGCCATCAGACCAGCGCGCCTGAACCGCGCCCGGGTCGCGTCCAATCAGTAGTCCGCCGCTCGTCTTCTGAAGCCAGGCCCCGCCGAGCGTGAAGCGGTGCCCCGTGGCCATGGCGTCAAATTCTGCCAAGGCGGCCACGAGCTTTGACTGTTCGACGGGCGTATCGCCGCCTGACGCGGCAAGGACGACCGTCGAAACAAGCCGCAATACTGAAGATTGTCGTTCCGGCATCGACTGGATCTGAACAAGCCCAGCCGCATCAACTGCAACGTGCCGGCGAATATCATCCGCGAGCTTTCGATCCTCAAGCGCGCGTAGCACTGCCGCATCATCGATAATATTTGCCAGGGCGTGCCTCGAAGTCAGGCTGCGAAGGTCGCGCCGGACCCGACCACGCTCGTACGACACGCTGTCATTCGAAGGATCGGTGAACCAGACGATCTTGTTCTCTGTCAGCCAGCTTTGAATCTCGCTCCGGCGATGGCCCAGCAAGGGCCGCGCAAGGGTCAGCCCCCGACCCTCCGGCCAGACGGGCGAGACCGACAGAGGCGAAGGGGCTGCGGCGCGCGTGAGGCTTGAGCCACGGCGCAGCCGCATCAGGAAGGTTTCCTCAACATCGGACCGCGTATGCCCGATGAATAAAAGCCCGGCGCCTGCCTCCCGTGCGGCGGTCGCAAGCAGTCGATGGCGGGCCTGGCGGGCCTCGCTCTGGCTCGTTGGCGGTACAGCACAGGCGAGCAGCCGCGCCTCAAGCCCCAACTCATTAGCCAGCTTGCAGACATGATCCGCCTCTGCTGCCGACTCAGCCCGCATCCGATGATCCACCGTCAGCACGACGAGTTTTCTGGAACGCGCGCTCGCCCAGCGATGCGCCAGCAGCATCAGCCCCAGCGAGTCGCTGCCACCTGAAACGGCAATGGCGACAGGGCCATCAGACCCGGTCGCCATATCGTCGATCAGTTCAGGAATATGCTCGATTAGCTGTCGCAACCTGCCCGGCTGCGTTCGAGGGAAGCGAGGTTTTTCGTGACGCCGGAAGCGTTCGGATATTGCTGCGGCAGGATATCGAGCGCGTTGCACGCTTTCTCGGTCTCACCGATCAGGCGCATTGAGCGCGACAGTTTTACAAGCGCGTCAGGCGCGCGCGCATTGTCCGGATATTCGCGCAGCATCTGGGTATAGGCTTCACCGGAGGCATCATAGGCTTCCTGCTGGAACAGCGTCTCAGCCAGCCAGTACTGTGCCTCTCCGGCCTGTGGGTCATCGGCGAAGCGGTCAAGAAATTCGCGGAACGCATCTTCGGCGCCGGCATAATCAAATTGCAGAAGGCGAGATTTCGCCGCCGCAAAGAGGGGGCCGGCTTCGCCCGGCAAATTGCTGGCCCGAAGTGTGCCGAGCGAGCCCTGATAGTCCGGATTGCCGTCTGCCTCGGCGCTCGATGCACTCGACACAATACGGCGGCCTGACGACGAGGACGAAGATGAGGACGTTCTCTCGCGAAGCGCAGGCGTGTCATCCGCTTCGGTCTCTTCTGGCAGGTCAATCGAAACATCGCTGCCAGACAGGGCCTGCATGATCCGGTCGATATCACTTTCTAGCCCGGCGACCCGCGACTTAAGCTCGGCATTTTCGTCCGAGAGGCTGGAGAGCTCTTCGCCGATCTGCGCGTCATCGGCTTGCAGCCGCTCGGCCTCGTCACGTGATTCTGACAGCAGGAACTGCAGCGTTTCGACCTTGCCGTTCAATTGCGCGATCTGCTCTTCGAGCCGACCTAGATCGACATTCATCCGGGCATTTTGCTGCCTGACCTCGGTGAGCGTGCTGGCGACGTCCGAACTTGTAACGCCCCGCGTGACGGGCGCGCGTTGCTGGGACTGCGCCATCGGCGTGGCAATCAAGCTGAAAGCAAGAAGGGCAAAGCCCGGGACCAGTCGGTTCATGTAAGACTTACTCCACAAGATCGTAATCGTTCCAGTCTGTGTATACGAAAAAGCCGGGGCCAAAATATGGCGCCCGGCTCAAATCATTGCAGGAGCGTATCAACCTAGCTGGTTGCGCCGCCCATGATCTGGGTGAAACCGTTACGGTTAAGGGCCCAGGCTGCCTCGTTTGACTCGACCGCGATTGGACGCTCCTTGCCATACGAAACTGTTTCGATGCGCGATGGGCTGATGCCCAGCGAAACGAGATAGTCTTTCACAACCGACGCGCGGCGTTCGCCAAGCGCAAGGTTATATTCCCGCGTGCCGCGCTCGTCGCAATTGCCGGCGACGAGGATGTTCACGTTCGGATATTGCTGAAGCCATGCGGCCTGACGCTGCAGGATTTCCTGATCGTCGGCATCGATACGGTACTGGTCGAGATCGAAGTAGACGCGGTCACCAACGTTGACCTTGAAGTCTTCGATCGAGCCTGCCGTTGGACCGGCAGTGTAAACGCGCTCTGGTTGCTCAACTGTTTCACGAACCGGTTCGCGAGGCGCCGTGTCGACGACTTCAACAGGGGCCGCGCTCTGCGGTGGAGCTTTTGGTTTGGATGCACAGGCTGCTGCCCCGAAGAGAAGGGCGATAGACGCTGTGGCTAGGACAGTACGACGCATTGATAACTCCTTGCTATGGCCGCTTGGCCGACGCTTTAAACCTTGATTTTGTCAACATCGTGGCCTGCGAATCGTTCCGAATCTTTTTGACGGGAGTCGACCGCGGTCCTGAAAATGCTGTTTTTATTGTGATTTTAATTCAGGAGCGGAGACCATGCCGGATCAGACGCCGATGTTGGCGTCGGGATCTGCCTTAGATTCCGACCGGTCAGGTCGACCGACCAGAGCTGTGGGCTCGCACCGGGTGAGCTCTCGCGGAAGAAGGTGATAACACGGCCATTCGGCGACCATTCCGGGCCTTCATCCAGATAGGATTCTGTCAGGATACGTTCGCCTTTCCCATCGGTGCCAATCACGCCAATGCTGAACCGGCCACGCGACTGTTTCGTGAAAGCGATCAGGTCACCGCGCGGGCTCCAGACGGGCGTCGAATACCGGCCCGAACCGAACGTGATCCGGCAGGCTGTATCGCGTCCACCCGACGGACAGGTCAGCGAGGAGCCATCGGTGTTCATGATGTAGAGCTGCGGACTGCCGCCGCGGTCAGAGTTGAAGACGATCTGACGCCCATCGGGCGACATGGACGGCGATGTATCGATCGCGGGGTGATCGGTCAGGCGCCGGGTCTGCTGGGTGACCAGATCCCTCATATAGATATCCGAATTGCCGCCATTGGCCTGCGTCAGCAAGACAGACTGGCCGTCTTTCGTGAAGCGCGGCGCGAAGGTCATATTGCTGAAATTGCCGAGCACTTCCTGGCGACCATTCTCAATGTCGAAGAGGTACACCCGTGGCCGGTTGTTCTCATACGACATGTAGGTGATCTTCTGGTTCGACGGGGAAAAGCGCGGCGTCAGCACCGTGAATGTGCCGGACGTCAGATATTTCACGTTCGCGCCATCGGAATCCATGATGGCCAGGCGCTTGGTCCGCGCGTCCTTGGGTCCGGATTCAGCGATATAGACAATGCGCGAGTCGAAATATGGGTCTTCACCGGTGAGGCGCGTATAGATCGTATCCGCGATCTTGTGCGCAATGCGGCGCCAGTCTTCAGGCTTTGCTGTAAAGCGGCGACCGGCTTGGCCTTCCAGGCGCATCACCTGCTCGCCATACACATCCCAAAGCCGCACTGAAGCGCGAATGAACTCGACACCCTCGACCGTCACCCGGTCCACTTCGCCAACGACCAGCGCGTCGGTCTGGATAATCTTCCAGTCGGCAAAGCGCGGTTGGGTATTGATCGAAAGATCGCGCTGAATATAGGCGCTTTGCGGCGTGATCGTGAACAGGCCGGTCGACAGAAGATCGTTCTGAACGACGGCAGTTATGTCTGCAGCAAGCTGCCGGTCACCGCCAACCGCTTCGAAGACCGGGATCGCGATGGGGGTTGGCTTCAGCGTGCCTTCAGAGATGTTGACGGTGATCTGCGCGTGCGCAGCCTGCACCATCAACACGAATGCACCGACCAGGGCAGTGGCAATCGATTTCAGCATATTTGGCTCCTCGCCTCGTCTAGAACTATCTGCCCGAAAATCTCGGACCCAGATTGATGTTTGTTTCTTTCCAAAGGTCGTAATCATCGCGCGGCAGGCGGAAAGGTTCGCACTTGCGCACGGCCAATAGCGCGCGATCAATCGCGACACCCATGGCGCGGTCCCCGATCGGGCGCCGGCTCGGCTGAACCAGCTGCACCGTGATCAGATTGCCTTCTGCGTCCAGTTTTGCCTTCAGGCTGACATTCAGACGCTCAGGCTCTGGCAGGTCGAGCACATTGCCCCAGCACGGAACGATCTGGTTGAACAGCAATTGCTCGATGCGAACCGTATTCGCCGTTCGCTCGCCTGCACCCTTGCGGGTTTCCTGCGCATCTGACGCCTCATCCGGCTTCTTCCGGTCAGATCGCGCTTGCTGGGTCCGCTTCTTGGTTTCGCGTTCGCTATCAAAAGTGGACTCATTGGACTTCAGGAAGTCGTCCAGCGGATTCGACTTGGGCTTGGGATTAGGAGTCTTGGGCTGCTCGGGCTTCGGGTCTTCGGGCTTCGGCTTTTCTTCTTCCTTCGGCGCTTCCTTATCGAGCTCCGGAATCACGTCGTCTTCCTGCTCCGGGGGCGGGGCCTCGGTTGCTGTTTCGATATCGTCTTCGGGAATATCCCGCTCGTCCGGTTCATCCTCGACCGGAAGCTCTTCTTCCGGCTCTTCTGGTTCCTCCGGAACCGGCTCTTCCTCTGGCTCTTCGACAGCTTGAGGCGTCACAATCGGCGCGACATTCGTCATCTCACCAACATCGACCAGCTCGACAGGCACGACCACGAACTCGCTATCCACGACCGTCGTGCCGACATAGGGCCAGACGATATAGCCCGCGCCGATCACAGCAGCGTGAAGCAGAATGGAGGCTGGAGCGCCGCGAATCATGGGCCTATTGCTGTCCTTCTGTCTGCGAATCTGTGACGAGCGCAATATTGCGATAGCCAGCGCGCTGCATGCGCGTCATCACGCCCATCACCTGACCGTAATTCACGCCCTCATCAGCCCGCAGATAGATGCGCTCTTCATAGCCTTCGCCAGCGATTGCATAGAGCGTCGACACCAGCTCATCTGGCGCAACTTCCGTCTCCTGAATGTAGATTTTTCCGCTCACATCCAGCGACACAGACAAGGGCTGCGATTGCGGCGCGCTCAGATTGTCCGCCGACGCTTTCGGTAGCGAAACCTCAACGCCGGTCGTCAAAAGCGGCGCGGTGATCATGAACACGATTAGCAGAACGAGCATGACATCGACAAATGGCGTTACGTTAATTTCAGCCGCGAGGCTGCGGCGTCCGCGTCCTCGACCTGAAGGTCCAGCTGCCCAACCACCTGCCATGACCTATGCCCTCGGCTCGGTTGCGCGGCGCGAGAGGCGCACCAGCAAGTCTTGCGAGAACGTGTCGAGACGGTCTGCGAACTGGTTCAGGTCGCCGGTAAACTTGTTATAGAAGATGACCGCCGGGATCGCCGCAATCAGGCCAAGGCCGGTCGCAAACAGTGCTTCGGCAATCGGGCCTGCGACGTTGGTCAGGCTGGTATCCTGCTTTTCGGAAATGTTGATGAAGGCATTCATGATGCCCCACACCGTCCCGAAAAGACCAATAAAGGGTGACGATGACCCGATGGTCGCCAGAACACCGAGCCCCTTGCTGACCCGGCCGACTTCGCGGTCGACCCCGGCGCGCAGGGATCGTTCGGCGCGATCAACCAGGATCGTGGGGGACTGTCCGGCCGGCAGGCGCCGCGACTCGTTCCATTCACGGGAAATTGACGCAAACAGGCGAGAGGCCGCATCACTGCTGCCGGCGCCCGGGCGCCCATCAAGCTCGTCGGACCGTCCGGCCCAGAACGCGTCTTCAAATGCCTTGGCTTTCTTGCGTGCGCTGCTGACGGAGAACAGCTTTTCAATAATCACCGACCAGGACCAAAGGCTCGCAATAAAGAGCACGATAAGGACCAGCTTCACGACCAGATCGGCCTCAAGAAGAAGCCCTAGAAGGGAAAAGCCGCTTTCAGTGGCCGCCGGAGAGAGTGCTTCGCTTTCCATGAAATTCCTCTAAGTCTCAGCAGCCGTCGCTGCAGGGTTTCGCAAGCCAAAAAGGGCCCACGTCGGTCACGCTGTCCCCATATCCTATGGAAATCAGGCGGAAACTTGACGCAAGCCGCGTTCTTCGCAGCGCGGAACCGTTGATCTGTTTTGGTTAAGGCTTCGTCAGCCAGACGTATAATGGGGTCACTCGGCGTGCGGCTTGAAGACAAAACCCTTCAGTTGCTCGACAACTTCGGGGATTGGACGTCGCGGGCGCCCGTCCGCATGGATCATCACCGCGGTAACCTGCGCTTCGGCAATGATATCTCCATCTCGCAGAGCGGCCTGTTCAAAAATAACGCGAGCGCCCTTGGTGCCCACATAGCGGGACCTGATGACAAGTTGGTCATCGATCCTGGCGGCGCGGCGATAGTCCACATTCACATTGGTCAGCGTGAAAGCCGCTGGGTCCTCACGATCAAGAAGCGAGGTGTGCGAAACGCCCGCATCGCGCAGGAATTCAGACCGGCCCCGCTCAAAGAAGCGCAGATAATTGGCGTGGTAGACCATGCCCGTGAAGTCGGTGTCCTCATAATAGACACGCACCATCAGCACATGCTGATTTTGGGCATCAAACGGAGAAGACGACGTCGCAGTCATGAGGGTTTAGTGCCGGAAATGGCGCATGCCGGTGAACACCATGGCGATGCCCGCCTCATCGGCCGCCTTGATGACTTCGTCATCGCGAATTGACCCGCCCGGCTGGATCACCGCCGTTGCGCCAGCAGACGCCGCCTGCAGCAAACCGTCCGCAAACGGGAAGAACGCGTCGGACGCGGCAACGCATCCCTTCGTCTTCGGCTCGTCCCAGCCAGCAACTTCGGCCGCATCTTCAGCCTTGCGTGCAGCAATTCGCGCAGAATCGATCCGGCTCATCTGGCCTGCGCCGATGCCGACTGTCGCCTGATCCTTGGCATAGACGATCGTGTTCGACTTCACATGCTTGGCCACGCGCCAGGCAAAAATCAGGTCTTTCAGCTCCTGCTCGGTCGGGGCCTTCTCCGTCACAACGCGCAAATCGTCCTCTGAGACGCGTCCAAAGTCCCGGTCCTGCACCAGAAGGCCTCCAGCGACAGATTTCAGCACACGCCCCGGCGTGGTCGGGTCAGGAATGCCATTTGTCAGCAGAAGTCGAAGGTTCTTCTTCTTTGCAAACACTGCCATTGCGCCTTCATCAGCGCCCGGCGCGATAACAACTTCGGTGAAGATCTTCGTGATCTCTTCGGCTGTTTCCTCATCGAGCAAGCGGTTGAGCGCAACGATGCCGCCAAATGCCGATGTGGAGTCGCACTCAAGCGCCGCCCTGTAGGCTTCGATCGGACTGTCGCCCATCGCAACGCCGCACGGATTGGCGTGCTTGATGATCGCGACGGCCGGCGTCTCCTCGCCCAGCTCACCGATCAGTTCAAACGCGGCATCGGTGTCATTGATGTTGTTGTAGGACAGTTCCTTGCCCTGCACCTGGCGCGCATTGGCGACACCTGGCCGCTTCGAGCCGGTCGTATAGAAGGCTGCAGACTGATGCGGGTTCTCGCCATAGCGGAGGCTTTGGGCCAGCCGTCCGCCAAACCCGGCCCAGTCCGGCGTGGTTTCTTCCAGCTGTTCGGCGTACCAGCCCGATATGGCCGCATCATAGGCGGCTGTGCGCGCATAGGTCTTTGCCGCAAGCTGACGGCTCAGTTTTCGGGAAACCTCACCTTCATGCTGGTCCATCTCTGCAAGGGCCTGGCCTATATCACCGGCATCGGTACAGACAGCCACTGAGTCGCCATTCTTCGCCGCCGCGCGCAACATGGCGGGGCCGCCAATGTCGATATTCTCGATACAGGTCTCGAAGTCTGCGCCCGACGCAACTGTGGCCTCGAACGGGTAGAGATTGATGTAGACCAGATCGATCGGAAGAATGTCGTGGCGTTCAGCGTCCTTGCGATGGCTTTCGATGTCGCGCCGGAACAGCAGGCCACCATGCACAGCCGGGTGCAGCGTCTTCACGCGGCCATCCATCATTTCCGGATAACCTGTGAGGTCAGCCACGTCGCGAACCTCAAGGCCCGCCTCTTTGAGTGTGCGGGCAGAGCCGCCGGTGGAAACCAGTTCGACGCCATGCGAGGCGAGCCTCTGTGCAAACTCGGCCAGTCCATCCTTGTCGGATACAGACAAAAGGGCGCGGCGGACCTTGAAACGCTCGGACATGCAGGGCTCGACTTTCTAGATAGTGTGACGGGTTCTGATTGCCGTACCACGGCGCCCGATCAGGTCAACCAGACAGGCTGTTTCAGTCTGGCACGTGACGCGGGCGGTACTCCGGAACAAGCTGCGACAATACCTTGATGGCTTCCTCACGCCGCCGGTTCTGCGCGTGATCCAGCAGTTCGGTGATCTTCTCGGAAAAATCATTCGCGACGATCTGTTTGGACGCCACCTTGTAAATGCCCTCAATGCCGATCGAGTGAACTTCTTCATGGTTGTAAGTCAGCATTTCGTGCATCTTCTCCCCCGCCCTCAAGCCGGTTGTGCGGATCTCGATGTCCCGGCCCGGCACCAGCCCCTTGAGGCGGATCATCGCCTCAGCCAGGGACTTGATGCGCACGGGCTCGCCCATGTCGAGCACATAAAGGGAGGCCGTGCTCGGCGCGCCATTGTGCGTTGCCGATTGCAGGACCAGCGCCGAGGCTTCTTCGACCGTCATAAAGTAGCGCGTCACATCAGCATGCGTCAGCGTCACCGGTCCGCCCTTCGCGATCTGACGCTCGAACAGCGGCACGACCGAGCCCGATGAGCCAAGCACATTGCCGAAACGGACCATGGAGACAGCAAGATTGGACCCATGCGCCTGATGCGTCATTGCCAGTTCAGCGAGACGCTTTGTGGCGCCCATCACATTGTCGGGATTAACGGCCTTGTCTGTCGATACAAAAACCAGCTTCTCGACATCTGTCGCAATGGCTGCCTTCGCGGTCTTCAGCGCACCCCCGACATTTGTCAGGATCGCTTCGCAGACATTGTGCTCCATCAGGGGCACATGTTTGAGCGCAGCGGCGTGAATGATGACGTCGGGCCGGATTTCTTCAATCGCCCGCCTAACCCGAAGTTCGTCACGAACATCACCAAGTTCAGAGCGGATCCGGACATTGGGAAAATCTGCCCGGAGCGACAGATCAGCCTCGTAGAGGTTATACTCGGAGGAATCGAAAAGCGTGAGCGACCCTGGATTCATCGCGGCGCACTGGCGCGCCAGCTCTGACCCGATTGTGCCACCACCGCCGGTCACGAAAACCCGCGAGCCCTCGATCAGTCGTGCAACGGGCGCATCATCCAGCACCCGCTCGCGGCGCTTGAGCAAATCCGCAGGGCGCACCGGCATCATCCCGCTGCCGTCATTGCCGGCATCCAGCGTCATGACTTCGGTCTTGCGGTTCGCCGCCTCTTCGAGGATCTGCACCATATATTGACGCTCGCGCGCTGCGCCAGACACCGCGACAAGCGGGGTCTTGCCATAGCGAAGCGTCAGCAGATCAAGGACCTTGCCCAGGTCTTCAAGTCCGCCCATTACCGGCACGCCGCGGATGGCACGGCCGAATTCAGCGCCATCCGGTTCCAGCAGGCCAAGAATGCGAACCTTGGCGCCTTCATCATCCTGATTGAGTGTTTTGAGAATCAAAGGCGCTTCGGTGGCCTTCGCTATCAGCAGCGACATCGGGGCATCGGGCCGCGTGCGGGAGAAAAAGATCTGCAGCGGCCGGCGGGTAGACCGCCCAAGCGCGACCATGCGGCCGGCAAAGATGATGGCCATCCACAGAATGTCGGCCAGTAACAGCGATGACCGGGGAAAGCCCACCAGCCTGTTCCACAGAAACATGACCGGCAGAAACATCAGGGTCGCCAGCATCACAGCCTGCACGATTTTGACGGCGTCCGCCCAGCCAGCATGGCGCCAGACCTGCTTGTGGACCTGGAGAAGGAAGAAGGCGAGGAAAGCGACGCTGGTGAACAACCCGGTCGCGACAAAGCCGGACCAGAGCGCATAAGGCGGCGCGCCACCGGTCGCGAGCCAGCGACCGGAAATGGCAATCGCCATCGCCACGCCAGCAGCGATCGTATCAAAGCCAAGCGTAATCGCCATGGCCCGGCGGGCTTCGTCACGTGGCGTCAAGCAGGCTCATCCTTCAAAAATGCCCAGCGGATACAGTTCGGCGGATTTGTGCCGTCGCTATCGGCATCCGCATGGCCACTGAGTACGATTTGGGCGCTTTTCTCAATAACGCCCCGTCCCAAATATACCGTCTTTTCCAGTTTTGCACCCGGATGACTGGTTTTGAACCTCCACTGCTCGCCAGTGTCCGTTTCCAGCTTGATGCATTTATCACCCATGACCGGCGTAACTGTCGGGTGCAAGTGAAACCTAACGGCGAACTTGAAGGTTTCGCCGCGCGGTGCCGGCCCTTGGGAGACCGGCCGGGCGAGGGAATCCTCGCCGGTCAACCGCCGCCCATCTCCCGACATGAAAAGCCGGCGGCGATGAAGCAGTCCGAATGGCGGCTTGTATCCAGCGTGCTGGGCATCGAGCCAGATTTCATCTGCTTCTTCCAGCCGTTTGGCGAAAATACCATCCGGGCCGTCAGGAAAGGTCAGGCCCGTTTCTTCATTCCTGTGAAACGGCGCGGAATCCTCGCCCGCAATGATCAAGGTCGAATGCGCACTGGTCCGACGCACCGCAGCGCGCCAGTCAATATCAACCTCTGGGCTAAACCCGCACGATGTCACGATCCGCGAGGCACCGGACTGAAGCTCAAACCCCAGCGCCCCGGCATGCGCGCCGTCGCCGAAAGGCTCCTGCGGCGCGGGTCCAGCATCCAGCATCAGGCAGGTTCCGCCCTTCACAAGCTTATGAAAGCCCGACTTGGGCGCAACCATGAACCGCCGGGTCGGCGTTTCCAGCTTTTTGAGCGCTGCAGTCACGGTTTCAGGCAGGTTTTCATCGCTGTCATTGAAGACCGGCATTGCGCCATCACCGCAGCGGAAAAATCCGACCATCCCGCCCAGACGTCCGATCCATGAGCTGATAAACCCGGGCACTGGCCGATGAGAGCGCTCAATGGCGTCGCGGACCACATAGAGATCAAGCAAGGCGCCGAGGCCCCGCGATGGCGCCCGTGTTGCATGGCCCCCATCCGGCAGGATCTGCGCCGTGCACTCATTCTCCAGCCGCTCAAGCGCTTCGTCATACCCCTCCCCGTTTTTCAGACAGAGGCTATCGAGCACCATCACGCAGATTAGCTTCCATCGCGCGGTGAAATCCGAGCAGTCATCCTTCATCGCTTCGAGGTGGCGCAGTTGTCGCCCAAGCGATTCAAGACGATTATGGATTTCCGGCTCGCTGCCCTGTTCGAACAGGGGCGCGCCGCACAGCATCCAGTTCCACACCCGGTCTGCGGCGCAGCCTGTCCGCCAGGCAAACCCGTTGAACCGGCCGAAATTCGCGATCCAGTCATCGACAAGAAAACGCGCGCGCTCAGCCCCCGCTTCGCCTTGGGCAAACACGTCGGCAAGCCAGCCGAACCGATGGACGCGGTCGGCAAAATGACGAGACGGCAGCGGAGCTGTCCAGGGCGGAAGGCCTTCAAGCATCTCAATCTTGTCGGCGCCGATGCGCCAGATATCGCGAAGAAGGCTTTCGCCCCGCATCAAATCGGGCGGCGCGGCGGCGGCTGGATAGAAAGCAAATTTGTCCGGCGTCGCGCCAGCAATTTTCAGTCGATGGATCGGACTGGCTTCGGCCTCTTCGCCGCTACGGCCGGAGAGACGCGCCCAAAGCTCCATATCCTCTTCGGGGGTCCGACGCGGCGGTTGTGTCGATTTGGCGTAGTCGACTGGCATAATGTGCCTGACACTCGATCTTCAGTTGGAGGCACCACCGCGAAGTGCGGCAATGTTCCCAGCATATTCACCGGGACCGCCCCTGAATACTGCCGATCCCGCTACGATCGCAGACACGCCAGCATCAATGGCTCTGGGGGCCGTTGCAGGATTGAGGCCACCATCCACTTCGAGAATGATATCCCGGCCCGTTTCGTCGATCTTGCGACGGAACATCTCGATCTTGCGCAGCTGGCTCTCGATGAAGCTCTGCCCGCCAAATCCCGGATTGACCGACATCACCAGGATCATGTCGATATCGTCGATAATCGGATCAACCACATCTGCTGGCGTGCCCGGATTGATAGCCACGCCGGGCTTCATACCTGCCGCGCGTATCGCCTGAAGCGTCCGGTGAATATGTGGGCCCGCTTCCGGGTGCACGGTCAAAATGTCTGCGCCGGCCTTGGCAAAATCCTCGATAAAAGGATCAACCGGCGACATCATCAGATGCACATCGAAAGGCTTCTTCGAGTGCGGACGCAGCTTTTCGATGACAGGTGGGCCAAAGGTCAGATTGGGCACGAAATGACCGTCCATGACGTCGACATGGATCATGTCGGCGCCAGCCTCGTCAATCGCCCGGATTTCTTCGCCCAGTTTCGCAAAATCTGCAGACAGGATCGAAGGAGAAATAAGCACGTCACGCATGCCTGTTGCGTAAAACCAATCTGCCGCAAGCACAAGGCTCGCGGCAGAGGATGTCAGCAGACCGGCTGCATGACGTTCGGAATCATTGAGGCCAGTCTAGTACTGGGCTGGCGATACGGTAACCCGGTCGGCATTGTAGGTCACATTCACCCGATTGCCCGGATACATATAGATATCCGCGCCCTGGACGATTTCTGCGACCTCGCCGGAATCAAAGCGGATCGTGTAGGCGAAGCCGCGACGTGTATTCGCGCCTTTGCCAAGTTCGTTACCGGCAAGCCCGCCGAGAACCGCGCCGCCAACTGCGCCAGCTGTTTGCGCCTTGTCGCCGCCGCCGAGCTCAGATCCGGCAAGCCCGCCGAGAACCGCACCGGTCGCAGCGCCCAGAATTGATTTATCTGGCCGGATGGTCACTTCGCGGACGGCCGTGATCGTGCCTTGCCTCACGGTCGATGCATAACCGACGGAGTTCGAGTTAACGGTGTTCGCGCCATACGTACCTGCACAGCCAGCCAGGGTCAGCGTGAGCGCGGCGAATGCGCCAGCGATCATCCTGCTCGGCGCTTTGAGTGTCATTACAGACGTCATGAGGTGCTCCTTTGCACATTGGACCTAGTCATTATCCAGAGGTCCCGCTGAACCGTATATGAATTGCTCAGGGCTTTTTTATGGCCGGTGCAAATCAAGGGGGTTCAGCGCGTCAGGCCTTCCGACGCAGACGGGAGATAAAGAAGGAGTCGTGCACGAATTCCCCCGATGGCAGGGTCAGAAGATCGCCATCCCCGCTGAGGCCATCCGCGAACACACCAACCTCATCGGCCGAAATCGGCTCGCGCTCAATCTTGCCCTCAGCAAGCACCGCATCGACGACATCAAGGCCTTCGGATTTGAGCGGCGTACAGACGCAATAGACGATCAGCCCGCCCGGCTTCACCAGTTCAGCGGCTTTCGACAACAGACGCTTTTGCACATCAGGAAAGCGCGCAATATCGTCCGGCTGCTTGATCCAGGCGCCTTCCGGGTGACGGCGAAGCGTGCCGAGCGCGGAGCACGGCGCGTCGAGCAGGACATGATCTGCCAGCGTCTCAGGCGTCCAGGTCTCGACTTTTCCGGTGATCACCTCAACATTCTCAGTCAGCCCGGTGCGTTCAAGGTTCTCGGTCACGCGTGTGAGGCGGGCCGCAGACCGGTCAATCGCGGTTACTTTTGCGCCAGTTGCCGCCAATTGCATGGTTTTGCCGCCCGGCGCCGCACAAAGATCAAACACAGTGTCCGACGCACCGACGCCCAATAGCTGCGCCGGCAGGACCGCTGCAGCGTCCTGCACCCACCAGTCTCCGGCCTCAAAGCCCTCAAGCGCGCTGATATCACCTGTGCCGACCCGAACCGTAACCTGCCCGATCCGTTCGCCATCCATCGCCTCTGCCAGTGCATCGGCGGCGTCTGGCGTACGGGCGGTCAGGTCGAGCTCAGGCTCGGTCATCTGCACTTTTGCAAGTCGTGTGGCGGTCTCGACGCCAAGGCTGGTCATCATCGCAACCGTCAGCCAGTCTGGCCAGACGCTGGTCGCCGGAATGCTATCGAAGCGCTCCCGGCTGGAGACAACCTTCCGCAGCACCGCATTCAAAAATCCAGCCGCAGACTTGCCTCGCGCCCACTGCTTGGCAGCATCCACCGTTTCACTGACAACCGCGTGCGGCGGGGTTTCCATCAGCCAGCTTTGCGCCGCGCCGACGCGCAATAAAGCGCGGGCGGGCGGAGACGCTGTCTCAATCGGCCGGTTCAGCAGCGGGGCAAGGCCCTTGTCGATACGGCCGAGCTGGCGCAGCGCCGCGCTCGCCATCGCGCGGGCAAAGCCGCGGTCCGGGCCTGACAGGCCGCCATAGATTTCAGAGGTCGCCATCGCCTCATCCAGCGTGCGGCGATTATCGAGCGTTTCTATTAAGAGGTCTGCCGCCGCCTGGCGTGATCTTGCACCACTCATCCCCACGGGCCACGCGTGCCGACGGTTTCAGGATAGAGGCGTTCTGGTGGCTCTACATTCATTTCTTCACCCAGCTTGCGCAGCGCCTCGATGCGATTGGCCGTCGCCGGGTGCGTCGAAAACAGTTTGTCACCCTGGCGCCCGGCAAGCGGGTTCATGATATAGACATGCGCCATGGCGGGGCTGGCTTCGGCGCGCTGGTTCAGCGTCGCGCGGGCACCCCGGTCAATTTTCTCAAGCGCGGAGGCGAGCCAGTACGGATTGCCGCAAATCTCAGCGCCGCGCCGATCCGCTTCATATTCACGCGACCGGCTGATCGCCATCTGCACGAGACCTGCCGCCATCGGCGCGAAAATCATGATTGCAATCGCGCCAATAATCCCGCCGCGCTCACGATTGCCAAAGAACAGCGCGAAATTGGCCAGCATGCCGATCGCACCGGCGAGGGTCGCGGTTACTGTCATGGTCAACGTATCGCGGTGCTGAACGTGCGCCAGCTCATGCGCCATCACGCCGGAGACTTCCTCGCGGGTCAGCGTGCTGAGCAGTCCGGCTGTTGCGGCCACGGCGGCATTGTTGGGGTTGCGCCCCGTCGCAAAGGCATTCGGCTGCGGTGTATCAATAATGTAGATGCGCGGATGCGGCATGCCGGCATGCTCTGCCAGGGCGCGAGTATCGTTCGCAAACGTCCTGTAGACCGGCGACTTCTCATCTGCGGTAATCTCACGGGCCCCCTGCATGCGAAGGACGATCTTGTCGGCATTCCACCAGGAAAAAACGTTCAGCCCGAACGCGATGACAAAAGCGATCCCCATACCGATGGCGCCGCCGACCAGATAACCGATCGCCATGAAAAGCGCGGTCATGACTGCCAGCAAAATGAAAGTCTTCATCGTTCCCACGAATATCACTCCTTGATAGTGAGGGGCTTCGTTTTAATCTTTCGCAGGCGATTATATGGAAAGCATTAACGCTTGTGGGAAGAACGCACCACAAGCATGACAGAATTATCATGACAAAAGACATCCCCCCAGCCGCTCAGCGCGCCCTTGAAGAGGCTGAAAGCCGCCGCGCCGAACAACTCGCCCACGAAAAGCGTCTTGAAGCCGAGCGTGAGACCGAAACGGGTGGCCCACGCAAAATTGAGCCGACCCGCTTTGGTGACTGGGAGCGCAAAGGCATCACTTACGACTTCTAGTCAGGCCCCGCACGTGCAATCGCGGGCCTGGATTCGCGCCTCAGGTTAACCCGTTTGCATCTGGCCGCGCAGAGGCGTTTACTGGTGATTGGCCCCGCACTTGCTGCGATTGCAGGCAAGGACCAAAGAATTTCGCTCAGGAGGCGAATTGCATGTCAAAACGTTACACATTGATGGCGCTTG
The DNA here is from genome assembly GCF_002088935.1 of Henriciella litoralis. Lineage (NCBI taxonomy): Bacteria > Pseudomonadati > Pseudomonadota > Alphaproteobacteria > Hyphomonadales > Hyphomonadaceae > Henriciella > Henriciella litoralis. The sequence continues at coordinate 2,069,924 of NZ_NCSS01000006.1, forward strand.
CGGCGACATCCGTTCTGTTTGCTGGCCCCGCTTTCGCTGATGGCTATCCAGACAGAACCTATAATCACGGTCCCGCCCCCCTTCAGGCGCATGCGCCAGCCCCTCCAGAGCCGGGTTGCTATGAAATCGGTCCGGACACCTGGTCCTGTCCGCCGGTTCCGCAGCAACACAGCAGCTCGAGCTATGGCGGCGCTGCCGTCTATCAGGCTGGCTATTCAGGCGGCACGCACAGCTATTATGACGAATCCCAGACGCGGACTTACGTAAACCGTTACACGACCGGCGGCATCTGCTGCGGCGGTGCCGTGGCGCATGTGCCGCCTCCGGTTCGTTACGCGCCTCCACCCCCACCTCCACGTCCGATCTATGTCGACCGCGGCATCAGCATCGATATTGGCGGCTTTGACGGCGGCGTCGGCAATGGCGTCGATGGCGGATATTATGGCGGTGGCGGCGGCTTTGCCTATGCCAGCGCATCGAGCTCAGCCAGCGCCTTCTCATCGGCCACGGCAGCCTTTGCCTTCCGCGGCAATTTCAAGGGAGGCGGCAAAAAAGGTGGCCATGGCGGCGGCTGCAACAAGTGCGGCGGTGGCGGTGGCCATGGCGGCCACGGTGGAAAAGGTGGCGGCGGCCACTAGGCCGGCCAACGGTGAGGCGATCCACGCTCGCCCATATCGCGTCTTCAGCCGGAACTGACTCGCAGCCCACTCCTGTATTTTCGAACAGATGAAGCCAGCACATCCGTGTGCCGGCTTCACGACTTCAGGCCATGCCTTTGTGAATGACCTCACGCTGGCGATACCAGTTCTTGCTGTCCAGAAAGTGCTTTTCGATCAGGTTCCAGCGCGCAATGGCAACGCAAAGGGTGACAACCGCGCACGTAATATACCCCGCCCAGAGCGAATACTGAAAGACACCCATCGCGATGACAGTCTGGGTGATCGGGAAGTGCGTCCCGTAGATGCCATATGAGAAGTCGCCATACTTGGCTGCGTCGAGTTCGGGACCTGGCGAGAATGCAATGGCACCCATGACCGCGCACCAGCCAGCCGCGCGCAAGGGTTCGCCCCAAGGCAGATAGGACGCCAGCAGAGCCGCGAGCCCGATCAGACCAATTGGCAGCCATTTCTTTTTGACGACGTTGCGATACTCCCAGAGCACGATACCGGAGACGAAGAAGCTCATCTGCCCCGGCAATTGCCGGCTGATTTCGTACAGGAAATAGGTGCCCGTCTCATGGCCATAATGAGTGAGGCCGATGCGCCAGGTTTCAGCCGCGACATAGATCAGCGCGAGAAGCACAAGCCTGAATTTACCGAAAAGGCCCATCATCCAGACAAGGATCGGAACGGTCATATAGTACATGACCTCGACCTTGACCGTCCACAGCGCACCGTTCGTTGCCGTGAAGCGATGGTCCTGGAACACGCCCGGCAGATCCGGCTGCAGAAAGTTCAGAAAGACGAGATTGGCCAGAATGTACTTCCCGGTCGTGGCGAGATCCTGCCGGACATCGGGAACGAAGATCAGAGCGATAATGACCGTGGCGAAGATGACGGCCGAATAGGCAGGATAAAGACGTCTCGTACGCTTCAACGCGTATTCCGAGAGCTTTTCCGTTCTCAGATATGACGCATAGACCAGTCCACCGGAGATGATGAAAAAGCCCTGTATCGAAAGCGCTCCGAATATGAAGGAGATGTCTTCAGCTTCTTTCGTAACTCCAAACCCCGGAAGCACCATGACATGGCTGACGAAAACAGCCACTGCGAAGGTAAGACGCAAAAGATCAAACCGGTTTCGCCTTTTTTTCTGATCCATGTTTCCCCACGAAAGACTGAATAGGACCGGTCAGCCGGAATAGTCTCTCAACAAGGTATTCGGCGCCTTGTCGAGAGGCCGCGTCGCACTGCGCGTCTTTTAGCCTTTCCAAACCGCTGCAGGATGCAGGGCGAGGCAACGAAGCCCGTCATCCCATCACAAGGTCAGTGTGCACAAGCCGGCCCCCGCTGGGCAGAACGCGCCTAGCTGAAGACGTCGCTGATTGCGTCGGCGCTCGTGCCGTCCTCGATCTCGCGCAGGTGAAGATAGAGCACGCAGCTGCCGACGGCCCCGACGATGCCGAAGGCAGCCCCCATCAGGCCATCGATCAAGGCCCCGACGATTGAGAAGCTCGCAAGACTGGACTGGGTGAGCCCTGTGCTGAGGGCGCCGAATGTCAGCGCGGAGAGGATGAGCCCAAGCACGATGACCGCCACCCAGGCCAGCAGGAACAGGCCGAAGATTGGCCAGCGATTGCCTTCGGTGAGGCTGGCGCTGCGGCCGAACGAGCCGAAGATACCGGCATCGTCCACCACCAGTGCGGGCACGGTCACGGCCCAGATCGTCATCAGGATCAGGCCGGGAATGACCAGCAGGAGAAGACCGATGCTGATGCCGATGCTGAGCAGGATCGAGACGATGAGAACCGGCAGGAAATAGCGAAGTGCCACACTGATCGCGCCGGAGACATCGCTCCTCCCGGGGCCCATGGCCTTGACCGTGACATGGATAACAGCCGCCTGCAGCATATAGGGCAGGAGACCGATCAGGATGTTCGCCACGAACAGGCCCGGCGAGAAATTGAAAGCGATCATGCCGGAGGACTGCACGACCGGCTCGATCGTCTGGGCGGCGAGCATGCCGATGACTATAGTCGGAACCGCGACAAAGATCAGGCCGAGAATTGCGAGGTCGCTGAACTTCCGCCCTATGACGGAAAACGTATCCTGAATGACCGCTCCGATATCGAGTGTCTGGCGCATCCTGCGCTCCCTGCCTGCCCAGACCGTTTAGACACCACATTCGCCCGCGAGGAGCAACGTCAAGTTTTGGGGCGTTTGTCGAGCACGGTGACCACCTGCGCCTGCTTCTTTCGATCTCGCCAGGTGATGTACGCTGCCGACACGATGATGATCGCCGCGCCGATCCAGACATTTATGCTGGGCAGCATGCCGATCATGATGAGATCTGCCACAGTCGCCATGGGCAGGCGGAGGTAATCGAGCGGCGATATGAAGGACGCGTCCCCAACGCTCACCGCGGAGATGTAGCAGAACTGTGCGACAAACCCGACGCCCGCCATGGCCAGCATCCAGCCCCAGGTTTCCATGGATGCATCCGACCAGAAATAGATGGCGAATGGCAGGAGCAGGATCGAGGATAGAAGATTGGCATAGGTGAGCAGCGCCACCGCCGACAGTTCGGCACTTAGCGATTTGACCAGCACAATCGCAAAGGCGAGGAAGAAGGCGCTCGCAATCGCCGTCATTGTCCCAAGATCAAACGTGAAGCCTTCGCCCGTGCCCGGTGTCCAGAACATGAAAATGCCGGGCACAACCATGATCAGCACGCCGATAAATCCCACGCCAACCGCCCCCCAACGGTGAACCCCCACCGTCTCACGCAAGACAAGCGCGGCGAGCACCGTCACGAACAGTGACCGCGAAAAGCTGATCGCATTGAATTGCGAGAAAGACAGGTTGAAGTCTGCCGACACGGCGATAATCGCGAGCGTAAAGCCCAGCGTCCCGAACATCGACCGCAACAGGAGCAATCCCGGGCGACGCGTCTTCATCTTGGAAAGGCCCACACGCAAGATCACCGGCACGGAGATCATGCACGCAAAAAACGACCGCCAGAAGGCCAGAAAAACCGGGTGAACCTCACGCGACAATTCCTTTGACAGGACGATGTAAAAGGTAAAGCCGAGCCCGGACAGGAACATGAAGATCGCGCCTTTGGCATTGCCAGACAGACGCGGGCGGCTAGACTCACCGGCATCATTCTGGCTTGTGCGATCATTCATGAAGACATTTTCCCAAACAGACCTCGACGAGATCGATAAGCTATGGCGGAGCGTACCAGCTGACCATGTCTGGACCGGCTGGTCTGCAGCGGGCGCTGAGCCAGAAGAGGTCTGGCTCTACCGCACGCAGGCGCACTGGCGCAAATTTCCGCTCCGAAAGACGGGCGATGGCTACGCCCTTTTTGACGAAAAGGACAGGAAGGTCGCCGATGCCACCTCCCTGAAAGATCTGCTGAAGGCCGTCGAAACCATTCCGGCCCTTCGCATCGTTAAAGGCGGCAGCTCAGGCGACGCCTAGTTTTTCTCCGCTTCCATGGCGAGCCGCATCTGTTCGGCCTGCTCGACGGAAATCCCCAGCGCATCAAGCAGTGGACCGCCATCGGTCTCGTCCCAGCTGTGGCGCGGGCCGACCGTCATGCCGCCATCGACGAGGAATTCGCCGCCCGTGATAAAGCCGGATTTGTCGGACGCGAGAAACGCCGCCATTTCCGCAATATCAGCCCCGACCCCGGTGCGCCCGGCCGGCTGCATTCGCCCGCCTTGCTGCTCAACCATTGCAGCCATCTGATCGGCCTGCTCCCGCGAAAGACCCAGCGACGCGCCAAAGATCGAGGTCGCGATAAAGCCCGGCAGGATCGCGTTCACGCGGATCTTGTATTTTGAAAGCTCAGCGGCGGCGAGCTTGGAGAAATGCGCCACGCCCTTCTTGGCAACCGAATAGGTAATCGGCGCATAGCCAGCGCACACGGCAGAGATCGAAGAGGTGTTGATCACCGAGCCGCCGCCACGCTTCTTCATATACGGCACAGCCAGCTTGGTGCCGACAAAGCAGGACTTCAGCAGAAGCGCGATCGTCGTATCGAAGCCGTCTTCATCCAGATCTTCGACACCGCTCGGCGTACCGCCATGACCGGCATTGTTCCAGAGGATATCGACCCCGCCAAACGCCTCTTCAGCGGTCTCGAAAAGCGTCTTCAGGTCAGCGGTCTTCGTCACATCGCAATGGACATAGCGCACCCGGTCAGAGCCGAAGCGCGCCTCAAGCGCCTTACCCTTCTCATCCTGCAAATCGCCCGCGACGACATTTGCGCCCGCCGCGATGAAAACCTCGACGCCCGCATAGCCAATGCCGCTCGCCGCACCGGTGATGATCGCCGTCTTGCCGCTAAGGTCTGTCATGATGTTCCTCCACTGAACTATTTGCAGCGAGGGGGCGCCCCAGAGGCCCCCAAGTCAAGATTGGCGTCGGGGAAATCTGGAAGATCGATCCCGTGCCAGTCCTCCCCCGCGAACGGGGGAGGTGCCCGGCCCAGGCAATGGGGTTTTACTCCCCGTCACCAAACAGCTTGCGGTGCAGATAGGTGTATTCCAGCGCAGACCGGCGGGCGGTCTCTTTCTGGTTGGCTGCCGCTGAGTGACCGCCATCAACATTCTCATAATAGAAGAACGGCTTGCCGGCCTCCTCGAACAGTTTCGCCATCTTGCGCGCATGGCCGGGGTGCACCCGGTCATCCTTGGTCGATGTCACGAAGAACGGGGTTGGATACTCGGTCTCGGCGTTGAAATTATTGTAGGGCGAGATCGTCTCGAGGAAGGCGCGCTCTTCCGGAACGTCTGGATCGCCATACTCATCAACCCATGAGGCGCCTGCCAGCAGCAGGTGATAGCGCAGCATGTCGAGCAGCGGCACCTGAATAACGACCGCATCCCAGAGGTCCGGGCGCTGCGTCAGCATCACACCCATGAGCAAGCCACCATTCGAGCCGCCCATAATGCCGAGATGATCGGTCGAGGTCACGCCGCGCGCGATCAGGTCTTCGCCAACCGAGATGAAGTCATCATAGATGATCTGGCGTTTGCCCTTGAGGCCCGCCTGGTGCCATTCCGGCCCGAACTCACCGCCGCCGCGAATGTTCGCGAGCACATAGGCGCCGCCCTGTTCAAGCCAGAGACGTCCGCGAACCGCCGAATAGGACGGGTTCATCGAGACCTGGAAGCCGCCATAGCCGTAAAGCAGCGTCGGCGTCGTGCCGTCGAGCGGCATGTCTTCCTTATGGATGATGAAATACGGGATCTTCGTACCATCGGTCGAGGTCGCAAAATGCTGCTCGACGGCGAGGCCTTCGGTGTCGAATTTCTCCGGCAGGCTCTTCAGGGAAGACACTTCCCCCGTCGCCACATCATAGCGAAGCAGGGAGTCCGGCGTCAGGAAGTCCTCATAATTGAGGAACACCGTGTCGGCATCCTTGTCCGCGAAGGCGATACCTGCCTGGCCCGTGCCCGGCAGTTCAATCTCGCTCGTCGTCCAGCCATCTTCGCCGGGCTCAAGCTTCAGAACCTTGCCAACGACATTCTGGTTGATCGACAGAAGCGCGGCGCCATCCGCAATGGCGACACCGTTTACAGCCTGTGTCTCATCCGGGCTGAAGACGAGGCTGACGGGTGGCAATTCCCGCGTCTCAAGGAAGGTATCGACGTCAAACGCGACGAGGTCGCCTGATTTGAAGTCCTCTCCTTCAGCTGGCGACCAGTCTTCCTGCAGCGACAGCATGAAGTTGCCCTGATAGACGCCTTCCGGTGTCGATTTGGCCGGGATCGGCCATTTTACCAGTTCGGTCTCGCCATCCGGCAGCCACCAATAGGTCGAGGTAAAAAAGGTATCGGCTTCGACAGCGCCCTGCAGGATGCGGCCGTCTTCAAGCTCCATCGCCATCGGCCACACACCAACGTCGGTTTCATCGCCGCGAGCAATTTCAATAGCCTCTTCCAGAGGCGTGCCGCGTTTCCAGCGCTTCACGATGTAGGGATAGCCAGAGGCTGTCGTAGTGCCCTCGCCCCAGTCGGTGGCGATCAGCAGCGTGTCATAATCGACCCAGGCAACGCCTTGCTTCGCTTCTGTCGTTTCAAAGCCGCCTTCGACGAAACTCTTCGTCTCAAGGTCAAATTCGCGCTGGATCACGGCATCCTTGCCACCATCGGACAACGAGACCATGCACAGCCATTTCTCGCCGTCTTCCGGCTTGAAACAGTTTGCGCCCTTATAGACCCAGTTCTTGCCCTCTTCCTCGGCCAGCTCGTCGAAATCGACAATCGTTTCCCAGTCCGGGTTTTCGGTCGCATAGCTTTCCAGCGGCGTGCGGCGCCAGAGGCCGCGAACATTGGTGGCGTCCTGCCAGAAATTATACACCCAGCCATCGCGGATCGTGCCGTAAGGAATGCGCTCATCGGACTGCAGCACGTCCAACGCGTCCTCATAATAGCGCTCATACATGTCGCCGGTTTGCAGATCTTCCAGCGTCCGCTCATTCTGGGACTTCACCCAGGCCAGCGCCTCTTCGCCCTCGACCTCTTCAAGCCAGAGATAAGGGTCCGTCTGGGCAGCGGCCTCTGCGTCAGCTGGCATCGGTTCGGCTTCAGTATTGGTTGGCACGGTCTCGGTCGTCTCCTGCGCACTGGCGGGGGTGGAAAAAATCAGCGCACTGGCGGCGGCCGTCATGAGCGCTGCGATAGCTGTTTGGGGTGTCTTCATTTCGGTATCTCCGATACGGTCGACTTCAGAAGGATTGCGTTTAGCTTAGAGCAAAATCTGCGCTCGAAAACCGGGGCACGGTCATGAAAGACACAAGGCGTCGGAAATTGCTTAAGACCGGCGCGGCCAGCCTTTCACCAAGGGCGCCGCTCGTCCAGGGGCAGACTTTGCTTGCATTCGGCGCCGCACTGGCACAGGAACTTGGCGTCACCACAGAGCGGCCAGACCTTTGAAGCCTAGAAACATACTCATCCTTTGCACCGGGAATTCCGCCCGCTCGATTATTGGCGAAGTTCTGACCTCGGCCATGCCGGGCTTCAAAGGCTATAGCGCAGGCTCACGCCCTCGCGAGGAACCCCACCCCATCGCCCTCGCTATCCTCGAAGCAAATGGGCACGACACGTCCGGCCTCTCCTCCAAAAGCTGGGATGTCTTCGAAGGCCCTGATGCGCCGGTAATGGATATGGTCATCACGCTTTGCGACAATGCCGCCAGCGAGACCTGTCCCACCTGGCCCGGCCACCCGGTACAGGTGCAATGGCCCTTACAGGACCCGCTGCATGTCGAAGAGATGGCCCAACGCCGCGCCGCGTTTGAGGATACCTATTCCAGCCTCAAAAAACGGCTCCAGCGTCTTGCCGCGCTGAACTTCGATGAGCTGTCGCCAGCAGAGCTGAAAGCGGCCGCGCAGGACATCCACACAAAGCGCTAAGCGCCCGGTAGGACCGTTCTCCAAAAATCGATAGACGTTTCGATCTGGCTGAGCGCATCGCCAAGTCTTGCCGCGTCAGACGCCTCCATCATTGACGGGCGCACAGGCTGAGTGATCGCAAGATGGCGCACCAGCCTCACCGCCACCAGCAAACCATCCGGCAGGGGCGCACCGTCCAGCAAAAGCCCGCTCGCACGTGGATGCATCACATCATTGCGCGCGCCGACGACCCTCTCAAACGCGCGGTGATCCGCCGCCAGAAGCGGCGCCGTGTAGGGCTGAGCGAGTGTTGCTGGGTCCGCGACCCGCGCGACGAGTTCTGCCGGGCCGGGCATGGCCGGTATCTCCGCTTTCGCCTCGGACAGGGACATCACGCAGGCTTGCTGCACCATCAGCACGGCGCCCGTGACGAGCCAGGGCAGGGATTCGTCCGTCTCGCTCACAAGCGCCGCGTGCACAGCGGTGAATTTGGCCGTATCGGCGAGCGAACTGGAAATCGGATGTCTCATAGGCCTATTCTAGCCTTGCTTGGCCCGCGCAAGCCACGCCTCGGCGGTCTGTCCGTACACATCCCAGACCTGCCCCTCGAAGGGTGGCACTGTGTCTACCTTTCGCAACATCCGGCTCCCCAGCCGCTCGGCAACACGGATAGACGCGATATTCTCAGGCAGGATGGTGTGGATGATCTCGGTCCAGCCGAGCGTGCGAACGGCATAGTCCATCGCCGCTGCAGCCCCTTCGCTTGCATAGCCCTTGCCCCAGGCAGAGCGGCCAAGACCCCAGCCTACCTCGGTGCCCGGCCAGCCATGCGGGCGCCATGGCCCGAGCCGGCCGATCCATGTCCCTGTCGATTTTTCGATGACCGAGAACATGGAAAACCCTTCGATCGTCCAGGCCCCCGTCATGCCGCAAAGGCTCCGCCAGGTAAGCTCCGGCCCCTGAGCCCCGCCGAGAAATCGCATGACGTCCGCGTCAGCATGCATGGCGCACCAGGGCGCGAAGTCCTCGCGCCTTGGCGGACGAAGGATCAGCCTTTCCGTCTCGAGGGTCGGTCCGATCCCCATACTGAGCCCTGACTACTCCTGCTCAGCCGGCGCATCGGTACGCGCCTCTTCCTGCTGGAACGCCACATCGACAATCCAGCCCCATGGGCCGCCACGCGACTCTGGTGAGCTGAAGAAGGCCTTCCGCAGCAGGATCGGATACATGTAGAAATTCGAATTCTTGCGCCGCTCGATATCGCTCGCCCGCTCATAGATATAGGTCTCGGCTTCCTCGCCGCTTTGCTGCCCATCATCGACGCGCGCGGTCCAGCCATCCGGCAGACACTTATCGAGCGTTTCCTTGGCCTCTTTGAAGGCGGCCTCAGCGTTCGGCTTTTCTTCCTCAAACCGCAAGCTGCTGGCTTCGAAGATATTGCACCGGAATACGTGACTGTCCGGGTCACCCTCATTCCAGCCGGTCAGGATGCCGTGTTTGCAGACAGTCCCCCAGGGCTGCATGTCGGTTTCAAGCTCGTCCGGGAACGCATTTTCACGCGTCGACGCCCAGCTCAAACCTTCAAAGGGGGCGTCAGGGTTCATCCCTTCGCCGAGCTTCGCAACCGCTTCGCACGCCGTCAGCGCCGCAAAGCGCCCTTCTGTCTCGGCCGTCTCGACTGTCTCGACCGCCGCAACATCGCCCGTTTCGGCGCTCTCTTCGTTCGGCGTGTCTGACGTCCCATTTCCACAAGCCGCCAGCAAGGCTGCACTCAGTCCTATTGTCCAAAAACGCATGATTGTCCCCCATAGATTGGTGACCCGATATAGGCTCACTTTTAGGCACTTGTCAGCCCCGCCAGAAAGCCGCTCCTGAATAAGCTGGATTTGGATCGCGAACTCATGCAGATATTTTATTGTCATGATACCGCTCTCGAAAAAATCGCCTGTCCCTCCGGCCAGTTGCAATCTCGCCAAGGCAATTGACCTCATCGGGGACCGCTGGACCTTACTTATTCTGAGGTCCGCCCTCTACGGCGTCCGCCGCTTCGATGACTTTCAGGAAGAGCTTGGCATTCCGCGGACCATCCTGTCGGGCAGATTGAAAGATCTGTTCAAGGCCGGCCTTCTGGCTAAACAGTCCTATAAGCTCGAAGGGCGCCGGGCCAGGTCCGAATATGTTCTCACAGACAAGGGGGAGGCCTTGCGGCCTATCCTCATCGCGCTGACGCAGTGGGGTGACACCTGGCTGGACAGCGATGGTCAGCCCCCGATCAGCTTCACTGACATGAAAAGCCGCGAAGCCGTGCGCGCCGCCTTTGTGACCCCTGAAGGCCGCGAGGTGTCAGTCGATAATCTGCGCGTTGTTATCCGCCGCTAGCGAGCGAGATAAAGCTGCAGAATGTCATCGGCGATTGAACTGAACGCGGCATCGAGCTGCCTGGCATCCGGGACATCAAGATAGTATTCCGGGCCCGTCGCGCAGGCTTTCAGCAGCTTGTCCGAGCGATCATCAGCCAGCTCAAGCCGGATCGTATAGACAATCAGTCCGTCCCTTTTGGCATTGGTACAAGCTTCCAGCGTTCGCTTGTCCATTTCCTGCCAGATGTCCTGTTGTGACGCGCCCGTAGACAGTCCAAGGCGTCCGTTCGCGAGATAGCCATAGGCTGAATAGTCACTGCCGCGCCCATCATAACGCTTGGAGATATGATTGTTGCCGTCCGTCAGCAGGATGAGGATCTTGTCGACACTCTTGTCTGAATAAGGCGCCCCCTGCCCAAAAGGTATTGAGGGTGAGAGCACACGCCATCCCCAGGCCACACCTTCAGTTATATTGGTGCTGCCTTCGGCTTTCAGCGCATCGATCTCGCTGCGCACAAGAGCGAGGTTTTCAGTCAACGGTGTGATCGGCCGGGTCGCACAGTTAAAGCCGGGGCCGATTGGCGTATCGACGTCCGAAAAGAACCGGTAATTGCTTTTCTTGCTTATCCTGCGGTTATTCAGCTGGCCGGTGATCGGGTTAAGGCCGTATTTGACGACATTTCCGATCCTTCCCAAGACGCCTCCGGACCCGGTGCCATCATACAGATAGTCGTTGCCGTAGCTTCTGCGGTCGTCCGGCTCGTCGGGATAAAAGCTTGGCGTGAAGAGGGTTTCTGCGTCGGACCTGGAGGGGCGCGTGTCGTCGACATCATATGGATAGGTTCGCGCCTCTACACAGCCGGGCCATGCCTCGCCGAGCACATCGTAAAGCGCGGTGCGACTGACATTCGGCAGCAAATTCGTCGCGCTGACATCAGACTTGCCGTTCTTATCGATCCAGTTCTTTTTCCACTTGGTTGGACCGACATTTACCCATGTCGTGAACGGCACAACGGCAAACTTGCGGTTTTGCGTTTTCGACGTCCCGGCATCGATCTTGTCGACGAGCAATTTGGAAGCAGACTGAAGGCGTTTCAGCTTGTCGCCTTCCATTGACCCGGTCGTATCGAGCGACAGCGCGATCTCAAACGTCCGCTCGCTATAACGCACCTCGGATGTGCGCGCGACATTCAGCTCACCAATACCGATGAGCCCCAGAAGCGTTGTCGGTATGTGAGCATCGACATTAGCCGTCAGGTTGTCGCCATCCCGATTAAGCTGGAATTTTTCGATGACCAGGTTCCGGCCCTTCATTTCCTCAAGAAACAGGCGTTCCGCGGTCTCTTTCAATTGTGTGTCGGACAGCTCACCGGATTCGTGCGCCACATAGAGCAGGGCGGCATCAAGCGCCGATTGCGCCTCGACGCTCGCAGTTCTCTGGCGGGTCATATCGATCGCACCCCCCGCCAACGCCAATATAGGCAACAGGCAAAGCGCGAAAATCATCGCTGTATTTCCGCGAACATCGCGCCATAAATTCATCAGGTCTCTCCAGGCTGGCGGCACCATGTCATGTCCAGCTGAAGACGGCGTTTTCTCGGTTCGTAAAATTTGAAATACTTTGATTTTAGGCGCTTTTCAGCGTGAGCCGCCCCAGACCCTGAGCGGGTCGAAGGCGCCCTCTTCGGCAGCGGCCTTCAATTCCTCAATCTGGCGCATCACGGGGCTGGCCTGATCAGATGATCGACCATCCTGATAGAGCGCCGCATCCAGGCGACAAATCCGGCTGTAGAGGTTCTCTGACTCTTCAACGAGATCGAGAAAATTATCTGGCAAACCGCGCCCGCGTTGCTTTGATGGATCGAGCGGCGCGCCATCGCGCGTCATGCGATACTTCTTCTTCAGCGCATCCTCGCGAGACATGTCGCCCTCGCGTACGGCCCGCTGCATCACCAGCCAACCGGCGGCCAGCATAAGCTGCGTCGAAAGCTGCATGCTCCATGCGGCATAGGTGAGACCTGCTTCCCGCGGCAGGGATTTCGACATGTCGCGGCCCGGCCCATCAAGATAGGAGGCCGTCTTTTCAACGAGGCCCATCCCGTCTGCAAAGACCTTGTCGAAGACGCGGCTTGCCGTGAAGTCCGGCTGGTTTGGGTCTTCCGACGCTGGATCTTGCAAAGCTGGCATGTGTCACTCTTGAAGGTGTCTGGACCGGGGGTCTGATGTGCGCGCAAACTATGACGGTTCGGGTTTAAAGGGTCTTAAAGCCAAGCGGCAAATCACGTTTTGAAGATGTCTTCAGCAGCAGATTTATGCGCCTGTTTCTTGTGGATTTCGGCCTCGCAGGCCGCAATATCAGCCTTTAGCGTTTCAATTCTCGCCTTTAGCTCATCGACCGAAAGCAGCTCCAGATCCACCTTCGTCTTTTTGGTCGGCTCGTCTTCAAACATTGTACGCGTCTTCCCTGATGACTACCTAGTCTGCTCACAGGCAAGGCCAGCCGCGCTTTTAAATCAAGCGGTAATCCCTGTCCCAACTTATTCGATATCGGAGCGCCCGCATGCCCAGCCAAATGAAAGCCATTATTGCCGAAGATGGAAAGCCCCTGCGTCTGGGCGATGTCGACCGGCCAGAGCTCGGCCCGCATGACGTACTTGTCAAAGTCGCCGCCGCTGGCCTCAACCGGGCTGATCTGGTGCAGCGCGCTGGGCATTACCCGCCGCCGCCAGGTGCTTCGACAATCATGGGGCTTGAATGCGCCGGCACGATTGCCGAGGTCGGCAGCAAGGTCACCAAGTGGAAAGAAGGCGACAAGGTCTGCGCCCTCCTCGCAGGCGGCGGCTATGCCGAGTTCTGCGCCGTCGATGAAGGCTCGCTGCTACCCATCCCGGACAACCTCTCAATGGTCGAAGCTGCCGCCCTGCCCGAAGCCATGATGACCGTTTACGCCAATCTCTTCATGCGCTGCGCCTTTGCCGAGGGAGAGAGCCTGCTCATGCATGGCGGCACCTCCGGCATCGGCTCAATGGCCATCCAGATGGCAAAGTCTGCTGGCGCCAGCGAGATCTGGACGACAGCTGGCTCCGACGAAAAGTGTGAGGCGGCCCGCGGCTTCGGCGCAACCCGGCCGATCAACTACAAGACCGAAGACTTCGAGGATGTTGTGCGCGACGGCGGCGGCGCTGACGTCATTTTCGACATGGTTGGCGGCGACTATGTTCAGAAGAATATTTCAGCGGCAAAGATCAATGGCCGCATCTGCAACATTGCCTATCTGAACGGGCCAAAGGTTGAGCTCAATCTGATGCCGATCATGCTGAAACGTCTGATCCTGACAGGGACGACCCTCCGCGCTCGGCCCGTCGCCGAAAAAGCGGATATCCGTGAAGCTGTAGAGCGCCGGTTCTGGCCGGAAGTTGCGGCAGGAAAGATCGTGCCGGTTATTGATACGGTCTATCCAATCGCAGAGGCGGAAGCTGCGCAGGCAGCCATGTCCAAAGGCGGACATATCGGCAAGATTCTACTTGAGATGTAGGCACTTTAACCGACGGCCTTCAATAGCGTCTGTCTGTTCCAAGATTTAAATAATCAGCATTTTGCGGTCGCACACACGTAATTAGTGTGCGATACTCGCCCTGTGCAATGCTGGCTGATAAATCGGTCAGGTTTGGGTCTGGAGACCGATAGTGCCACACCGAATTGAATCTTTGAGGAAAAACCTCGACCGTCTCGAAACCGATTTCGACACGCTCGCGAGTTCAATCCCCCAGCTCGCCTGGATGGCGGACGCCGAAGGCAACATCTTCTGGTACAATCAGCGCTGGTATGACTTCACCGGAACAGAACTTGACGACGTCGAGGGCTGGAAGTGGCAAAGCGTTCATCACCCCGATCATGTTGACCGCGTCGTCGCCAAGGTAAAACAGTCCTTTGCTGCCCAGCTTCCATGGGAAGATCTGTTTCCACTGCGCAGCGCGGATGGCGTTTATCGCTGGTTCCTGACGCGAGCCCGTCCTGTCCGCGACGACAACGGGAAAGTGGTGCGCTGGTTCGGCACCAATACTGACGTGACCGAGCAGAAGAATATTGAAGAACGCCAGGTTCTTCTGATGCGCGAGATCGACCATCGCGCAAAGAACGCGCTGACCGTCGCCCAAGCCATCGTCAATCTCAGCCATGCCGACACGATCGAGGACTTTCGCGCCGCCGTTAGTGAGCGCCTCGGCGCCCTGTCGCGCGCCTATGGCCTGCTGGCCGATGCCCGCTGGGAGAGCGCAGACCTCAAAAAACTGGTCCACGACGAAGTCGTCCGGGTGGCCGGCCGCGACAATCCCCATGTTGAGATCAAGGGCAAGTCGGTAGAGCTTCGCCCCGAGCAGGCCCAGACCATTGGTCTTATCCTGCACGAGCTGACAGTGAACGCCGCCCGTTTCGGCGCCCTCTCTCAAGAGAATGGGCGTCTTGAGATCGACTGGCGCGAAAATGAGAGCCGCATCACGCTCAACTGGCGCGAAAGCGGTGGCCCGGTCACGCAAGCGCCTGACCGCACCGGCTTTGGCACTGGCGTGATCGACCGGCTTGCCGAAGACTTTGACGGCCGCCTGCTGCGCGAATGGCGCCCGGACGGCATCGCCGTGACGCTCTCGATCAATAGCGGCGAGATCAATGATACTCCGGCCAGCCGCACGCGCGTGCCAATTGCCGCAAGTGCAAACCGCAAGCCTCGGATTCTGATCGTTGAAGATGAGCCGATGACGGCGCTCGACCTCGAAATGCGGTTGTCCGATGCCAATTACGATGTGATGGGCCCGGCCGGCTCCCTGCTCGGCGCCAAAAATGAACTGGAGCATGGCTTGCCGGACATCGCCCTGCTCGACACAAATTTGCGCGGGGAAAAGAGCTATGGCCTTGCCATCAAGCTGCGCTCAGAAGGTGTTCCCGTCATTTTCTGCACCGGATATGAAGAGCTTGAGGATCTACCCGAAAGCCTATTGGACTGCCCGGTCATCTCAAAACCATTCCGCGACGAAGTTTTGATGTCGACGCTGGAATCAGCCCTCGTCCGCGAAAAAGTCTAGGCGCGAGAAAAGCCCCTCGAATGGGGCGATAGATTTCGCATCATTGCTCGTCTAATATCGATTGATGACGAGTGATGTGCCCGCCCCTGATCATAATGGTATTGCCAGGCTTGCTGAGCGGGTTCTCGTCGCCCGGACCGGCAGTGAGCCGCTTGTCGTCGCGATAACCGGGTCCGTCGCGTCCGGCAAATCGACACTCGCTGAACATCTTTCCGGCCACCTTGCCAAAAAGCTCACCGTCGAAACCATTTCGACCGATGGGTTTCTCTTTCCCAATAGTGTCCTCGAGGCGCGCGATCTGATGATGCGCAAGGGGTTTCCGGAAACCTTCGACAGATACGCCATGGCCGCTGCGATCCATGCCGTGCGCACTGGTCCGGCGGTCTTTCCGGCGCACAGTCATGTCATCTACGACATAGACCCAGCCCTTGCCCGCACAATTACCGCCCCGGACGTCCTCATCCTCGAAGGCCTCGGCTTTGCCCCGCTTTCTCAGGGCGAGCGCCCCTCCACAGAGCCAGACCTCCTCGTCTATCTCGATGCCGAGACCGAGCATATCGAAGCCTGGTTCCTGGAGCGCTTCATGCGCTTCTGGCATGCGGCAGAACACGACCCAAATTCATTCTATGTCCGCTTCCGCAATATGAGCGAAGACGAGGCCCGCGAATTTGCCCGCATCGCCGTCTGGGACAAGATCAACCTGCCCAACCTCGAAAATCATATCCTGCCGCTACGCGAGCATGCCGATGTGGTTGTAAAGAAAAGCCGAAGCCATCTACTTCACGTGGGTTAGACCAGGCAAAAAAGCCTAATATCATACAAAGCGTACCCAATCGCTCCGGGGTATGCTAGATGAGCGAGCCATATCAACGCTTTAACAGTCAGGTTCTCTTCGGCGGCCGGCTGGAGGGGAACAAGTTGGCACGCTTTATTTACATGGATGAGGCGGGAACCGCCCAACATGAACCCGTGACCATTGTGACTGCTGTAATTGTTGATCCTGACACACAGCTTTTTGAGGCTGAGCGCGTCATCAGGGAGGCGAATGAAGCGGTTCCGGCGGAGTTTCGGCAAGACGGGTGGGTGTTTCACGCGACCGATGTGTTCAGCAACAGCCTTAAGTACGATGCCCGTTGGAGTCTGACGCAGCGGGTTGACTACATGTGTCAGATGATGGCCCTGCCGCGGCGCTTGCGACTGCCTATTGCCTTTGCGAAGGTTCGCCGGACCCCAGAGAGTGAACCCACTCCTGGTCCGTATAACTTGCCCAACTTCAGATACGACCATTTTGAGGCATTCGGTTATTGTGCAGCAAAGGCAGACGAGTACATCCGGCGGAATGGACATCCCAACGAAGTTGGCGCCTTGATTGCTGAGGACGTGCAAGATGTCCGACGTCAGTTGAGAGAAGCTGTTGACCACCTCCGGAATCAACCCCTGACAATTCCCCCGTCAGACTTGGAATGGACCGCTCAAGATACAGAGCGGGGCTACACCGACCAGACCGGTGAACTGCGGGTTACCCGAATCCGAAAAAGCATTTTGTTCGTGCCGAAGGACGAGGATCCGCTCACGCAGCTTGCTGACGCGGTCGCCTTTGGCCTTCGGCGGTTTATTGCAGGCAAGTCGTTTGGCCCTCGTTTTGCTGAGGCCATCTACGGTCAGAGCGATGTTCCGCCAGTAGAGAATTTCAAGTCGCGGATCAGCGCAAATTATCTCACCCCTCGGCAGGCGTGATCTTCTTAGCTGGCACAATCTTCTTAAACGCCCGCTCGAACTCTTCGCCAGTGTCGTCGGCACCGCTCTCACGGGCGGCGTCGATAAATCTTTGGCTTTGCGGCTTCTCGTCTTTGTCTGGCTTTTTCTTTTTCGGCATACCAATCGGCCTCATGCACGAGCTGTTTGATAGGTGAGACGCTTGCCGACGACACTGGCAATCAGGTTGTCAGCCCGTTCACGGTCATCAACGCCAAGCTTCACGCGATTGTTGTGGCGAAAGTCGAACTCCGCAAGATAGCGATGCAGGTGCTTCTCAGCGCAGTGCTGATAGGTGCCATGCATGCTGCGCTTGAACACTGAGAAGTAGCTCTCAGCGCTGTTGTTGTGCACGTCACCGCGAACGTACTCGCCAGCGGCATGGTCAACGGTCTCGTGGGTTGCGAAATGCTCGTCGCTGCCTTTGTAGAGGCGCGAGCCATCGGTGTTTAGGCGGCTTTCGCGATCAATGTTCTCACACACGATCTGGGTGACGGTCACCTTGTCGGCGCGCGGGACATGAAAGCTGCGAACCTGACCGCCACGCTCGACCAGAGAGATGATAGCGCGCTTGTTGGCAGGGCCACGTCCACCCTTGGAGCCTTTGAACTTGCGACCACTGGTGCGCTCTTTAAGCGGGTTCTCGACCTTGCCGTAATAGGTTTCGTCCGCCTCAACTACTTTGCCGCCGCCGCCCATTGGGGCCAGCGCACCGGAGCGCATGGATTCACGGATGCGGTGCGACATGAACCAAGCGGTTTTCAGGGTCACGCCAAGAACGCGCGAAAGCTGGTTCGAACTGATGCCCTTTTTGCTGGATGCCATCAGGTGAATGGCTTGCAGCCAGAGATGCATCTTCACTTTTGACGCTTCAAAGATGGTGCCGACCTTCACGGTGAACGGCTTGCGGCACGAGTAGCACTTGTAGACGCCAATGCGGGTAGACTTGCCTTTCAGTTCGCCAGAATGGTCGACCACGCCGCAGTGTGGGCAGACGCGACCATCAGTCCAGACGCGGTTTTCCACAAATTTGTAAGCAGCCTTCTCGTCGTGGAAGTGCGGGGAAGAAAGGGAAGACATGGCTGAAACTCCTATGGCCATTAGGATACAGCTTCAGTTGGGTACGTCAAGTATAATAATAGGCAAAAAAGTTTATTATACCCTGTTTATATTCGATTTATTGTTCTTGATCTTCATGTCCTTCTGAGCTTAAATTTTATTCAGACTTGAACGTCAAAGTAGATTTTTACGTTTAATATCCAAGGTGGGACAATCATGAATATCTTCGTACGTGGGCTGCAGGGCGGCCTGATGACGCTTGGCTTGGTCGCATGTAGCGGCAGCGGCTCGGACGGTCCTGCGCCGCCCCCGCCTCCGACAAGCGACACCACGCCGCCAACCATAACCGTTCAAGGTGATTCCAACATCTCGCTCGACTATGGATCGGCCTACGAAGATGAAGGCGCAACGGCTCAGGATGACCGCGACGGCAATGTCACCGTCAGCGTTAGTGGCAGCGTCGATACGCTGACCGCTGGCACCTACACAATCACCTACACGGCTAGCGATTCCGCTGGGAACCAGGCCTCTGCAACACGCACAGTCATAGTCGCAGAGCAACAGTATCGCCTGGACGTCAGCAATTTCGGCGCAGCGACCATTTCAACCTCATCAGGCACACTGAGCTGCAATGCTGGCGGGGACCTGTGTTCGACATTTTTGGACGCAGGCACAACCGTCACGCTTACGGCCGAACCAGACAATGGCTGGACATTTGAAAACTGGCTGAACTGCGAGAGCACCTCTTCCAATACCTGCACCGTAACGGTCAGTGACAATACTGTCGTATATGCTTCATCATCGTCCGATGCGGCGGTAACGCTGGAATCCGGTGTTACGATCCTGAGCGACGCGTTGATTGACTCGATGATAAATTACACCCCCGGATCGAACATCATTTTCTTTGAAGCCGGCACGAACACAGGTGGGCTGGATATTGGTGACGTCATCGTTTCAAGCGGGACCGATACCAGCGAGATCTATTTCGCCAAGCGGATTATGGACATCATCGCTTTGCCCGGATCTCCAGTCGTCATGGAAACGGTCGATGCAACACTTGATGAAGTTATCGCCTCGGGCACAATCTATGTGAGCGCTGACCTTGATGCGTCCACGCTTGACCCATCGAGCTTGCCAACGGGGATCGTGCTTGATCCACACCGTGCAAGCCCAGACGGCGTAATGCCCTTCCTCGTTGTCGGACTTCCCGTGTATCAAGGTAACGGCGTTTCACTGACCCTTGAGGGCACGCTCGATGTCGACTTCGACCCCGACATCGCAATGCACTTTACAGACACCAACGGTATCGAAGCCTTCCGCTTCGCTGGATCGACATCCATTGATGCAGCGCTTGGCGTCAAAGTGTCTGGCGAGATCGACACCCCGCTTTCAGTGGATCGTGAGTTCTCACTGGGAACCATCAAAGCAGGACTGATCGTAGCTGGGCCTGCCGTTTTTCTCGTCGAGATCGAGCCGATCGTTACAATCGATTCGTCCTTGAGCGTCGCGGTAACCCCAAATGTTACCGTCAAACAGGCAGCGGCCCTCGGACTGCAATGGCATCGCAAATCAGGCTGGACCAATCTCAGCGACTTTGCGATCTCCGGAAACGTCACCCTGGCGGACACACCTTCAGCCAGCATCAGCGCCGACGCAGGTGGCGGGCTCAAGCCGACAGCAAAGCTATATGGGCTCGCTGGACCGTTTCTGAAAAGCACCATCTATGGCGGCGCTGAATATACGCTTCAGCCATTTGATGAATGCGAACTTGCCTATCGGCACTATCTGGGCGGGCGCATAAGTGGTGGCGGCGAAGTTGGTCGAGTTGGGCGGAGGCTGTCCTTTGAATCGCCCGAGGCCTATATCGAAACGGCGATTGAATCTGGCACGATTGACTGTCCCGTCGACACAGAATCGCCGGAGGCACCGCAAAACGTTAGCGTCGAGCCAATTTCAGAGCGCGAACTACAGGTAAGCTGGTCGGTTGCCACCGACAATGTTGCCGTGGCCTCATTCGAGGTCTGGCGCCGCGATGCCAGCGGGGAGCGCGCTCACCTCATCGGCACAACAACCGCCCAATCCTATCTGAACGGCGGTCTCGAACCCGAAACCGAGTATTGCTATTACGTGATCGCTGTCGATGCGGCTGGAAACAAGTCGGAGGTCCCATTGGACCTCACTTGCGGCACAACGCTTGAAGCTACGGACGCAGAAGCACCGTCGACACCATCTGACGTCACAATAAGCGACATCACATCCTCGTCGATGACAGTGAATTGGGGCGCCTCAACCGACAATGACGCGGTTGGCGGCTATATCGTGTTCGACGAAACGCTCAATGCGGCGATCGGAGATGTTGGAGACTCAACGTTGAACTTTACCGCCTCTCCGCTGAACCCAAATACCGAGTATTGCTTTAGCGTCGCAGCCGTCGATGTCTCAGGCAATGAATCAACTCGGTCGGCGGTCGTCTGCGAAACGACTCTCCCGGCAGCGGACGCCCAGTGGACAGCATTCATTGGGTGTCAGGCACGGCCATTTCTGCTTCAGCAGAACTTCGATTTGCCGACAGCCGGAGTTGCGCCAGTAGGATTTGCCGGGACCGGAGCCGATTATGACGGGACCGCACTCTCCTACGTCTTCCAGGGGCAGTACAACGCAGATTCAGGCGCGTTCGCATCTGATATCGTGTGGTCGTTTGAAGGCCAATCGAGCCAACGAATTGACAGGTTCACGGCGGACCTTTCAACTGGCGACAGCGGCGTCGTCGCGATGGAGCAGATTCAAGTCACAGGCTGTGACGCGCAGATCCAGATCGTCTCAAATGACGGCGCAGCGCCAAGCACAGCGCCTCAGTGGACCGGTCAAACCGGCGCTCAAAGCAGAGAAACACTCGGCGGACGCTGATAGCAACTTAATGGGCGGCGCTTATCGCCGCCCATTCTTCGCCTTACAAAGCATCGACTACAAAGCCAGTCTTTCCAATCTTCGCGCAACAGCCTATACTAGCGATTGTTAGGACTTTTTCCCGTTCTGGAACCTGACCGCCCGGCCCGAAAGGCCGGGCGGCTGCGTTTCAGGGACAAGCAAATGGAGCCCCTCATGGCCGATATTCTGATGCCAAAGGCAACCGCCGTCTGGCTGATCGACAACACTACGCTGAGCTTTGAGCAGGTCGCTGACTTCTGCGGTCTCCACAAGCTTGAAGTCAAAGGCATCGCCGATGGCGATGTCGCCGAGAATATGCGCGGCGTTGACCCGATTTCTGGCGGCGAACTGACCCGCGACGAGATCCGCAAGGGTGAACAAGACAGCGAGTACCGGCTGAAGAAAGCCGCGTCCAAGATCGCGCACATCCCGCAGCCAAAGCGTAAAGGCGCCCGCTACACGCCTGTCGCCCGCCGCGCTGACAAGCCAGACGCCATCGCCTGGTTCATCCGCAACCACCCGGAAGTCTCCGACCCGCAGATCTCCAAGCTGATCGGCACGACCAAGGCGACGATCACCAATGTGCGCGACAAGTCGCACTGGAACTCACAGAACATCAAGCCGGTCGACCCGGTGACCCTCGGCCTCTGCTCCCAGATTGAGCTGGACGAGATCATCTCCAAGGCCGTCGACAAGCGCAAAAAGATTGATGCCATGCGCGAGAAGGAAACAGACGGCCCGGGCCTGAAGCCTGCCGAGGACACCGATGCAGCCACTGAAGCGGTCGATAGCCGCGATGGCGCAGAGCCGAACGCTGACGATATCTTCAGCGCGTTCAAAGGCTAGGCATTCCGCCACCCGAAAAACAAAAGCCCGCCTGGACCATCCGGGCGGGCTTTTTCTTGCGGTGTGTTACTCGCCGCCCGCCTTGCGCACCGCATCGGCGAGCGAGTGTTTCGCGCTTCCTGGTCTCAATGGCTTGGGCTGGCTCGCATCGGGCGCCCAGCCAGACAGCCAGACAATATTGAACGTCGCGCGCAGCCGGCCATCAGGGTCTGAGAAGCGCTCGGCATAGATCTCGGCCATCCGCGCCAGAAGTCGCCGCGACAAGGGCTTGCGCGGGGCGCGCTCATTCGGCGTGAAGGCCGCCTGCTCGCCCATCCCCTTGATATCGTTCAATAGTCGGAACGGGTCGCCATAGCGCACGGTCACCGTCTCAAGATCGACCACTGGCAAGGCGAACCCAGCCCGCTGCATTAGTCCGGCCATATCCTGCAGGCCGGGCAAAGGCGAAATACGTGGGCTGACGCCGCCAGACAGCTCGCTCTCGGCTTCGATCAGGCAGGTCCGGAGCTCAGCCAGCGTCCCTGCGCCGAACAGACAGCCGAGAAACAACCCATCGGGCTTCAGAGCATTGCGGATCTGGATCAGCGTTCCGGGCAGATCATTCACCCAGTGGAGCGAGAGAACAGACGTCACAAGGTCATAAGTCGCGTGCGGCAGGTCCGGATGCTCTTCATTCAGCACGCGCGCTGCGAGGCCATCGGCCTCCATCTTCGCGACAAACGCCTCTGACGTGTCACCAGCTTCCACGTCCGTGACCTGGCCATGCGCCGCGAGCAATTTCGTCAGGCTGCCATCATGCGCGCCAAGGTCCAGCGCCCGCTCGAAGGTGCGTGAGACATCCTCCAGCCGCTCGATGAGATGACTCGACTCGCGCGTCTTCAGGAAGGCATAGTCATCAAAACCGGCTGCCGACCGGTCGCGATTGCGGCGATGGAGCTGGCGGTCAAAGAGTTTGGGTGGAGCAGGCGTCATGGCCCTCGATATGCACCGCATGGGCCGCGCAGCAAAGGCCCGACTGCGTTCGGCGGCTGACTTTGTCTGGCCGGCCCGCTCCCTCATCACGGGCGAACATCATGGCGGACGCGGGCTGATCGCCCCGGAAGATTTTGCCCGGCTTCGTTTTCTGAACGGCTCTGGCTGTCGCCAATGCGCGCTCCCGCTGGACACAGACCTCGGCGATGCCAGCATTTGCGGGGCCTGCGCCGCCCATCCACCGCTCTGGGATGCCGCACGGGCTGCGGTGGAATATGACGATGTCTCCCGCAAACCCATTCTCGACCTAAAACGCGCCGGCCGGCGTGAGGGGCTCGGCACATTCGCGACCTGGATGCGGCTTGCGGGCCGCGATGTCCTCGAGGGTGCGGACCTGATCGTGCCGGTGCCGCTGCATTATTCCCGGCTCGCCAGTCGCGGCTTCAACCAGTCTGCCTGGCTCGCCAGCTCAATTGCCCGCCAGAGCGGTATCCGGCTGGGGGTCGATACACTTGTCCGGCATAAGCCGACACCCAGCCAGGGCGGCCTGTCGGCGCGGGCCCGGCGGGAGAATGTCCGCGCCGCCTTTCACGTACGCCCCTCGCGCACAGCTGAGGTAGAGGGCGCCCATATCGTGCTGGTGGATGATGTCTACACGACCGGCGCCACCCTGTCGGCGTGCAGCCGTGCGCTGAAAAAGGGCAAGGCTGGCCGGATCAGCGTTCTTGTGTTGGCCCGCGTTGTCAGGCCCGGAGACGTCACCATATAAAAGGTGAAACCGAAGCTTCTGGAGACATTATGTCGACCGTGACGATCTACACCCGCGCCTTCTGCCCTTATTGCAGCCGCGCTGTCGCCCTGCTTGAGAAAAAAGGCGTGACCTTCACGCAGATTGATGCCGGCATGGACCCTGACAAGAAAGAAGAGATGGTTAAGCGCTCGAATGGCGGGCGGACCTTCCCGCAAATCTTCATCGGCGATGAACATATCGGTGGCTGCGACGAGATGATGGCGCTTGAGCGCGCCGGCAAACTCGACGCAAAGATCGAAGCGGCCTGAAACAACACCCAAGACCATAAGAGACAGGAAAGATGATCCGTTACGCGCTGGAATGCAGGGATTGCGAGGCCGGGTTCGATGCCTGGTTTGCCTCGTCTGACGCGTTCGACAAACAGGTCGAGCGTGATCTCGTGACCTGTCCTGAGTGCGGCGGCACCAGCGTTCGCAAACAGGTCATGGCGCCTTCTGTGCGCCCCTCGGAAAAGTCCGGCGCCAGCGATCCCGAGCGCGTCTTCGGCAAGCTCGCCGCAAAAGCCCGGCAGCACATCTCCGAAAACTATGACTATGTCGGTGATGGCTTCGCTGAAGAGGCCCGCTCGATGTATTATGGCGAACGTGATCACCGCCCGATCTGGGGCGAAACCACGAATGAAGAACGCGAAGCGCTGAAGGAAGAAGGCGTGCCCGCAACGCCCCTGCCACCCGCCTTCGTGCCGCCGAAACAGGACGACAAGTCCAAACTCAACTGATCGATGAGTTGATCACTTGCACCTGCGACCGCTTGGACGCTTGACCGAACGCGTGCTGCAGGTAAAAACCCGTGTACGACCAATTTATGGAGATGCCCCATGGCTTCGAGCGATTATACCCGCGGCGAGATGAATATCGAAGCTCAGTCCAAGATGTATTCCGGCATGATGAGAGCAAGCGCCTGGGGCTCGCTCATCCTGCTGATTTCCGTCGGCTACATGGTCTTCACGCTCTCCATCGGCCTGAACTGGCTGGTCTCTCTCATCCTTATGGCTGGCGCAGGCCTTGCCATTGGTGTGGGCCTCGGCTTTGGCGGCGCCTGGATCGCAACAATTGTTGCGCTTGCTGGCCTTGCCCTGTTCATTCAGCTTCTGGTCGCCCTGTTCAGCATGGTGCTCTAGCAGCGCGCTAAAGGCTGGCTGCCCAGCGGCGAACATCCTCTACAAACAGGTCCGGGACTTCCATGGCGGCAAAATGGCCGCCACTTGGCATGTCCACATAGTGGTTGACCTCATAGATGCGCTCGCACCAGCTGCGCGGCGGGATTTTGTAGACCCCATCCCCCGGATAGCTCGCAATACCCGTCGGCACACGCACGCGCTCCCCCGCCTTTAATTGCGAGCCACCCTCAAGGAAGAGCGCCGCATAATACCAGACTGACGTCGCGATCGCGTCATTGACCAGATAGATCATGACATTGGTCAGCAACTGGTCACGCGTATAGACGTCAAACAGGCCGCCATCGGACAGGTCTGACCAGCCATGAAATTTCTCGACGATCCAGGCCGCCGTCCCCACAGGTGAGTCCATCAGCGCCATGGCAAGCGTCTGCGGCTTGGTTGCCTGTTGCTGGAGATAGGCGGTCTCGCTCTGCATGATGGCCTGCGAGGCCTTCAGCCATTCGATTTCTTCCGGCGTTTCCGGTGCAAGCGATGGCGGCCTGAGGCCGACCATGTTGAGATGGATCGCCTTGCAGCCGCCACCGGTTTCAACCGAATGATTGAGGCCGAGCCAGGACGTCACCAGACTGCCCCAGTCGCCGCCCTGTGCCAGATAGGTATCATAGCCGAGCACATCCCGCATCAGCTTGTCCCACAGCGCTGCGGTCGCCTTTTGGCCCAGCGGCGATGCCGGTTTGCCGGAGAAGCCATACCCAGGCAGTGACGGAACGATGAGGTCAAACGCGTCCTCGGCCTTGCCGCCATGGCGCGAGGGATAGGCCAATGGGCCAAGCGCGTCGTAAAACTCAAAGACCGAACCCGGCCAGCCATGGGTCAGCAGGAGTGGACGCTTGCCGCCCGCTTCGCCAACAATGTGGAGGAAATGGATGTCCAGCCCGTCGACAGGCGCGGTAAATTGCGGCCAGGCATTGAGACGCTGCTCTGCGGCCCGCCAGTCATATTCGGTCAGCCAGTACTGGCGAAGGTCTTCCATGGCCGGGGTCGACATGCCGAACGCCCAGTCCCCACCGGCCTCTGGCGCAGGAAACGGCCTATAGGCTTCAACGCGCGTCCTGATACGGGCGAGAACATCGTCACTGACATTGATGGAAAAGGGATTTGGGCCGCTCATGCACGTGTCCTCCAGACGATCTGGAGACAGACAAAGACCTGAAGCGCCCCAGCGTCAATATCACGCTAGGAGAGGCAAGGCCTATTCGAAGCCGGCTTGCACGTCGTTGAAATGTCCGGAGGTGGCGCCGCCCATCGCGGTAATCGCCCCGATCAGCCCGATGACCGTCAGCCCGAGGATCAGGCCGTATTCGACGGCGCTCGCGGCGCGTTCGTCATGTATGTAACTGCGAACCCAGTGCCGGAGCATCACTTCCCCTTAATAGCGCCGGGCAAGCTCCTCAAAGAGAGGGATATCTGCCGGAGGCGCCGGATAATTTTTAAGGTCTTCGATCCGCACCCAGTCAAGACTTTGACCCTCGAGCGCTTTCGGTTCCCCGACCCAGTCTGTTACTTCGTAAAGTGGCATCAAAAGGTGAAAACTTTCATAATTGAAAGTTGCAAAACTTATCGGTCTCAAGGTTTCCGGATCGACCGTGATCTGCAGTTCTTCATACAGTTCACGGCAGAGCGCGGCTTCCGGCGCCTCGCCTTTTTCTACCTTACCGCCCGGAAACTCCCACAAGCCCGCCATCGATTTGCCTTCCGGCCTTTGCGCCATCAGGACCCGCCCATCGGCCCGGAAGATCGCCGCCGCAACAACAAGCACCAGACGTGTGCTCATGTCCGGTAAGCGCCGTTGATGTCGACATAGCCATGCGTCAGGTCGCAGGTCCACACCGTCCAGGCCTCATCGCCGGCTGCGACATCGACGCGGATGTCGAGCTCATCGCCCGCGAAATGAGCCGTCGCAAGCGCCTCATCATAGCCTGCCGCGCGCATGCCGCCTTCCGCGACCAGGTGATCGCCGAACCAGATCCGCATCTCATCCTTGAAGACCGGCTCAAGAGACTTGCCGACTGCCATGACGATCCGGCCCCAATTGGCATCGCCGGCCGCCATCGCTGTCTTGATCAGCGGTGAATTGGCAATATGCATCCCGATCGTCTTTGCCGAAGCCTGTGATGCAGCGCCCTCTATCCGGATGCGGACAAATTTAGACGCGCCTTCGCCATCCTTCACCAATTGATGCGCAAGGCCTTCAAGCACCTCATGCAAGGCAGCGCGCAGCGTATCGGTCCGCGGATCGTCCAGGTTTTCAATCGGCGCATGGCCTGCCTCACCGGTCGCAAACACCATACAGGTGTCGGACGTCGACGTATCGCCATCAACCGTGACCGAGTTCAGCGTCCGGTCCACGATTTCACGTAGCAGCGCGTCAAGAACATCGGGGGCCACGGCGGCATCGGTGAAGACATAGCAAAGCATTGTCGCCATGTTCGGCATGATCATGCCGGACCCTTTCAGTATCCCCGCCACAGCGACCGGCTTGCCGTCAATCTCACAGCTCGTGCCAGCGCCCTTGGGAAATGTGTCAGTGGTCATGAAGGCCCGCGCACAGGCCTCCCAGTCCGGCGACGCCAGCTTGTCCGCCAGTTCGGGCACGATCGAGCCGACATAGTTTGGGTCAGGCAGAGGCTCCCCGATAACGCCCGTCGCGGCCAGGAAGCAGTGCTCGCGCGCGACGCCCAGCGTCTCTGTCAGAGCCGTCAGCGTTGCGTCATTCTTCTGCGTGCCGGCCTTGCCGGTAAACGCGTTCGAATTGCCCGAATTGGCGATCACGGCGCGGCCCTGCCCGCCGCCCAGCCTCAGGGCTTCACGGCACCAGTCGACATCGGCTGACGCTGTATGGGAGCGTGTAAAAACGCCCGCAACGCTGGTGTTTTCAGGCAGCACGAACAGGAAGACATCGTCGCGTTCAATACCGCGCCGCGCATAGAACCCACGTGAGCAGGTCGCTGCGCGAACGCCTTTGACCTGCGGCAGATCAGGAAACTGCTTAGGGGCGAATGGGGAAGGTTTCAGGTTCACTCGGTTGGTTCCTCATCTTCGGCGGGTTCTTCAGCTTGTACTTCGCCGTCTTCGTCTTCGGATGCGCGCTCAATGGGCGGGCCACCGTCGCGCTGTTTAATATCCGCGCTGGCGCGCAAATCCTGTAGAATCTCGCTGATCTGCGTGAACGTCAGATAGGTCACGATCTCCGGGCGCATCTCTTCCTTCGTCTTCGGAGGCCGCGTGCGCCGCTGCTCGACTTTCAGGATATGCCAGCCCTGTTCGGACTCAAACGGCTCGGAAATCTCGCCAACTGCCGTATCCGCGATCACCGACGGAAACGGGTCAATCATGTCATTCGGCGCGACCCAGCCAAAAGACCCACCATCGAGACGGGTGCGCGTATCGGTTGAGTATTCAAAAGCCAGCGCCGTGAAGTCCTCGCCAGCGCGCGCCTTCTCAAGCACCTCTTCGGCTTCTTCCTTCGTTTCTGTGAGGATGTGGCGAATACGCACCTCATCATCGAGCTGCTGAAGGCGGACCTGCTCATCATACATCTTGTCGATGGCCGCTTCATTCACCTCGGTGGCCACAAGGTCTTCCATCAGGAAGTTACCAAGCAACCGCTCGCGCGCGGTTTCGAGACGCCGCTGGGCAGCTGGTGTCTTGTCGAGCCCCCTGCGAACCGCTTCCTGCGACAACAGGCGCTGGTCGATCAGCTGGTCCAGCACAAGCTGGTAATCGGTATGGTCGGGGCCAAAGCCTTCGCCCGGCTCGATGCGCCCCTGCGACACCGCTTCCAGCTCCACATCGGAGATATAAATGGGCTCGCCATTAATCATGGCAGCTGTTGACGCATCAAAGCCCACCTGGCGCTCCGTGCGCGGCGCATCCGTGTCTTGGCCGCATCCGGCCACGAGAAGCGCGGACGACAACACCAGTGAGATTATTAGAGAACGGCACATATTCATGTGAGAGTCCTTGTGTTTCTGCTACAGCCACCCGCATTGACACCCATTCGTGGCGTTCTTAAGTCTCCGGCGGGTACTGGTCGAGAGGTTATGTTGCCCGAAGCACACGACCCTCGTGTGCACCTCCTGTAAAGAGTTTGAAGGCAGGAGGACTCATCCAAGTCAACAGCGCGATTGGTGCTTGATCCTATGCTTTCCGTTGCCCGCAAGATTTTCGGTTCGTCGAATGACAGGCAGATCAAACCCATGCGAAAGCGGGCCGAGAAGATTAACGCGCTCGAGCCAGCCATGCAGGCGCTCTCGGATGAGGAGCTCAAAGCCAAAACGGTAGAGTTCCGCAAACGCCTCGATGCCGGCGAAACCCTGGACGATCTTCTCGAAGAAGCTTTCGCCGTTGTCCGCGAAGGTTCTGTGCGCGCCCTCGGCATGCGCCATTTCGACGTTCAGCTGATCGGCGGCATGGTGCTGCACCGCGGCGCGATCGCAGAGATGCGCACCGGTGAAGGTAAGACGCTTGTGGCGACGCTCGCCGTCTACCTCAATGCGCTCGCCGGCAAGGGCGTCCACGTCATCACCGTCAACGACTATCTCGCCAGCCGCGACGCCGAATGGATGGGCAAGCTCTACGGCTTCCTCGGCATGACGACCGGCACGATCGTGCACGGACTGAATGACCAGGAACGCAAGGCGGCCTATGCCTGCGACATCACCTACGGCACGAATAACGAGTTTGGCTTCGACTATCTTCGCGACAATATGAAGTACTCGCTCGAACAGATGGCCCAGCGCGGTCACGCCTATGCCATCGTCGACGAGGTCGACTCCATCCTGATCGACGAAGCCCGCACGCCGCTTATCATTTCCGGCCCGACGGATGACCGCTCCGATCTTTATCGCACGGTCAACGAAATGATCCCCAAGCTCGAGCCGGAAACGGATTATGAGCTCGACGAAAAACAGCGCTCCGTCATCTATACCGAAGAAGGTATAGAGAAGATGGAAGAGATGCTTGAGGAAGCCGGTCTTCTCGACGGCTCGCTCTGGGATCCGCAAAACGTTTCAGTGGTTCACCACGCCAACCAGGCCCTTCGCGCGCACACCTTGTTCCACCGCGACAAGGAATACCTGCTGAAAGACGGCCAAGTCATGCTCGTTGACGAGTTCACGGGCCGTATGATGGATGGCCGCCGCCTGTCTGAGGGCCTCCACCAGGCCATCGAGGCCAAGGAAGGCGTTGAGATCAAGCCTGAGAACCAGACGCTCGCCTCGATCACCTTCCAGAACTATTTCCGCCTCTATGAAAAGCTCGCCGGTATGACCGGTACGGCCATCACTGAAGCGGCCGAATTTGCAGATATCTACAAGCTGGAAGTGTTCCAGCTGCCGACCAACAAGCCGATCCAGCGGATCGATGAAGATGACGTCGTCTACCGCGTCGCGTCGGCCAAATATCAGGAAATCATCAATGAGGTGCGCGACGCCCGCGCCAAGGGCCAGCCGGTCCTGCTCGGCACCGCCTCGATTGAGAAGTCCGAAATCGTCTCGACGCTGCTGACGCAAGCAAAGATCCCGCACAAGGTTCTGAACGCCCGTCACCACGAGAAGGAAGCCGAAATCATCGCCGATGCCGGCCTGCCTGGCGCGATCACGGTGGCAACCAACATGGCTGGTCGCGGGACCGACATTCAGCTCGGCGGCAACCTCGAAATGCGCCTCTGGAAAGCCATCGACGAGTACAAGACCAAGCATGGCCGCGAGCCTTCCGATGAGGAAGAGCGCGCGATGGAAGAAGAGATCAAAGCCGAGATCGCTGTCGGCAAGAAGGAAGCGCTTGCTGCGGGCGGCCTCTTCGTTCTCGGCACCGAACGCCATGAAAGCCGCCGCATCGATAACCAGCTGCGCGGCCGGACCGGCCGTCAGGGTGACCCGGGCAAATCGAAATTCTTCATCTCGGTCGAAGATGACCTGATGCGCGTGTTCGCCGCCGACCGGCTCAACTCCATCATGAAGAGCCTCGGCATCAAGGAAGACGAAGGCATCACCCATCCGTGGATGAACAAGGCCATCGAAACCTCGCAGAAAAAGATCGAGGAACGCAATTTCGAGATCCGTAAGAACGTCCTGAAATACGACGACGTCATCAATGACCAGCGTAAGGCCATCTTTGAGCAGCGCCGTGAATTCATGCACGCCGAAGCGGTGACCGACGACGTCACCGAGATGCGTCACGACGTGGTCGATGAACTCGTCTCGATCGCAATGCCGGAAAAGGCCTTTGTCGAGCAGTGGGACGTCGAGGGCCTGACCGAAGAACTGAAAAACCAGCTCGCGCTGGATCTTCCGATCAAGGATTGGGCTGCCGAAGAAGGCGTCGCCAATGCCGAGATCGCAGAGCGTGTCCGCGCCGCCGCCGACGAAGCCTTCGAGAACAAGGTCACGCTTGCCGGTGGCAATCAGATCCGTCAGGTCGAAAAGCAGGTCCTCCTGCAGGTGCTCGACCAGAAATGGCGCAACCACCTCCAGCAAATTGACCAGCTACGCTCGGTTATTCACCTGCGCTCCTACGGTCAGCGCGATCCGCTGAACGAGTTCAAGGAAGAAGCCTTCAAGCTGTTCAATGAATTGCTCAGCTCGATGCGCACCGAAGTGACGCGCATCCTGATGAACATCCGCATTGCGCCGCCACCAACAGAAGACCAGCGCGCACAGATGGCCGCCGCCCGTGCAGACATCCTGAAGCGTGAATCACTGGAAGAAACGCACCTCAACCCGGATACGGGCGACAATGAAATGACGCCCGACGTGGTTGAAGGCCCGAATGACCCGCATGCCGGCCCGCCGCTTCACCAGGCAGAGGCTGACTGGTCAAAGACCCCGCGCAACGC
The DNA here is from genome assembly GCF_002088935.1 of Henriciella litoralis. Classification (NCBI taxonomy): domain Bacteria; kingdom Pseudomonadati; phylum Pseudomonadota; class Alphaproteobacteria; order Hyphomonadales; family Hyphomonadaceae; genus Henriciella; species Henriciella litoralis. The sequence goes on from NZ_NCSS01000006.1 coordinate 2,101,818, forward strand.
GGCCTGCCCTTGTGGCTCCGGCAAGAAGTACAAACATTGCCACGGCTCCCTGACAGGCGCAGACCAGCGCCGCGTCTAGGCCAGCAAAACCCATCGCAAACGTATCAAAGCCGGCCCAAAATGGCCGGCTTTTTCGTGCGGGTCTCACGGAGGGCAAGCGGGCCAAACCTGATCAAGGCTACAAAAAAGGCCGCCCCTTAAAGGAGCGGCCTTTGATATTTTAAGGATCAGCCCGGTTTACTTGGGCGTGCCGTCTTTGCGGCTCCACTTTTCCAGCTGCTTGCCGAACCAGTCGCGTCCGCCCCAGCCGAAGCCGATGCCGACGGCGATGGCGATACCCACGGCCAGACCCATGACGAGCATTTCCGCGACGTTGAGAACGAACTCACCGCCTGTTGGATCAAGCTCCATGCGGGAGATACCGAGGATAACGGCAAGGCCAACGATGATCCATTTCACGACATTCGCGACCGTGTCGCTGATGCCGGAACCGGTCGCCGCCATGGCACCGCTCACGAGGCGGGCAATGATCACGCCAGCCACAATGATGATTGTGCCGAAGACGATCGAGGCTGCCAGATCAAGCACCGTATAGGTCGCATTGGTCAGGACATCGAACTCAAGCGCACGCATGGCCTGGATGAGGCCCAGCAGCACGATGAAGAACAGCGCCGCCTTGGCGATAACGCTCGACGCGGTGAGGCCTTTATCGGCACCCTTCAGGATACCAAGCTCTGCCACAGCCGAATCGACGCCGAAACTCGGCAGCGTCCGCATGATCAGATTATGGACGAACCGTCCGATGATCACGAAGATCGTCAGCAGGATGGCCGCAATCAGAATGTTCGGGATCGCCGAAACAATGCTGCGTAGCATTTCATTGGCCGGTTGCGAGATCGCTTCGATGTTCAGCACATCAAAAGCGGCAATCGCGCCCAGAATGCCGATAATCGCAGCAAGCACAGTCGCGGTGATACCCGAAATATTGACCGGGCCAGACGCCAGACCAAGCTTTTCAGGCACAGGGTCTGCAAACACAAACACGGCTTTTGCCGTCTTTTGCACGACGTTCGCGACGATCATGAACAGGATGAAGAGGATAACCGCACCGAAGATGTTCGGCAGGTAACCAAGGACATCATCAAGCATGTTGTTCAGCGGATCGACGATTTGCGTCAGCTCCAGCCGCGTTAAGGCCTGTATCACGCCAATCAGGAAAATGATCCAGAAAGCGGCAATGCCGAGACTGTCGCCAAGCGACTTGGTCGCCTTACCATCCGGATCGGCCGGACCTTTCCCAAATCCTGTCTTGTTGATCGCCGTGGAAATTACCCACTTCACCATCAGGGCGATGACATAGGCCACCACAAGGATGAGAATCGCGAACAGGATTTTGGGGCCATAGGCCTCCACCTGTCTCATTAGATTGTTCCAGAACTCTTCCATATCAGCCCTTTCATATGAAAATATTGCACGTGCCCTAAAATATGTACCGATGGGGCGCTGAGGCAAGAAATTAGTCTAGAGGTTGAAACTCCGCATCCACATCCTCGGCGAGCCGGTAGGCGGTGTGATGTTTTAATTGGTCCGTCACAGCGCCCGCCTCCCCCATCAAGGAGTAGGTCGGGATGGGTTTGCCCATGATGAGGTCAAATTCGGCGCGCTTCTTGTTCAGCAATTCGTGGAACAGCGTGATGTCACGCAGCTCGCCATTGATCCTGGACAGTCTGTAGAACAATCGGGAATTGGTGGCGCCGACATGTAGCGGGACAATTGGTGCGCCCTGCTTGCGGGCGAGACTGACAACGGTTGAGAACCAGGGTTGCTCGGTCAACACGCCATCCTGTTTCTTGGCCAGCTTGCCAGACGGGAAGATGACAACGCACTTTTCCTGCTCGAATGCCGCAGCGGCCCGTTTGAGCGTCTCGCGGGTCTTGGCCGGGCTTCTTTTGTCGGCGACCCATTCAATCGGAATGATCACATCCTCGAACTGCGGGTTCACTCTCATCGCGTCTGCATTTGCGAAGAAGACGACATCCTTGCGCCGCTCAGTCAGCGCATCCCAGACGGCCACACCGTCAGCCAGACCCGTCGGATGATTGCAGGCCACCACCACGCGGCCCTTTTCGGGTAGCCGGTCAAAATGGTGCAGCGTCAGCTGAACATCGAGTTCGCGTGAGAGATACTCAAACGATTCCCGGCCGTTTAGCTGCATCAACGCATCGGCCATATTGCGGGCCTTGCGATAGCCGAGCATGGCGTAAAGCACCCGGCGCGTCAGCGGCCATGACCAGTGTCCGGCAAAGCTTGGACACCGCTCCTTGATCAGCGTGTCGACGATATGCTCGTCACTTTGATCGAGCCCCTGCAAAAAGACTGAAGAAGTTTCATTTTTTTTCGCAATGTCTTGCGCCATGCCATCTCCGCCCTGGGTCATCCTGGCCAGGCTGAATCGCCTGTGACTGTTGAGTTTAGCACAGATTCCAGGGCCTGCACGGTCATCTCTGCGTCGTCAGATTGTAAAGGTTTCATCAATGTTCGCTTTACCAAGCTGTAAGGCGTCGGTGCGAGATTGGCGTCAGAGGGAGCGGGTCCGACCTGCCTCAGCAATTGGAATAGACAGGGTAGAGTCAATGAAAGTTCTTTGGATCGAGGACCATGAGCCCGTGCGCGACATGCTGGCGATCGCCGCCGACAAAGCCGCCCGGGCCCGCGTACAGATTGATCTTGTCCTCGCACCAACGCTCATGGAGGCCGAGCGCCGCCTGAGACTGGAGCGGTTTGATCTTGTGATCACTGAGCTGACCCTGCCCGACAGCTATGATGGCGACATGACGATCGCGCGCATTGCGAATATGGGCAAACACCGTGTGGCGGTCTCAAGCACCCATCCGGACCGTGACACGATCGTGTCGACCGCCCTGCGCTGTGGCTGCAACATCGCCGACACGCCAATCTTCAAGGCCAATTTGCCCTACAACCGGTTCATCCAGCGTCCTGAAGCGATGCTGGACTTTTTCTTTGACCAAATGCCGGCACCTGGCCCGAAGACCCGCATCGCTGCGGCCTGAGGCCTTAGCGCCGCATACGCACGGCAAAAATGCAGGTGTTTTTCACCCCGCCATGCGCTAGGGCACGCTCATGGAGAATTTCTACGCGTTCCCGGCGACGATGGTGCTTATCGCCATCAATGTGTTGGTCAGCATAGCCGGCTGGCTCAATCCGCAATTTCTGGTGTCGAACCTGTTTCATGTCGCACCGATCCGCGAGAAACGGGAATACCACCGGCTGATCACCTCAGGCTTCCTGCATGGCGGCGTGTTTCACCTGCTCATCAACATGTTCGTCCTGTTCCAGTTTGGGCGGTTCATCGAATACGAGCTTGGCACGCCGCGCTTTCTGATCGTCTATTTCGCCGCGCTGCTGGGCGGCAATCTCTGGGCGCTGATGGAAAACTTCCGCTCGCCTGATTACCGCGCCCTCGGCGCCTCCGGGGCGACATCCGGCATCATCCTGTCTTTCTGCCTGTTCCAGCCCTTTGCGATGCTGATCTTCTTCATCATCCCCATGCCTGCCGTTGTCTTTGCGGTCCTTTTCATCGGGATCAGCGTTTTCCTCGCCCAGCGGGAGAACCGCGTCATCGGCCACGAAGCGCATATTGGCGGCGCCGTGGCTGGCTTGATCGCGACCATCGCTGTCGCGCCGTATTCCCTGTCTGTCTTCAGCCAGCAGATATCTGCCTTCCTGAGTGGAGGCTGACATCTCTATGAGCGTTGAAAAAGCCTACCTGTCGCGCGTCGAGGATGGCCAGTTGATCGAGGATGCCGCCCAGCGCGAGGCGGCTCGCCTGCTTGACGATGTCCTGCAGCGCCTCTCAACCGCCAAGCCTGCCGGTTTTTTCCGCAAGGCGACCCATGTCAAAGGCCTTTATCTCTGGGGCGGGGTCGGCCGCGGCAAGTCGATGCTGATGGACCTCTTCCATGAGCAGTCCCCCGTGCCGTCCAAGCGCGTCCACTTCCATGAATTCATGGGTCGCGTGCAGGATGAGCTCAACACATGGCGCGAAATGAGCGACGAGGAGCGCCGCAAGGCCCCGCACAGGGTCAAAGGCGCCGGCAATGACCCCATCGCCCCTGTCGCCAAGCTGATCGCCTCTGAGGCCCGTCTTCTCTGCTTTGATGAGTTCCAGGTCACCCAGATCGCCGATGCGATGATCCTCGGGCGGCTGTTCGAGAAACTTTTCGAGGATGACGTCACTGTCGTGGCCACCTCAAACCGCCACCCCGACGATCTCTTCAAGAATGGCCTCAATCGGTCACTGTTCCTGCCCTTCATCAAGATCCTGAAAACCGAATGCGATGTGTTCGAACTGGTCGCCGAGCGCGACTACCGGCTGGAGCGCCTCACAGAAGCGCCCGTCTGGCATGTCGTCGAAACACCGGAAGAAAGCCAGACCTGGCTCGACAACGCCTTTTCCCGCCTCACACTTGGCGCGAAGGCCAACCCGTGCACCCTGCACATCAAGGGCCGCAAGCTTCAGGTCACAGAGGCCGCCGCAGGTGTGGCGCGTTTTGGATTTGAAGAATTATGCGCCCGCCCGCTCGGTGCGCGTGACTATCTCTCGATTGCCGCCAATTTCCACACGGTTCTGCTCGGCCCCATCCCGGAGCTGACCCCGGACAAACGCAATGAAGCGGCCCGCTTTGTCGCGCTGATCGATGCGCTGTACGAGGCCCGCGTCAAACTCGTCGCCACGGCAGCCGCTGAGCCAGACGATCTTTATCCCTCCGGCGATGGCAGTTTCGAGTTTCAGCGCACCGCCAGCCGCCTGCATGAAATGACATCGAATGAATATCTGGCGCTCGAGCACCGCGTGCCGCCGCGCGCCGCTGACCTGGAAGCCGGCAGCGATGAAAGCGCCGACAGCACGGCTTGATCTCGCCCCGGCGCAATAAAAAACCCCCGCTCTGTGAGCAGGGGTTTTTCAAAACGTCAGACGATTTGTCCGGATCTGGCTTAGACGCCGAAACCCTTGAACTTGTCTTTGAAGCGCGAAACCCGGCCACCGCGGTCGATTGACTGCGTGCTGCCCGTCCAGGCAGGGTGCGAGCTGGAATCGATGTCCAGCACAAGGCGGTCGCCTTCGCTGCCATAGGTCGAGCGCGTCTGGTACTCAGTCCCGTCTGTCATGACGACGGTAACAAAGTGATAATCTGGATGGCCTTCGGCTTTCATCGTCTCTAGTCCTTGCGTCAGTGGCAAACCTGCGCGGTTTAGCCTCTGTGAAAATCGGAAAGCGGGGTCTTAGTAGAAACAAGGCCCGCCCGCAAGGGGTTGGACGCAAGCCAGGTGTAAGAGATGAGCGATCAGAATCCACAAATCATCGATGATCGGCGCGAATCAGCGCCGCAGGGCGCGGGTGACAACCGCCCGAAAGCCCGCAGCGTAAAGCCGCTGGCGCTTCTCTGGCCATATGTGCGCAAGCATCTGCTGCTGGTCTTCATCGCCGCCTTTTTCCTGATCGTTTCGACGCTTGCGGCGCTTTCGATCCCTTATCTGTTCGGTCAGGCCGTCGATGCCGGCAGCGACGGTGAGCGCGGCGCGGCCCTGATGGACACGATTGACAAATATTTCTTCTACGTCCTCGCCGCTGCCATCCTGATGGGCGTGCTGAGCGCCCTGCGCTTCTATTTCGTCTCCCGCTTTGGCGAGCGGGTCGCCGCTGACCTGCGCACAGACCTCTATTCCAAACTGCTCAGCCTCTCGCCGCGCTTTCACGCCAATATCCGCTCTGGTGAAGCGGTCTCTCGTCTCACAGCAGACGTCTCCCTGATTGAAACCTTCCTCGGCTCATCGGCCTCACTCGCCACACGCACTCTGCTCTCGACCTTCGGCGCCATCGTGATGATGCTCGTCACCAACTGGAAGCTTGGTGGCACGCTGCTCCTGATGATCCCGCTCGCCATGTTGCCCGTCCTCCTAATCGGTCGGGTCATCCGCGGCGCCTCCAATCGCGCCCAGTCCAAACTGGCCGATGCTGGCGCGCAGGCCTCGGAAGCCCTCGACGCGATCGAGCTCGTTCAGGCCTATGGGCAGGAACAGCGCCGCGAAATCTCGTTCAAGGGCGCTGCAGAGGCCGTCTTCAAGGCGGGCCTGAAGCGCATCACCGCCCGCGCCTTCATGATCCTTGCCGTCTCTGTGATGCTACTGGGTGGCATGGTGTCGATCCTCTGGCTCGGCGCCCGCGCGGTCGCCAATGGCACGATGAGCGCCGGACAGCTCACCCAGATGATCCTCTATGCCTTCTATGCCGGCTCTGGCTTCGGCATGCTGGCAGAAGTCTGGGGTGAAGTGATGCGCGCAGCCGGTGCCTCGGACCGCGCAAGTGAAATCCTCAAGGAAGTGCCCGAAATCCGCTCGCCGGACACCGTCAAACCCATCGCATCGCCATCCGTCGGCCACCTCTCCTTCGACGAGGTCAGTTTCTCCTATGGCGGCGAAGACGGCCCGGCCCTCCATAATTTCAGCCTTGATGTGAAACCGGGCGAGTTCGTCGCCCTGGTTGGCCCGTCCGGCGCGGGCAAATCCACCGTCTTCCGGCTCGCGCTTCGCCTTTTCGACCCGCAGGCGGGCGAAATCATTGTCGATGGCGTCTCGTCCATGCAGACCGCCCCTGAAGCCTGGCGCAGCCAGTTTGCCTACGCCCCGCAGGAATCGGCGCTCTTCACCGGGACGGCGCGTGAAAACATCGCCTTCGGGGCAAACGGCGACGTCAGCGACGAAGCCCTGATCAAGGCCGCCCGAATGGCAGAGGCCTGGCGCTTTCTTGAAGACAAGGGCGGCCTCGACGCTGATATCGGCCAGAAGGGGCGCAGCCTGTCCGGCGGCCAGCGTCAACGCGTTGCCCTCGCCCGCGCCCTCGTGCGCGAAGCCCCGATCCTGCTCCTCGATGAAGCGACCTCCGCGCTCGACAGTGAAAGTGAAGGCCTGGTCCAGAAAGCCATCGCGACGGCCGCCGAAGGCCGTTCCACCCTCGTCATCGCGCACCGCCTCTCAACCATCCGCCGGGCGGACAGGATCATCGTGATGGAAGCTGGCAGGATCGTCGAACAGGGCACCCATGATGCGCTGGTGACGAAAGGCGGGCTCTATGCGCGCCTTGCCAGTATGCAGTTTGATTCAGAAAAGGCTGACTAGCAGCCCAAGAAGACCGTCAATCCTCGCCGAAGGCCTTGGCGTGGCGGAGCTGGTCCTTGATTTTCGGCAGCAGCGGCTCGTTTGCCGCAAGGATATTGCCGGTCGTCTGGACGTCGCCGCCATCGAGTTCCTCGACATGGCCGCCAGCTTCACGCACCAGGACGATCCCGGCTGCAATATCCCATGGCTTCAGCCCACGCTCCCAGAAGCCGTCAAACCGGCCTGCAGCCACATAGGCAAGATCGAGCGCAGCCGACCCGTAGCGGCGGATACCGGCGCATACCGGCGTCATGGAGGCCATTTCCTGCGCGAAGCGGCGATGGGCGCCCTCGGATTTTCCAACCCATGGCGTGCCCGTCGCGATAACGGCTTCCTCGATCCGCTTGCGGCCCGCGACCATCAGCTTGCGCTGGTCAAGCCAGGCGCCGCGGCCTGTCTCGGCCCAGAAGATCTCATTCTTGGCAACATCATAGACGACGCCGCAGAAGAGCTTGCCTTCACGCTCCAGTCCGATCGAAACCGCATAATGCGGCTGGCCGTGCAGGAAGTTCAGCGTGCCATCAAGCGGATCGACGATGAAGCGGTTGGACTTGTCCGTACCTTCAACGACACCGCGCTCTTCCATCAGGAAGCCATAGCCCGGACGCGCCTTGGTCAGGCTTTCATAGATGATGTCTTCGGCGCGGTGGTCGGCGTTCGAAACAAAATCGGCCGGTCCCTTGCGGGAGACCTGAAGATGCTCGACCTCACCGAAATCGCGCGCAAGCGACCGTCCCGCATCGCGGGCGGCCTTGATCATCACGGTTCCGACGGGAGATGGTTTGGACATTATGTCTTCCTAGTCAGCGCGGCGCAGGTAGCTGCTGTCTTCGGTCTGCACGACGATACGCTCGCCCGGGCCGACAAAAGGTGGCACCAGAACGCGAATGCCGTTCTCGCAGGTGGCAGGTTTGAAGCTGTTGGCGGCCGTCTGGCCTTTTACAACAGGCTCGGTCTCTTCAATCGTCAGAATAACCTGATCCGGCAGAGAGATGCCGATCGGCTTGTCTTCGTAGAATTCGATCACGACGACCATTTCGCTCTGCAGGAAGGCTTCCTGCTCGCCGATGAAATCCTTCTGGATCTCGATCTGCTCAAAGGTTTCCTGATCCATGAAGGCATGTGCCTCGCCGGCGTCATAGAGATACTGATAGTCTTTCTGCTCGAGGCGGATTTTCTCCACCGTCTCGGATGAGCGGAACCGCTCATTGAGTTTCGAGCCATTAATAAGATTGCGCAGTTCAACCTGATTGAATGCGCCGCCCTTGCCCGGTTTGACCGAGTTGGTCTTTACCGCGCGCCAGACACTGCCTTGATGCTCAATGACATTGCCCGGCTTGATTTCGTTGCCATTGATCTTGGCCATTATCGCAATTCCTGTAATTCGATGGTGCGCGCGAGGTAGCCGTGGCAGGCCATATGGTCAAGAAGTGGGCGCATTTACGGACCACCTCGGCTCCACTTCCCTACCCCCGGCAAATCGGTTATGCAAAAATAGGATGAACAAAACTTGAGGGGGTTCCTATGAACGGATTGCTTGGCCGTTTTCTGAGCTTTGACAAGATGCTGACCGGCACGATCGTCAAGTTTCTATACTATATTCTGCTGACGCTGGTTGTCCTTTTCGGCATCTACATGCTGCTTCACAGCCTGTTTACCGGCAGCATCGGCATGTTTCTGCTTGGCCTGCTCCTGTTTCCACTCTCGATCATCTATGTCCGCATCATGTGCGAAATGATGATTGTTATCTTCCGTATCAGCGACAATCTTTCGGCGCTTCGCACACTGAAGGAAAAGGAAATTGAGCGCCCGGGCATTCCGGACTAGTCAGTCGCACAAACCAAACCAGAATGGAGTTCAGAGCGGTGAATATGCTCTCCAATTATTTGAGCTTTGAAAAGCCCCTGGGAGAGATGCTGACCCGGCTTCTCTTCTATATCGGCATCCTGGTCATTCTGTTCTGGGGCCTGCGCAGCCTCTGGCATTATCTCACCTGGTTCGACAATGACTGGGACGAGGCCCTGTGGGGCCTGATCAAGACCCCCTTCGAGGTGATTATCCACCTCTTGATCCTGCGCGTGGTCGCAGAATTTGTCCTGTCGGTCCTGCGCCTCGACAAGCCAAAGGTCTAGAAGACACCTGAAAAGCCTCGCCCTTCGACAAGCTCAGGGTGAGGCTCAAATGGCTTTGATAATCCACTTCGAAACTTCATCCTGAGCCCCCGCCCAACCTCATCCTGAGCCTGTCGAAGGATGAAGCAACCAAGAGCTACGCTAAAAAGCGCTTTCCGCCTCATCCAGCGCCGCATTAAACGCCGCCACAGCCGCCCCCGGCCCATCGGCATGCGCCCAGACCGCTGAGCTCACCGCCACAAAATCAGCACCCGCCAGCGAAATCGCCTTCGCCGTATCCGGCGTAATGCCGCCAATCGCGACGCAAGGCAGCTCCATCACGGCCTGCCACCATTCCAGCAGCTCGGTGTCAGCCGGCACAGTGTCGGCCTTTGTCTCAGTCGGGAAAAAGGCACCAAACGCGACATAGTCCGCGCCCTGCTCGCCCGCTTCCATCGCGACGTGGCGGGAATTCTTGGCCGTCGCGCCAATGATAGGCTGCTTACCAAGCCGTTTGCGCGCTTCCTTCACCTGCATATCCATATGCCCAAGGTGGACCCCATCAGCGCCAACCCGCTCACACACCTCGACACTGTCATTGATCAGCAGCGCCACATCGCGCGCCCGGCAGAGCGGCAGGACAGCACGCGCCACCGCTTCGGTCGCCGCCTCGTCCAGCACACCGTCCGGCTTGATACGGATCTGCAAGCTCGCAACGTCACCAGCGTCCAGCGCCTGTTCGAGCGTCCGCGCAAACGCGGCCACATCATCAATTTTCGGCGGCGTGATCAGATAGAGGCGGGTGCGTTCCCGGTTTTGACTGGTCATGATTTGTAATTCTTTCTATCGTTCCGGCGATACGGTTTCTCCGCCGGTCGGGAAAAGCTGACGGTGGATGGTCGATCTGGGGGAAAAATCATGATCCGGAATAGCCTTTTTGCAATCGCCTGCGCGCTTATGGCGACAGCCTGCGCCTCGTCTCGCCCCGTCACACTCGCCTATGACACGACGTCCGTGCAGCCATATGAGGGCAGCAAGACTGTGGCAATGGGCACCGTCATCGACGAGCGGGGCAACGGCACAAACTGGCTCGGCGCGATCCGGGGCGGCTATGGCAACCCGTTGAAAGTTCTGGAAACAGACGAACCCGTCAACAATGTGGTGGCCGATCTCATCCTCGAAGGCATGAAAGCCCGCGGCATGGCCGGCTCAAACGCAAAGTCCCCATTTGAGCTCAACTTCATTATCAACACGCTAAGCTCCAGCCAGTATGCGCGCCGTGAGGCCCATGCTGACATCATTGGCATCCTGACAGATCGCGACGCCGGCAAGCCTGTCTACACCGCGCAAGGCACCGCCGATAATGTCGACGGATCGGCCCTCTCGATGAAAACAGGCGTCTTCGCAGACCCTGAAGAGCTCCGCGCGCTTCTGAATACGACGCTGCAGCAAGCGATCGACAATCTGCTGGATGATCCGGGCCTTCGCGCCGCGCTGAAATAGCGGCTTGCAAGGAATAACTTGCATATAGCTGACTATCGTAACATGATTTCCCTTTAGCCGGTCAGAGACACCGCGCCTTAAGGAGGAACCTCATGAAATTGCTTATTGCCGCTGCAGGGCTGGCCGGGCTTGCTGCCTGCACCACTGCAACCACCCCTGCCACAGCCCCGGAAGCTCCAGCCATGCCCGCACCAGACGCTGCGTCCCTCTCTGCCATCGGCATTGGCGTGTCGGACCTTGCCGCTTCACACAAATTCTACACCGAAGTTCTCGGCATGCAGTACCTCACGAAATTCAATCTCTCCTACATGGACGAGATTGTCCTGCGCTTTCCGGGCGGCGGCAGCGCCGTCGTGCTGATGGAATGGACAGATGGAAGTGACCGCACGCTGGGCTCGAACGGCATCAAGCTCGTCGTGCGCTCACCCGACCCGGCCGCCATGGCCGATGCGATCAAGGCGGCTGGCGGCGAAATCGTGCGATATCCTGAAGCTGCCCCGGAAGTCGGCGGCGCCATTGTCGGCTTTGCCAAGGATCCGGACGGATATCTGCTTGAGCTTCTGCCCCTCGGCTAGGTCCCTGGTGGCCCTTTGAAAATGCGTCTGGTGCTCGCCGGAAAATTGTCGAGCGCCGCGCCATCCCGGATCGGGCGGGGCTGAAAGGCCCCGCCGCAATTGGGGCAGACATTTTTGTGCGTGTCCGTCGCGCAAGTCTCACAGAAGGTGCACTCGAACGAGCAGATCACCGCGCCTGCCTCATCGGCCGGCAGGTCCCGGTCACAGGTCTCACATGACGGTCGCATATCAAGCATTGGTCACCTCACATCTCGCGTGAAACGAATATTATCCGGCCTCGCACCTCTCTGCACAACGCACCGAACAAAAAAGAGGGCCGCGCCGAAGCGCGACCCTCATGATCATTTCAAATTTTCAGAGCGACTAGCCGGCTTTCGACGCCGCGCAGATGCTCTCGATTGAGCCTGCCAGCATCTTGTTGAATTCCTCGTCGCTCTGCTTGGCCGAAAGGCCTTCGGTCAGGGCGCGTGAGAAGCTCGCAATGATGCCGGTATTCTTGGACAAACGGTCATTCGCCTCTTCGCGCGAATAGCCGCCCGACAGCGCCACAACGCGCATCACATTCGGATGGTCGACCAGCGGCTTGTAGAGGTTGGCTGTCTCAGGCAGCGTCAGCTTCAGCATGACTTTCTGGTCCGCGCCCAGCGCATCCAGCTGCTTGGTGATTTCAGCCAGCAGAATGTCTTCGGCTTCGGCCTTGTCAGCGATCGAGATGGTCACTTCCGGCTCGATGATCGGGATCAGGCCATGGCCGAGGATCTGACGGCCAACATCGAATTGCTGGTGCACAATCGCGGAAATACCTTCCGGATTGGCCGCATTGATGACCGAACGCATCTTGGTGCCAAAAATACCTTTGGCGACGGCTTTCTCCAGCAGCGCATCAAGGTCCGGCATCGGCTTCATCACCTGAACGCCGTCTTTCTCTTCTGCGAGACCCTTGTCCACCTTGAGGAATGGGACAACGCCGCACTCATTCCAGAGATAGGTCGCCGTCGGCGTGCCATCGATGTCGCCATCCATAGTCCGCTCGAACAGGATCGCACCCATCACCTTGTCGCCATTGAACGCGGGCGACTTGATGATGCGCGCGCGCATCTCATGGATCAGACCAAACATTTCCTCGTCATTGGAATATTCGCTTTCCTCGACGCCATAGAGGCGGAGCGCCTTTGGCGTGGAGCCGCCCGACTGGTCCAGCGCGGCAATAAAACCGTCTTTTTCGGACGCCTGTTTGGTCATTTCAGCGTTTGGCATGGTCATTTCCTTGTTGTCAGTCTGTTCAGCCCTTTGGCAGCAGCTCATTGAAGTGAGCGCCCCCGCCTTATCCCTGTTGTAATATCCCCCAACAGCAGGACAAATTCCTATTTCTTCAACGCCTCGACGCCCGGCAATGCCTTGCCTTCCATCCATTCGAGGAAGGCCCCGCCTGCGGTCGAAACAAACGAAAAGTCATCAGCAACGCCGGCATGGTTGAGCGCGGCGACCGTATCACCACCGCCAGCCACCGCGATCAGCTTGCCCGACTTGGCCCGCTCGCCGGCAGCCTTTGCTGCAGCGACGGTCGCCTTATCGAAAGGCTCGATCTCAAATGCGCCCAGCGGGCCATTCCAGACAAGCGTCTTGGCCGCATCCATCGCAATCGTAACGATGCCCACCGTCTGCGGCCCGGCATCGAGGATCATTTCGTCATCGGCGACTTCGCCAATCGAACAGGTGCGGTTCTCGGCATTGGCGGCGAACTCTTTGGCGACCACGACATCCTGCGGCAGGATGATATCGCACCCGGCGGCTTTCGCATTCGCCTCGATTTCCCGGCACGTATCAGCCAGATCGTGCTCGCAGAGCGATTTGCCGACCGGATGGCCACGCGCTGCGAGGAAGGTGTTGGCCATGCCGCCGCCGATCACGAGCGCGTCGACTTTCGACACCAGATTTTTCAGCAGGTCGATCTTGGACGAGACCTTCGCGCCGCCAACAACGGCCAGTACGGGCCGTTCAGGTTGCCCCAAAGCCTTCTCCAGCGCGTCGAGTTCACGCTCCATGCTGCGCCCGGCATAGGCCGGCAGCCTGCGGGCCAGGCCCTCAGTGGAGACGTGCGCGCGGTGCGCGGCCGAGAACGCATCATTGACGTAGATATCGCCCAGCTTGGCCATCTCGTCAGCGAGGTCGTCATTATTCTTGGTCTCACCCGGCTTGAAGCGGGTATTTTCCAGAAGCACGACGCCGCCGCCCTGAATGGACGCAATCGCATTGCTGGCAGCCTCGCCCACGCAGTCGTCAGCAAAAGCGACAGGCGCGCCGAGCACCTTGGCGAACGCCGCCGCCACAGGGCGCAGACTCAGCTCAGGCTTCACTTCGCCCTTGGGCCGCCCAAAGTGCGCCAGCAGCGCAACCTTCGCACCCCGCCCCGAAAGCGACTGTACCGTGCCCAATGCAGAGCGAAGCCGCGTATCATCGCTGACCTCGCCCGCATCATTCATCGGAACGTTGAAATCGACCCTGACCAGCGCTGTCTTGCCGGTCAGGTCATCTGCATCATCAATGCGCTTGAAGTCGGCCATTTGGGGGTCGCTCCCTGCGGTCTGGACTAGATAAACTTCGCCATGGCAACAGCGGTGTCGCTCATACGGTTGGAGAAGCCCCACTCATTGTCATACCAGGAGAGGACTGAGCAAAGCGTGCCATCCATGACCTTGGTCTGATCGGTGTGGAACACCGAAGAATGCGGGTTGTGATTGAAGTCGATTGAGACGTTCTTCACATCCGTGTAGCCGAGGACGCCTTTCAGCGGGCCGTCAGCGGCCTTGCGGATCGCATCATTGATCTCTTCGACGCTGGTTGCGCGCTTGGCGATGAATTTCAGGTCAACCACAGACACGTTCGGTGTTGGGACGCGGATCGCGAAGCCGTCCAGCTTGCCGTTCAGCTCTGGCAGCACGAGGCCAACAGCCTTGGCAGCGCCGGTCGATGTCGGGATCATCGAAACCGCTGCTGCGCGGCCACGGTAAAGATCCTTGTGCATCGCATCCAGGGTCGGCTGGTCGCCGGTATAGGAGTGGATGGTCGTCATCATGCCTTTTTCGATGCCGATCAGATCGTTCAGCACCTTGGCGACGGGCGACAGGCAGTTCGTGGTGCACGACGCATTCGAGACGATAAGATCGTCGCCGGTCAGCGTTTCATCGTTCACACCGTAAACGATGGTCTTGTCAGCATCGGCGCCCGGTGCCGAGATAAGAACGCGCTTGGCGCCTGCTTCGAGGTGAGCGGCAGCCTTGTCCCTGGCCGTGAAGATGCCGGTGCATTCCATGGCGATGTCGACATTGTTGGCTGCGTGCGGAAGGTCTTTCGGGTCACGGATGGCCGTCACGGTGAAAGATTGTCCGCCAACCTTGATCGTGTCGCCTTCGACCGAAACATCCATCGGCAGAACGCCGTGGACGGAATCATATTTCAGGAGGTGCGCATTGGTCTCGACGGGGCCAAGATCATTGATCGAAACGACTTCGATATCATCGCGTCCCGACTCGAGAATTGCGCGAAGTACGTTGCGGCCAATCCGGCCAAATCCGTTGATGGCTACACGAACCGCCATTTTGCATCTCCATACAGTAATTGCGCCCAGAAAGGGCCTTTGCGCCGGGGTTTAGACGCCTCGCGCGCGAACGTCCAGCACCGGGGGCCACTTGGACGCAATCTGTCGCGGATTTTTGCGGTTTTTCGCTAAAAAGGCGGGGACCTGCGCCTCAACCTTGCCGGACGGTCACTTTCGACGCGCATTTCACTGCGCGCCGCCGCGCTTCTGCGATGTCCTCACCGGCCGCCACCGCAACGCCCATACGTCGGCGCTTGAAGCTCTCGGGCTTTCCGAACAGGCGAATGTCCGATTGCGGCACCTTCAGCGCCTCATCGACCCCGTCGAACACCACGCCTTCTGCATCGATCCCGCCATAGATGACCGCGCTCGCGCCCGGTGTCAGCAGCGTCGTATCAACCGGCAGGCCAAGGATGGCCCGCGCATGCAGCGCAAACTCGCTTTGGGTCTGCGTCGCGAGCGTAACGAGACCAGTATCATGTGGACGGGGGCTGACCTCCGAAAACCAGACATCATCGCCCTTCACGAACATTTCTACGCCAAAGAGGCCCAGCCCGCCCAGCTCATCGGTCACGCGGTGGGCCATCTCGCGCGCTTTTTTCAGCGCGACATCGCTCATTGGCTGGGGCTGCCAGCTTTCGACATAGTCGCCGCCCTCCTGGCGATGCCCGACCGGCTCACAGAACACCGTGCCCCCTGCCGAGCGCACCGTCAGCAGCGTGATTTCGAACTCGAAATCGACCTGGCCTTCCACGATCACCCGCGTTTCGCGTTTGCGGCCCGCCTCCAGCGCATAGTCCCAGGCCGCATTGATATCGGCGCCGGATTTTACGTGCGACTGGCCTTTGCCAGACGATGACATCACCGGTTTGACGAAAACCGGATAGCCGATCTTCTCCGCCGCTTCAGCCAGCTCTTCACCCGTCGATGCAAACGCATAGGCGCTCGTCGGCAGGCCCAGCGTCTCGGCCGCCAGACGGCGGATGCCCTCACGGTTCATCGTCAGCTGCGTCGCCCGCGCCGTCGGGATCACCTGCGCCAAACCGTCTGCCTCGATCTGCGCAAGTTCATCGGTCGCAATCGCCTCGATCTCCGGCACGATCATCTGCGGGCGTTCGCGCTCGATGAGCGCGCGTAGCGCCGCCGCGTCCGTCATATCGATCACATGGCTGCGATGGGCGACCTGCATGGCCGGCGCATTCTCATACCGGTCAACCGCGATCACCTCAGCGCCAAGCCGCATCAGCTCGATCACGACTTCCTTGCCGAGCTCACCGGATCCTAACAGCATGATACGGGTTGCAGACGCTGTAAGCGGGGTGCCGATGCTGACCATGATTGCTCCGTCTATCTGGTTTCAAACAGGCTGATGCCTTCACCGCGCATCAACCGCACCGCCATATAGGCCAGCAGGCCAAGCGGACCAAACAGGAAACTGGCAATCATGCAGGGCGCCGCTGCCATATGCGGGATCTCCCGGCGTTGGGCGTCCCGCCCGATCCAGGCCCCGACGAAGAGATCGAACACCAGATAATGCGTCCAGCCGACGATCACGCCATTCGGGTGATCGAACAGTGCGGAAACTGAACCGATGGACGCCATACCGGCCGCGTCCGACGATTGGCCGAAAAAGATCGAGGCAATGAGGCAGACCGTATAGAGCGCCCCATAGGCCAGCGGGTAGATGCCTGAATGGACGACCAGCCCCGTTGTGCGCCAGCGCGGTGCCAGCACCAGCAAAAGCCAGGCTGGCACGACCAGCGCATTCACCAGCATGAAAATGATCTCGTAACTCATCTTAAAGCCCCCTTGCGATCTGCAACTCTCGCAAGGGCTTATACGAAGTCTCAGGCCGCTTCCAGAACAGGTCCGGTATAGATTGATTTCGGGCGCACAAGCCGCCCCTCATCGATCTGCTCACGCGCATGCGCCACCCAGCCAAGGCATCGGCCCTGCGCGAACACGGCCGTGAACGCCTCACGCGGGATTTCGAGCGCCTCAAGCAGGATGGCAGTGTAGAATTCGACATTGGTCTCAAGCGCGCGGTCTGGATATTTCGCGGCCAGCTTTCCGAGAACCGCCGTCTCGATGTGCTCGGCAAACTCGATCCGGCCCGTCGTGCCCGGCAAGCGCGCCACCGCCGCTTTCAGCGCGTCCGCACGCGGGTCACGCACCCGATAGACCCGGTGGCCGAACCCCATCAGCCTCGCCTTGCGCGCCAATGCCGCGTCAATCCACGCTTCGGCCCGTGACGGCTCGCCAATCTCGTCCAGCATATCAAGCACTGGCCCCGGCGCGCCGCCATGCAGCGGGCCTTTCAGGGCGCTCACGCCGCCAAGCGCAGCTGAGACCAGCCCCGCCCGCGTCGATGCAATGACCCGGGCCGCAAAGGTCGAAGCGTTAAGGCCATGATCGCTCACCGTGACAAGGTACGCCTCAAACGCCTTCACCTCGGCAGGCGACGCCGCCTCACCCCGCATCATCCGCAAGACGTCTGCAGCATGCGGCAGGTCCGGATCGGGCGCAATTGGCTGTAGCCCCCGCGCCGCGCGCACCGCTGACGCCAGGAACACGCCCGCCGCCGCCGGCAGTGCAATCGCCGCCTCAAGGCTTTCATCATCCTGCAAAAGGCTCCAGCCGGTCCGCAGCGACGACAGAATGCCCTGCCCGCCCACAATAGACCCGACATGTTCGAATGCCGCCGCACGCGCCTTGCCGAGCTGCGCCTGAACATCGGCTACGCTACCAAGCTCAGGGAAGAATGGCTGCCACAGCATGTGCAGCGCTGCCTCGAACCCAAACCGCGCCGACAACTCCTCAACCGGCCAGCCGCGAATAATCAACCGCCCCGCCTTGCCATCCACATCCGACAGCACGGTTTCGGCCGCCACGACATTCTCAAGTCCACTATCCATCGAGGTCTCTCCTTGTTGCTGGCCTTGTTTCTGGCCCTGCTTCTGGAAAGAGATGTCGGAAACGGGGTCGCCAGCGTCAATCTTGATCAATATAATCAACATATGAGCTGGATTGATCGACCTACCGCCCTTACCCGTCTCGGGGTGAAACCCCAGACGCTCTACGCCTATGTCAGCCGCGGGCACATTGCCTCCCGCCCACACGACAGCGATCCGCGCAGCAGTCTCTATTCGCTTGAGGATATCGAGACCTTCCTGAAACGCCGCCGCGCCGGGCGCGCCCGCAGCGCTGTGGCCAAAGCGGCCATCTCATGGGGCGACCCGGTGATGGAGACCGGCATCACCACGGTGCGCTCTGGCAGGCTGATCTATCGCGGAGAAGACGCCCTCGCCCTCTCCGAGCAAATGACGCTTGAAGCGGTCGCCGCCTGGCTTTGGCAGACCGATGAAACACCCATACCGGAGGACCCTGATCCGAAACCTATAACCAGCGCTTCCGGCAAGGCCCGCCTCCTCAGTTTTCTCGCAGACGAAGCGGCGCATGCCCCACATGGGTTAGGCCGCGACCCGTCCGATCTGAAAACTGATGCCGCCCACCTGCTACATGGCGCGGCCACCGCCATCACCGGCCAGACCGGCCCCGCCCCCTTCCACGAAAAACTTGCCCAGGTCTGGCAACTGGATGCCCGGGGCGCCGATCTCGTGCGCCGCGCGCTCGTCCTGGTCGCCGACCATGAGCTCAACCCGTCCACCTTCGCCGCGCGTGTGGCCGCCTCAACAGGCGCACCGCTCGCCGCATCGGCCCTGGCCGGCTGCGCCACACTCACCGGCCCACTTCACGGCGAAGCCTCGGCCCGCGCGCTCGCTTATCTCCGCGCAGCGCTTGAGACATCGCCGGAGGACGCACTCTCTGCCATCGCCTCACGCGGGGAACGTATCCCTGCCGTCGGCCATGCACTCTATCCTGCCGGGGACCCCCGCGCTGCTGCGCTCCTGCGCTGGTTGAAACCGGACGCGGCCCTGAAACGCGCCATCCGGGCCGCCGAGCAGGCCTCGGGAGAAACAGCCAATGTCGACATGGCCCTCGCCGCCCTCACCCTTGCGCTGGATCTGCCGGGCGACGCGCCATTCCTGATCTTCGCCAGCGGACGCATGGCGGGCTGGATCGCGCACGCGATCGAGCAGCACAGCTCCGGACAGCTGATCCGCCCCCGGGCGACCTACACCGGCAGCTAAAGCGCGCCGCGCGGCGCGTCTGCCGCTCCAATACGGCGGGTTGCTTCCTCAAGGGCGGCCTGACGCACATCGGCGGCGATGTCAGACTCCGGCAGGGTCCGCGCCAGCACCATGCCGCCAACACAAAGCGCAGCCAGCACCTGGGACTGGCGCCGTGCATCACTATGCGCCGGGCCGAGATTATCCTCGAACAGGCCGACCATGGCCTTGAGCAGCGTCTCATACGCCTCCTGGACATCCGGACGGCTGCGGGAGACATCGCCAGACAGCGCTATCAGCGGGCACTGGCCTTCCACATCGTTCAGATGCTCTTCGGACAGATAACTCTCCACCATCCGTGCCGCCATGGCGGGGGCGTCCACGTCCGGGTCGATCCCCGCGTCGGCGCGCCATTCGGCGCCCCGCCCCATCAGGAAGCTCGACACGGCTGCCAGAAACAGGTCTTCCTTGCTCTGGAAGTGATTGTAGAAACCACCGCGCGTCAGCTTCGCCTCCTTCATCACCATGTCGATCGTAACCCCGTCATAGCCATGACGGTTAAACAGACGGCGGGCGCACTCGACCACTCTATCCCGCGTTCTCTGCTTGTGCTCGGCGCTGTAGGGCATGGCGGCCTCCTCTTTCCGGTCAGCATAGCGCGCATCTAAATATGTTCTTGATCATATTTAGATGCGGTTGAAAACGGGGCCCTGCACGCAATTCAGCAGAAAGGACGCAGACCCATGCCCAAATTCGTATTCGCCTATCATGGCGGCAAGACATCGATGACGCCCGAGGAAGGCCAGGCCCACATGACGAACTGGCGTCAGTGGGTGCAAAGCCTTGGCCCCGCCATGATTGATCCCGGCCATGCCGTCGGCGCCTCTGTCACGGTCAGCACCAGCGGCGTCGAGGACAATGGCGGACCCAACCCGATCAGCGGCGTGTCCGTTGTCGAAGCGGAGACGCTGTCCGATGCCGTCACCATGGCGCAGCGCAGTCCGCATATCAGCATCGGCGGGTCGATCGAAGTCGCCGAAGTCCTGAACATGGAGATGTAACCCTCAATGGCCGGGCGCAGACGTCCCGGCCGCAGAAGGCTTAGCTCATGACATATGATGTAACCGTAATTTTCATCGCGCTGCTGACGATCTTGCAGATACCGGCGACGTTCGCCGTCGGCCTCTACCGGATCAAGACCGGCATCCTGCTATCGGACGGCGGCAACCAGATGCTGCTGCGCCGCATCCGCGCGCACGGAAACTTCACTGAAACTGTACCCATCACCCTCATCGCCATGGCGGCGGCCGATTATTCCGGTGCGAGTGACACGATGCTGTGGGCCGGTGGGACATCCCTGCTGGCAGGCCGTATCATTCACTACTTCACCATCGCCCTGACGGATGGTCAGGGTCTGCTGAGGGCTGCCGGCATGTTGCTGACCTTCGGCGCGATGCTGACCTTTGCCCTCTATGGGCTGGTTCAGAACTGGCCGCTATAACGCAAACCGGGATGCGGAGAGGTCTCCGCATCCCGGCAATGCTTCAACTGCGATGTGTGGCAGGCCCTCGCCCAGCGT
This sequence comes from Henriciella litoralis, assembly GCF_002088935.1. Classification (NCBI taxonomy): domain Bacteria; kingdom Pseudomonadati; phylum Pseudomonadota; class Alphaproteobacteria; order Hyphomonadales; family Hyphomonadaceae; genus Henriciella; species Henriciella litoralis. Next base: position 2,122,550 of record NZ_NCSS01000006.1, read on the forward strand.
CTCGCGCTGATAGGCGAACGCGGCGCCTTCCCGCGCCCCAAAAAACCTCAGGCCGACCCGCTCGCCGCATGCGCCGGGCGATAGGCCTCCGCATCGGTGGTGAATTCAGCATGGCCATAGCGCGTCAGCAGCTTGCGGATGCGGCGCACCAGATGGCGATCTGTGACCTGCCGCAGCCCCGGCGTGCTCAGGGCCAGGCGGTAGGCCGCCATCCGCAGGGCAATCATCGGCGCGATCATGGCTGAGACCGCATATTCCTTGAAGCCGATGGGCACCCCAATCGTCCGCGCCATCTCATTGTCGCCCTGCAGGAAGAATTTCACGAACACCGTCCGTGCAAAGCGCCGTTCCAGTGCATCGAAAACCTTGTAGCCGAATGTCTTCTTTGGCGGCAGATATGCCGTCATTGTCGCGCGGATCAGCGCCCCGCAGGTCTCGTCCTCGAACCCCGCACGCAGCGTTCCATTCCGGGCATTCATGATGTCGACAATGCCTTGCGGCGTGTCCATCAACAGATCTTCCGGCAGACCGAGCAGGTAACAGCGATATCGGCTGAACTCGACGCGGGCGCGCTCAGCCGGTGTAAACTCCGTTCGTCCCGCATCCATCATCGCATAGGCCAGCAGGAAGACATCGATCAGGCCTGCCGGCATCTGGTCGACCTGCGGGATCGGGACCCCATAGGTCGGCACATCCCAGCCTTTCACTTTCCGCAAGACATTGAACCGCACCATGGAGTGCATCAGCCGCACCATGGCTGCCGCCTTGAACCCCTCGCCATGCCGCTCCAGCGCGCCCGGCAGTGTGGTGACGGAAAAGAAAGTCGCCGTCTCATTCACCCGGCGCGCGGACCCGGAATGACTAAGCGTCCCTGTCAGCGCCATCGGCAGCGCCGCATATTTGTTGAGGAAGGTGGCGAGAAATGCCCCGCGGATCATCCAGGGCGAGGTGATCGCCGTCGGCAGACGGTTCTGCCGCGCCCCCTCGGCCACAAGCTCCATGTCGAGCCAGGCCGGCTTCTTTTCCATCTCGGTGATCAGCGCGACAAGCTCAGCCGGCGCATCCGGCACCGCCTCCAGCCCCTTGTCGCATGCGGCCTCCAGCATACCGATCAGCTTGCGGAAGCCCAATTGTGGCATCAGCGCCGCATAGGCGTCGGCCGTCACATCTCCCAGCATCGTATAGGCGCGCACCCGGTCAATCATCTCCTGCGGTGGCGGGGTGAACTGCTTGTGGCCTGCGGCAACGCTGTCGGACGGATCGGCGGTGAACCGCTCCGGGGTCACATCGAAATTCACCTCGCCATACATCACCGGCAAGGCCGTCTTCTGGAACTCGATCCGCTCATGGACGTGGGTCAGGTCATTCGTCATGGGATGCTTTCGCGCTTGTATCTGAGGGTGAACCTCAATTATCTAAGCATTGCTCATATTTTCTACTCGCATTCCCGCCCGACCCGACTTCACCGCCAGCGCCGAACCCCAAATGGCTGAAAATAAAAGAAGAAATCCAAAGCAGGGCCGTGCTCGCGCAACGGTCGATGCAATTCTTGAGGCTAGCCTTCAGATTCTGGAGACCGAGGGCGAAGCGCGGCTGACGACAAATCACATCGCTGAAAAGGCCGGCGTCAGCATCGGAACGCTCTATCAGTATTTCTCTGACCGCAACGACATTCTCGCCGAACTCGGCCAGCGCCAGGCCGAAACCATGCGCAACGAGATTGCCGGTATTGTCGCTGCAGCGCCTGAGCAAGGCGCCATACGCGCCATCATACGTACGCTGATGCAGACAGGCGAGACATCTCCCACGACCCGCGCACTGGTCACCGATGCTCTGTTCCGAACCCGCGGCGAGGGCGTGCTTGGCACGCATCATCTGGCTTTCATGGACTCAGTCAGTGGCCAGACTGATCTCACCGCCAGCCTCTCAACCGAAGCCGCCTTCATCCTCACCCATGCGCCAATCAGCCTGCTGCGCGCCGCAGCCGCCGAACCCGAACTCGGATTGGATAGTGACAGGCTGGAAGACGAACTCGTCCGCCTGATGGAAAGCTATCTCGCCGCGCTCAGCGCCCGCTAGACCAGCTTCTGGGCCAGTTCCACAACAGCGTCCGACGTAATGCCGAACTTCTTGTAGAGGTCCTTGTAAGGCGCGCTCGCGCCAAAGCTGTCCATGCCGACAAAGCCGCCATCGAAGCCGATCCAACGATCCCAACCGAAGCGGACACCCGCCTCAACTGCGATGCGCGGCAGGCCTTCGCCCAGCGTCTCGCGCTGATAGGCGACGTCCTGCTGTTCGAACAGCTCCATGCACGGCATTGAGACAACGCGCGCGCTGATCCCGCTTTCTTTCAGCGCGGCCTGCGCCTGCATCGCGATCTCGACTTCTGAACCGGTGGCGATCAGCACGATCTTCTCCGCGCCGTCGCCGGAGGAGAGGATGTAGCCGCCCTTCGCCGACAAATTCTCATCGGTATGCGCCTTGCGGACGCTTTCCACCTTCTGGCGGGTCAGCGCGATGGTGGACGGGCCACCGGTATTCTTCAGCGCCAGTTCCCAGCACTCAGCGGTCTCAACGCCATCGGCAGGCCGGAACACCAGCATGTTCGGCATCGCGCGAAGGCTTGCGACATGCTCAACCGGCTGGTGGGTCGGGCCATCTTCGCCAAGGCCGATGGAATCATGCGTCATCACATGGATCACGCGCTCGCCCATCAGCGCGCCCAGACGGATCGCAGCGCGTGAATAATCAGCAAAGACGAGGAAGGTGCCGGAATAAGGGATGATGCCCTTATGCAGCGCCATGCCGTTCATTGCCGCCGCCATGCCATGCTCGCGCACGCCATAATGGATGTACCGGCCGCCCCAATTGTCTGGCGTCAGCGGTTCTGTCGCCTTGGTCTTGGTGTTGTTGGAGCCTGAAAGGTCAGCCGACCCGCCGACCATTTCCGGAATGGCCTTGGTCAGCTCTTCCAGCACAGCGCCGGACCATTGGCGTGTCGCCTTGTCTTCACCGCCATCAACGACAGCCTGCTTGTGGGCACGCACAACGGCTTCAATGTCGCCCAGCGCGCCGTCGAGCGCAGCGTCAAATTCGGCTTTCTTGGCAGACGATGCATGACGGGACGTCCACTCAGCATGTTGGCCAGCGGCATGCGCGCCTTCACGCTTCCAGGCGTCTTCAATGTCGGACGGCACTTCAAATGGCGCATGGGACCAGCCGATATTCTCGCGAATGCCAGCCACTTCGTCTGCGCCATATGGCCCGCCATGGGCCTTGCCCGTGCCGGCCAGCGTCGGCGCGCCGTAGCCGATGATCGTCTTGCAGGCGACCATGACAGGCTTGTCCTGCTTCTGCGCCCAGTCGAGCGCCTCGTAGATCTCTTCGGTATTGTGGCCATCGATCCGCTTGGTCGCCCAGCCGGCCGCTTCAAAGCGCGCGCACTGGTCGGTCGAATCAGAGAGGTCTGTGCCGCCATCAATGGTGACCGCATTGTCGTCGAACAGGACGATCAGCTTGTTGAGCTTCATATGCCCGGCGAGCGTAATCGCTTCCTGGCTGACGCCTTCCATAAGACAGCCATCGCCCGCGATGACCCAGGTCTTGTGATCCACCAGATCGTCGCCAAAGCGCGCATTCAGATGCCGCTCAGCCATCGCCATGCCGACAGCGGTAGCAATGCCCTGACCCAGAGGCCCGGTCGTTGTCTCGACGCCTGGCGTGACAAAATTCTCCGGATGGCCCGGCGTGCTTGCGCCCAGCTGGCGGAAATTGCGGATATCGTCGCGGCTGACGCTGTCATATCCGGTGAGGTGAAGCAGCGAATAGATCAGCATCGACCCATGGCCCGCCGACAGAACGAAGCGGTCACGGTCAGGCCAGAAAGGCGCTTTCGGGTCATGTTTCAGATAGCGCGTCCAGAGCACTGTCGCGACATCTGCCATGCCCAGAGGCAGGCCGACATGGCCCGATTTGGCCTGTTCCACGGCATCCATCGACAAAGCGCGGATGGCGTTCGCCATATCCTTGTGTTCAACCGCCATAAATCACCTAATTGTTTTGCTTCGCTTTGGACGGTACGGACCTTTCCTGTCAACCTGCTTGGCGATATGGGCTGCATGCTGCTATCGGGGTGGAGATGGAAAAACTAAATTCGGCAACTGACCAGCTGGACGCGGCTCTTTCGCGCCTCGAGGGCGCGATAGAAAGCCTGTTCGAAAGAGCAGGCGATCCGGGCGTGGTTCGCCGCGAACTCGCCGCTATGGCGCAAGATCGTGCCAACCTTGCCGAAGAGCTGGACGCCTCCATGGCCCGCGAACAACAACTGCAAAAACTTGCCGACGAGGCGTCCGCCGCCCTCGGCTCTGCTATTGATGAAGTTCGCGCCGCCCTCAATCGGAATGAGGGAAGCTGATGGCCAAGGCAGACATAACGATTCGCGGCCGCCAATACTCAGTCGCCTGCGCCCCCGGACAGGAAGGGCGCCTGGTTGAGCTTTCAAAAGACCTCGACACCCGAGTTCACCAGATCGCTGAAGCGGTCGGCGACATTGGCGAAGCGCGCCTCTTGCTGGTCGCAGCCCTCGCCCTGCTTGATGAGCTTGATGCTGCCACCAAGACCTCACCCAGCGAACTCAGCGCCCAAAAAGCCGCCGCAGCGCTCAGCGGCGCAGCCCGCCGGATCGAAGCGCTTGCGAAGAAGGTCGAGGCCGGCCAGTGACCGCCCCCCGCGATCTCAGCGTTCTTATTCCCTTCTACAATGAAGCTGGAAACGTCCTGCCCCTGCTGGACGAAATCCACGGCGCCTTGGCAGGTCTCAATTATGAGATCGTCTGCGTGAACGATTGCTCGGCTGATTCCACCGGCGCCGAACTCATCGAGGCCCAGACCGCCCATCCGGACCGCGTCCTCATCCGCACCCATGTCCAACGCGCGGGCAAATCCGCCGCCCTGATGACCGGCCTGCGTGATGTGTCAGGCAAGTGGACGCAGCTTCTCGACGGCGACGGCCAGAACGACATTGCCGATACGCGCCGCCTCTGGGACGAGATTGTCGCCCCCGGCAAGACCGGACGCCTCGGCCTCATCGCGGGCAAGCGCAAGAGCCGCAATGATTCAGGCTTCAAATGGCTGCAGTCGCGCATCGCCAATGGCGTGCGGCGCTTCATGCTGCGTGATGATGCGACCGATACCGGCTGCGGCTGGAAGCTGATGCGCACCGACGCCTTTCGCGAGCTTCCCTATTTCGCGTCCATGCACCGCTTTCTGCCGGCCTTGTTCAAGCGCGCCGGCTGGGAGGTTCGCGAAGAACTGGTGAATGACCGTCGCCGCTGGCATGGCAGCTCGAAATACGGCTTTCTCGGACGCCTCGGCGCTGGCATTGCAGATCTGATCGGGATGTTCTGGCTGGTGCGCCGCGGTAAACCCGGCATCGCCGAAGAGTGGAATGATCCGCGCGCCGCCGATCAGGCAATCGACGCGAAAAAGTCCTCATAAAGCGGCGCAGCCTCAACCGACAGAAAGCCCGTCTGGACGCTTACACCAGCCTCCTTCAGCACGGCGCAGCCGCCGGACCCTTTCGGATGCTCATCCATCACAGCGACAAATACCTCACTGACCCCGGCATTGATCAGCCGAGTTGAGCAGGCATCTTCGCCCGTGGACCGCTCGCGGCACGGCTCAAGCGTGACATAGGCGACAGTGCCTTTGGGCAGCGGCCGCCTGAGCTTTTCAAGCGCCAGCTGTTCGGCATGCGGTCGCCCGCCATCGCCGGTGGCCGCTTCACTGATCCGGCTTCCATCCGGCCCGACAATAACGCAGCCAACGGCGGGGTTCGCGCCGGTGCGGCCATGCTGGGTCCGGGCGAGGGCAATCGCCCGGCGCATCTGATCTTCAGCAGACGGGATCATTCGAAGACAACCGTGCGAATACCGTTGAGGAAAACCCGGCCTTCGGCGTGGGCAGTTACGGCCCGTGTCAGAACACGCGCCTCGATGTCTCGTCCAATTTCGGCCATGCGTGCCGCCTTCATCCTGTGATCGATCGGGGCCACATCCTGCGCAATGATCGGGCCTTCATCGAGGTCGGCTGTCACATAGTGCGCCGACGCCCCAATCAGTTTCACGCCCCGCTTATGCGCCTGGTGATAGGGCTTGGCGCCTTTGAAGCTCGGCAGGAATGAGTGGTGAATATTGATACAACGCCCGGCAAGCTCGCGGCACAGATCATCTGACAAGACCTGCATGTACCGCGCCAGCACAACGAAGTCGCTGCCGGTTTGCGAAATGAGCTGCCGAAGCTGATCTTCAGCCTTGGTCTTGGTCTCCGCCGTTACCGGGACATGATGGAAAGGCAGATCGTGGCGCTCTGCCAGCCAGCGCGCATCCTCGTGATTGGACACGATGGCGCTGATCTCAGCCCCCAATTGTCCACGGCGATGGCGATACAGAAGATCGTTCAGACAATGATCGCCCTTCGAGACGAGGATCAGTGCCCGCGGCTCATCCTTTTTGGGTCTGAGGGACCAGTCCATCTCGCGCTTGCGCGCAAGGTCGGCAAAGCCCGCCTCAAACGTCGCCGGATTAAACGCTTCAGGCGCGGCAAATTCAGCCCAGATGAAAAATCGCCCGGTTTCAGCATCGCCAAAGTCCTGGCTCTCCAGAACATTCAGCCCGGCCTGCGCCAGATACGTCGCGACATCCGCCACGATGCCAATGGCATCAGGCGCTGCCGCACGCAGGATGTAGGCCTTGCCGCTCAATTTCGTCTCACGGAAGCGCTGGCAGGTCGGTCGCCCGCGACCCGTCAAGATACCGCGCGGACACAGGCTTCAAGCCCTCGTCCAGCTCGATCAGCAATGGGTTGCCGGTCGGGATCTCGACACCGGTAATCGTCTCATCCGGCACCTGGAACAGATGCTTCACCAGCGCGCGCAGCGAATTGCCATGCGCCGCGATCACCGTATCGGTGCCGTCGCGCAGCTTCGGCGAAATCGTCTCATGCCAGTAAGGCAGAACCCGCTCCAGCGTCAGCTTCAGGCTCTCGGTCGTCGGGACAGTCACGCCCTCATAGCGCGGGTCTTTCGACAGATCGAACTTGCTGCCCGCTTCCATTTCTGGCGGCGGAATGTCGTAGGAACGGCGCCAGACATGAACCTGATCGGCGCCATGCTTCTCAGCGGTCTCTTTCTTGTCGAGCCCCGTCAGCCCACCATAATGACGCTCATTCAGGCGCCAGTGCTTTTCCACCGGCAGCCAGACGCGGTTCATTTCTGTCAGGGTCAGCCAGAGCGTCCGGATGGCCCGTGTCTGAACGCTTGAAAAGGCTTGACGCGGCTCGAAACCGGCCTCTTTGAGCAACTCGCCTGCGCGCTTGGCCTCAGCCTCGCCCTTCGACGTCAGATCAGCGTCCCACCATCCGGTGAACCGGTTCTCGAGATTCCACTGGCTCTGGCCGTGACGGATAAGGGCAAGAATAGGCATGGGAGGTCCTGTCTGTCGTAGGAGTCGTATAAAGTTCGCGCTCTTAAAGCTCAGACGCCGCTTACGCGCAACAGTTCGGCGAAAGCGAGCACGACATGATAGCCGGTCGAGGCAGGCATCGTGTCAGACGCCAACTGGCCATCAGCATGATACTGATCGATCCAGCCACCTTCCGGGGTGAGGTATTCATCCATCAACACATCGAAGCACTGGACGGCGCGCGCATCACAATGCTCGTCGGCGTCCAGCTCCAGCATGGCGAGATGGGCCTTCAGCGCCTCGGTCTGCATCCAGGCCCGCCTCGATCCATCGACAATCTGCCCGCCGCGCGTGCACCCGGCAAAGACCCGGCCGTCCTGATCAAGGGTCTTGAGGCCCGTATCATAGAGCTTTGCCATGGCCGGGTTGAGGTCATCACCCGTCAGATCCGCATGGCGTTGCAGCAGCCACACCCACTCAAACTGATGGCCAGGTTCGACATAGTCATGCGCCTGCCCGGTCTCTGGCGACCAGTCCGGCTTGAAATACTCGCCCAGCGTACCGGTATCGGCCTCGAACATCTTTTCATCAAACAGCGCAACAATCGCCCGCGCGCGATCAAGATAACCGCCCTCCGGATTGGAGTTATGCAGCGCGTGAAAGGCTTCCAGCAGATGCATATGCGGGTTCTGTAGACGCTGCGGGCCACGCGGCAATGTCTCGGCAAACCCGCCATGGTCGGCATCAGACAGTTTCGCATCCACGGCTGTCAGAAGGCTACGCGCATGCCCGAGCGCCTCATCATGATCGCTCATCGAAGCCTCGGCGAGCGCAAACAGCGTAAATGCGATGTCGTAGAGATCGGCCGTGTCATCGATCAGGCCACCGCCATCGCTGGCCAGCAGACGCCCGACCAGACCATCAGGGCGCTGCGCCGGGCCGGTGAGTGTACCGACCCCCATCGACACCAGCCGCTCCGCGCGATCTGGCTCCCAGCCGAGCTTCAGCGCCTGGCTGAAAACATAGGTCTGGCGCGCCTGCACCCGCACCCGCGAGCTGTCCCTGTCGACCGGGCGGTGGGTAATGTCCAACGCCTCACGAAACAGATTGTTTGGTCCGACGCCGTCGCGGCTCCAGAGCGGGAAACAGCCTTCGAGCATCCAGTAGCGTGCTTCGCGCGCACGCCGCTTCAGGGCAGACGATGTCATTGAAATCTACTCCGATGGGTTTTCGGCTCGATTCGACGGAGTGTCATTGCTATCAAGCGCTCAGCGTGTTTTCCAGCTTATTCACAAGTGAACTTCCGCAGGCAAAGGATCGGCCCGCCAATATGTCTGACAAGATCTTCTTTTTTGGCGCGTTCCTCGTCGCCATCCTGCTCGTCACGCTCGCTCTGCTCCCGGGAATGAACCAGATGCCCACTGGCCCCGTCAGCGGCGGCAATACAGACTACACCCGCATTGAGATCAGCGGCGACCAGCTCAATCGCATGGTGGCCGGCGGCGCCTCGGACATCTCGCTAGAGCGCGTCGATGGCCAGACCGTGCTGCGCATCGAGGTTGAGGCCGACACGCTCAGCGAAGACCCTTTGCGCGGGCCGCATTTCGTGCTGGCGGCAGACCTTGAAACCGTCTTCGCTGACCGCAAGCTCAAAATTACGGTCCGCGCCCGCGCCGCAGACCGGTACGGCGCCGAAGGCATCCGGATCAATTACGCCGTCGGCAATGCCGAGTCCTCTGGCTGGCAGGACTTCGGCATGACGCGCGAATTTCAGGATGTGAGCTTTGAGTACATCCTGCCTCCCCGCAATGTTGGCAGCGAACAAGGCTATGACTATCTCGCCATCCGCCCGGAAGTCCCGGAAAAACAGCGCGCGGTCTATGTCCAGTCCGTGATCTTTGAACCAATTGGGCCACCCCGCTCAGCCGTGGCACCTTGATCGAGACCTGGTAAGCTCATGGCCGACCATCAACAGACACGCCGTTTCTGCCGTCCCGTCCTGATCGCCTGCCTCGCCCTCATCGGCTTGTCAGCCTGCCAGACACGCCCGGTGACCATCGTGCCCGCAACGCAGGGAGAGGTCATTCGCGTGTCAGATGACACACACGTCTCCGGCGCACGAATTCTTGTGATCGGAGCCGAAGTCGAGGCTATTTCCGGCGATGACGGCGCCTTCACCCTGCCCGCCCAGACCACAACGACCACTTCCGTCCCCCTGCCCGTCTCTGGCGTGTTCCGCAAAACGGCGGTGCTAAAAGCCGTCACAGACGACGCCCGCGGCTATGGCCCGGCCGATTTCATCAGCATTTCGGACACTGCGCTCCACCCGGTGAACCTCTTTCTCCTGCCCCCCACCGCGCCCTATGACACCGGTGATATCCCGGCGGACTGCGAACTCCCGGATGAAGCGATTTACGCCCTTCAGCTACTGGATCGGTCAGACTGGCTCCGCACCGCGCTCGCCGACACGCCCGAATATCGCTTTTCCCTGACAAGCTGGCTCGACCGGACGCTGGTTCGAGAACTACCGGACACGTGCGAGATACCGCTCGCTCAGCTAACCGGCTGGAATGCTGAGATCAATGCGCTCGACGCGGCAGCGGACTAGAGCGCCGAGCCGCCCAATCCACCGGATAAAGTTACCAGAAATTGCCAATCGGTTAACCAACCGGTCACTCTCCCTGTGGCATGGCGAGAGACTATGTCATTTCGCGCCTCCCTCCTGCTTGTGCCTCTCGCCTTTGTGTTGCTCGCCGCAACACCGAGCGAGTACACGCGCGAAGAGTTAAAAGCGCTCGAAGCCCAGAAAGAGGCGGCGCTTCGCCAACTCAAAGCCCTTGAAGAGGCCGAGACCAGTAGCGTTCAGGACGTTACACAGTTGGAGCAAAGCCTGATCGCCGCCGCGCTCGAAAGCCGTCGCCGCGAAGAGCAGGCCGCCGCGTCAGAGCTCAAGCTTATCGATCTCTCGACCCGTCTCGCCGGGGCCCGCCGCGAAATGCTCGAAGGCAATGCCAACCTTGAAGACATCATGGCGAGCCTCGCGGTCTCAGGCCGCCACCGTCCGCCGGCGCTTGTCGCCTCGCCGGGGGAGGCCAATTCCGCCATCCGCGCCGCCATCGTCATGGGCGCAACTGCCCCGGCGCTGAATGAAAAGACAAAACGCCTTGCTGGCGAAATCGACGCGATGAAAGCGCTGGAAGTCTCGATCAAGCGCGAGCAGGCCCGCCTTGAGGCCACCGAAGCCCGGCTTGCGGTCAAACAGGCCGAGATCGAGAAGCTTGTGGCCGCCAAACGCGCCCAGTATGAAAGCGTCACCGACGAGGCCTCAGCCCTGCGCGCCCGTGTCGACAAGATCGGTTCGGAAGCTGAAACGCTGCGGGACCTGCTGATCGCGCTCGAAAATGCGGCCCCGCGCGCCCCCGGCATGAAGCCGACCGCAAAAATCCAGCTCGCCGCCAGTTCCGTGCGCACACCGAGCGTCTCAAATCCCGTGATTTCAGACGCCCCGAAAACATCGACGCCTGCGCTCAGAAACCTCAAACCGCTTGGAAACAGTGCGATTGGCGGGCTGCAGCGTCCAGTTTCCGGCATGGTCGCCCGTAGCTGGGGCGACAAGCTGCCGGGCGGGGAATCCTCCAAAGGCATCTACATTCAGCCGCGCCCAAATTCAGACGTTGTGGCCCCTGTAGACGGCAAGATCGAGTATGCCGGCATGTTCCGCAGCTACGGTCAACTCTTGATCATTTCGACAAGTGATGGGTACCATATTCTCCTCAGCGGAATGGCCCGCATCCACGGCACCCCCGGACAGACCGTAAAGTCCGGTGAACCGGTCGGACGCATGCCAGACCGTGAAATACCGCCGCCGGAACTCTATCTAGAAGTCAGGCGGTCGGGCGAACCAATGGATCCAGCTCGCTGGATGAAAGGCGGTTAGCCGCCAAGGGAGAGTAAAGCGATGCGTGCAATGCTGACCGGTGCGGCAATTGGTGTGGTTCTCGGCGGCCTCGCCGTCGGCGTTTCCTCTTTCGCTTGGCCTGATGCCCAGCCGGTGGACAGCCGCGCTGAAACCTATCGCCAGCTCGACCTGTTTGCCGAAGTCCTGGCGCGTGCGCGCGCTGACTATGTCACCGAGATTGACGAGAAAGAAGCCATGGAAGCGGCCATCAATGGCATGCTCGGCTCACTCGACCCGCATTCATCCTACATGTCCGCTGAAGACTTCGAGGCGATGCAGGTGCAGACCTCCGGCCAATATGGCGGCCTCGGAATTGAGGTCACGATGGAAGACGGCTTTGTCAAAGTCGTCACGCCCATGGATGACACGCCTGCCAGCCGCGCTGGCCTTGAAAGCGGTGACCTGCTGACCGCCATCAATGGCAAGCCGATTGTGGGTCTCAACATTGACGACGCCGTCCGCGATATGCGCGGCGAACCCGGCACCGAAATTATCGTCACTGTCCTGCGTGAAGGCGAAGATGCCTTCGACGTGACACTAGAGCGCGAAGTGATCCGCCCGAAATCGGTCACCTGGAAAGCGCTGGACGATGACATCGCCTATTTCCGTATCTCGACCTTCAATGAGCGGACAACTGAACTGCTTGAAGAGGCCATCTCCGAAGTCTCACGTGAAATCGGCGGGCGCCCTGCCGGCATCGTGCTCGATCTTCGCAATAATGGCGGCGGCCTGCTCGATCAGGCCATCTCCGTCAGCGACAAATTCCTGTCCGGCGGCGAAGTCGTCTCCACGATCGGCCGCAGGCCGGGCGATATTGCTCGCTACAATGCCCGCAAGGGTGAGGTCTTCAAGAACGTCCCGATGGTCGTTCTGATCAATAATGGCTCAGCCTCGGCCTCCGAGATTGTCGCAGGCGCCCTTCAGGACCGTGACCGCGCCACGGTTCTCGGCATGACAAGCTTCGGCAAAGGGTCGGTCCAGACGGTGATCCCGCTCGGCACCGATCGCGGCGCCATGCGCCTCACCACCTCGCGCTATTACACGCCAGCCGGACGCTCGATCCAGGCCACCGGCATCGAACCGGACATGGAAGTTGCCCAGGCCCGCGTCACCGAGGATGAACTTGACCGTATCCGCCGGTTCTCCGAGGCAGACCTGCCGCACGCCCTCACCAATGAGGACGGCGTGGAACGCCAGATTCCAAAACTGCCGGATGACCAGCCGCCAGAAGATTATGACGGCGAGGACTATCAGCTCGACCGCGCCATCCAGACGCTGCATGGCGGACTGCTGACCGCCAAGGAAACCGCCCAGCCGGGTTAACAGCGATTTGCGTTATCTTAACCTATCAAGGCCATCCTGAACGCTCGACGTCAGAATGGCCCTGGTAGGAGACGCAAGGCGATGAGCACCCGTGTTGCGAAGGACCCGTCTCCGCTGCGCAGCGGCCTCGTCCATGGTGCGATCAGTCTCACCGTTTTTTCTGGGCTGGCCTTTGTCGGCGGCGCGCTCATTCATTTCAAAGGCGATGCGAGTGCGGCCACCGAGGCCCGCCAGATCGCTCTGTTCGATGACAGCGAACCTGTCGCGCCCGCCCCCGTCCACAAGACGCGCTTCTCCCGCCTCGACGAAGACACAGCGCCCGTCCGCCCAACCACGGTCGCCTACGACCCGCCCGAGAACATCCAGTTTGCGGAGACGGATCTGCCAGATCTTGGCGTGACCTATGGCTCACCCAATGCAAAAGTGGTTCAGGTCGCCTCCAGTGAAGCGGCCGCAGACACGGTTCGCATCAATGGCGTTGCCGTCTCGACCGGCCAGTCCTGGCAAGCCTCGCGCCAGGAAACATCCCTTCCTAAGGCGCCCATCGATGCGGTTAGCGAACAGACCGCGCGCGGCCGCCTTCCTGCCATCTCCGCCGATGGCCGCACACCTGCAGGTGCCTATGCGCGCCCCTTCGCCAACCCTGAAGGCCGCCCGACCGTGTCTATCGTGCTCGGCGGGCTCGGGATCAATTACACGCACACCAAATCCGCAATCGATGAGCTTCCGCCGGAAATCACGCTCTCTTTCGCCCCGACGGCCCGCGGCCTGCAGGGCTGGATCGACAAGGCCCGCGCCGCCGGACACGAAGTCCTGCTGGAAGTGCCGATGGAGCCTTACGACTTCGGCCGAGAGCGCCCGCACGCGCAGACGCTCTATGTCAACAATGATGCGCGCGATCTGACCTCCCGCCTCGAAACCCTGATGGCGAGCGCCACCGGCTATTTCGGGATCACCAATTATCAGGGCAGCAAGTTTGCGACGAACGAAGCCGCTACGGATGCTGTCATCAGCGTCCTTAAGGCGCGCGGCGTGGCTTTCGTGGAAGATGGCAGCCTCGCCCGCTCGAGCTTTCCAGATGCCGCCTCCTCTGCGGGCCTGCGCTTCAGACGCGCCGATACCCCGATCGATGTGCGCCCTGAAGGCGAGGATATTCAGGCCCGCCTGCTGGAGCTTGAAACCCTTGCGCTGGAAAATGGCAGCTCACTTGGCTCAGGCTTTGCCTACCCGATCACGATTGATCTACTGAAGGCCTGGACTGAGCAACTGGACGGAAAAGGCGTCGTCCTTGCGCCAGCTTCAGCTGTCACCCGGATCAACCGCGCGGACGCGGATCTGGCGAAATCTGCGGCCAACGACGCAAGCGACACTGGGCAATCGTCTGAAAAAACCCTAGATACAACTGGGTGACGATACAGACCCGGGACCCAAAGCTTTATAGACCGAATGTTGGCCTCGCGCTCTTCTCGAGTGCTGGACACGTTTTCCTTGGTCGCCGCATAAATGGCCGCGGCGCCTTCCAGTGGCAAATGCCTCAGGGCGGCATCGATGAAGGCGAAACCCCAGCCGATGCAGCCCTGCGTGAGCTTGAAGAAGAGGTCGGCGTTTCGGGCAAGCTTGTCGATGTGATGGAAGAAACATCAGACTGGCTGCACTATGATTTCCCGGCCGATGTGAAGCGCCGCATGCCCGGCCCCTATATCGGCCAGCGCCAGAAATGGTTCGCCTTGCGCTTCAAGGGCTCTGACAGCGACATAAGGCTGGACCGGCACACACCCGAATTCGATGCCTGGAGATGGGCACGGCTCGAAGAGGCCCCCGGCGTCATCGTCCCGTTCAAACGCCCCATCTATGAGGAAGTCTCCGTGCGCTTTCGCAAATTTACCGGTGACAAAGACCAGGCTTAACCCACGCTCTCTCAAAAGGACTGCCCGATGACCAAATCCATCCTGATGATCCACGGTGTTGGTTGCGGCGGCGATGTCTGGGACCGGATGCGCCCCGCTTTTGAAGCCGATGGATGGCGCGTCGACGCCCCTACCCTTTATCCTGAACAGCGCACGATCACTGAGCCGCCTGCCTCGCTCAGTGAGCTTCGCCTCAGCGACTATGTTGACCGCATGTCTGCCGCCTGCGCCCGCCTGACCGAAGAGACCGGCGAGAAACCGGCCATTATGGGCCACTCCATGGGTGGCTATATCGCCCAGAAACTTGCCGCCCAGGGCGATGCGAGCGCCGCAGTCTTTCTCACCCCGGCCCAGACGCCAGACTGCCAGGTGCGCGATCTGCGCCTCCTCATCACCTTCTGGAGCATCCTCAAATCCGGTCAGAAGAAGATCCCCGAAAACAGCTACAAGGTCGGCCGTTTCGGTTTCGGCTGGGGCGTTGTCAACGAAGTCGATAAATCTCGCCATGACGAGATTTATGCCAAGGCGCGCTATGATTCCGGCAAGGTCTACATGGATCTGCAGAACTCAGATCCGATTGACGAAAAGACCATCAACATTCCGACCCTCACAATCGGCGCGGGCAAGGACAGGGCGACGCCCATCAAGGCCGTGCGCCGGGTCGGACAGAAATATTCAGAGGCCGCAAAGCCGGGCGATTATCTGGAATACCCCCACAATGCCCACTGGATCCTTGATGAACCCGGCACCGACAAGGTCATTGCGGACATTCTTGGCTGGCTCAACAGAACCCGCCCGGCATCAACTCAGTCGAGCGCACCGATATAGGGCAGGCCGCGGTATTTGCCGGCATCATCCATGCCATAGCCGACGAGAAAGCGCGGCGGCGCATCGAAGGCGTGGAAATCGACATCATCGGCCCCCTCCGGCGCCCATGGCTTACGCGCCAGCGCAACGGTGATCACTTCGCGTGCGCCTTTCGTCATCAGATGTGAGCGCGCAAAGGCAAGTGTACGGCCCGTATCAAAGACATCATCGATGATGAGAACGCCGCGCCCCTTCACAGGCCGGGCAATATCGGCCCGCACCAGCACCCGGCCAGAGCTTTCGCGCTCATCGCGGTAACTTTCCAGCCAGAGCGCATCAAGCACAGGGTGGACCGAGCGGCGCGCCAGCGCTTTCATCAGATCGCTCGTGAACGGCGTCGCCCCGACAAGAATATTCACCGCCGACCAGTCGCCCGTCAGGCGCGGCAAGAGCCGGTCAGCGAGATCGTCGACCCGTTTCATCAACTCATCTTCGCTCAGCACGACTTCGATCGGTTTATCCAACTGGCTCATCCTGCCTCGCCTGCATCTGCTATCGACCGCACATCTCCCGGCGTGCCCGATCCCGGCGCAGCCAATTGCAGCTCTAGCTCAAAAGCCTCATAGGGCGGGTTCTCGACACGGGTCACGAATTTGCCGGTATCGCCCGCCGCAATATTGTCCGGGGAAACCGTCGCAAAGGATTCGCCGATCTCGACGCCCTTTTCGTCCAGCATCACCACGCGGATAAGCGGGGCTGTCCGCACGCTGCCCGTCACATTCTTCACTTCGCCGGTAATTTCCAGAACAGGCGTCGTGCCCTCCAGAAAGCGCTCGGCCTCTGTCTCGGTGAACGTCATGCCGAACCGGTTCACTTCCAGCCCGATCGCATCGAACGCCGAGGCCGATTGCGGCCAGACCTCGACAACCCGGTCCCGGAATAGCAAGCCACCTGCAAGAATGCCTGCAAAAACACTGCCCACGACCACCCAGGCGATCACCGCGACAGACCGGCTGGCCTTCTCCCGGCGCGCGCGCACTTTCTCGCGATACGCCTCATGTGCGCCGCCCGTCACACGCCCGGCTGCAAGCGCTTCACCTTTTGGATCAACAAACCATGTATTGTCACACGCAGCGCACTTTACGCTCCGCCCGGATTCGCCGATCGTGGAGTCGTCAGCAAAATACTGGGTCTCGCAATTGGGACAGGTGAGAATCATGGCTTGGATAATCACTCAATTCGCGGGATTAGTCGATTGGACCGCTGCGGATTTGAAAGGTGGGGCATGAGCCGAATCGGCCCGGACAATTCGAATATGCCAGCTGTCGAACTCAGCGGCGTCAGCCTGCGTTACGACACCTCGGACGCAGTCCTGTCGGATATTAACTTCCGGCTGCGGCCTGGCACATTCTCATTCCTGACGGGCGCCTCCGGCGCGGGCAAATCCTCGCTGCTGAAATTGCTCTACCTCGCACATGCCCCAACAAGCGGCGGCATCCGCCTGTTTGGCCAGCAGACAAGTACATTGTCGCGCAAACAGCTCTCGGCCCTTCGCCGGCGCATCGGCGTCGTCTTTCAGGACTTCCGCCTGCTCGACCACCTCACCGCCTTCGAGAACGTCGCTTTGCCACTTCGTGTGCTCGGCCAGAAAGAGCCTGAATACGCCGCCGAAGTGACTGACCTTATCCGCTGGGTTGGCCTCGGCGCCCGCCTGCACGCCCTGCCCCAAGCGATGTCCGGCGGCGAGCAGCAGCGCCTTGCGATTGCGCGCGCGCTTATCAACAAGCCCGATCTCCTGATTGCTGACGAGCCAACCGGCAATGTTGATCCTGAGATGGCGCGGCGTATCTTCCGCCTCTTCATCGAACTCAACCGCCGCCTCGGCACCACGATCATCATCGCCACGCACGACATGCACATCATCCGCGAGTTTAACGCGCCCGTTTACAAACTGCAGGATGGCCTGCTGTTTCAGGATCAGGAGTTTGGCGCCGCCTGATGTCCAAGCCGACCCCCCTCCTGCCTGAAAGCGATGCGCGCGAAGCGGCCCTCTTCTTTGTGGTCGCTGCGCTCTGCTTTCTCGCCGTGCTCGCCACGCTGATCGCGCGCGGCACCTATACAGCAGCTCATGCCTGGTCGGCGCAGGTCGAAGGTCAGATGACGGTGCGCCTCACCGAAACCGATATGCGCGGCGCAGATGCGGCCGCCGAGCTGATTGAAGAGGTCTCAGGCGTCGATTCTGCCCGCGTCCTTTCGCGTGAGGATCTGGAAGTCCTTCTCGCCCCGAGCTTCGGCCCGGGCGGTATTCCAGAGGGCATTCCCCTGCCCGTCCTCATCGCCGTCGAAGTGAACGGCGAGGCAGCCGATATCTCCACTGATATCAATGCAGAGCTTGCCCGCGCGGGCTATACCGGCGTGGCCGAGGCGCATTCTGAATATGCCGCCGAAGTGCGCAGCGCGCTCGGCACCTTGCGCGTCGCCGCCATCGGCATGGTCATCCTGCTGGCCGCGACCGCCATTGCCGTGATCGCCTTCGCGACCCACGCCGCCCTCCTCGCCCGAAAAGACATCGTCGATGTGTTGCATCTTGCCGGTGCAGAAGACAGCTTCATTGCGAGACTATTTGAGCGCCGCTTCTGGACGCTTGGGCTGAAAGCAGGGTCCGCCGGATCGGTCGCCGCGCTTGCGGTTACCGCCCTCATCGTCTTTTCCGCCCAGAGCACCGCCTCTCATAGCGAGCTATTGCCCCGCCTCTCGCTCGACTTCTGGGACCTCGTCATCCTCGCCGTCACGCCGGTTATCGGCGGCCTGGCCTCACGCTTCGCAGCCGGCGGCACCGTCAGCCAGTCACTGAAGAACGTCCTTTGAACACGATCCGCTCAATCCTCTTTTTTCTGTGGCTCTATGGCGGCATGGCCGTCATCGGAGTCGCCTGCTTGCCGACCCTGCTTTTGTCCCGGCGCTTCGCGATCAAGGCTGTCGCCTTCTTTGCCGAATATGTCCGGCTCGGCCTTCGGCTGATCTGCGGCGTCCGCGTTGAACTGCGAGGCCGCGAACGTATCCCCGACGGCGCCCTGCTGATTGCCGGCAAGCATCAGGCGATGCTGGACGTGTTTATCCCGTTCATCCTGTTCTCGGATGCCGCCGTCATCATGAAGCGCGAGCTGCTCTGGTATCCAGCCCTTGGCTGGTACGCCCTCAAGACGCGCATGATCCCGATTGACCGGGCGGGAACGACAAAAACGCTGAAAGCCATGCTGAAAGAGGCGAGCGTTCGCGCCAAAAACGGCCGCCAGATCCTGATCTACCCGGAGGGCACACGGGCCGCCCCCGGCGCGCCGCCAGAGTACAAGGCCGCTGGCGTCACCGCGCTCTACAATGCGCTCAACATCCCGGTCGTGCCGCTTGCGACCAATTCCGGCCTCTGCTGGCCAGCGCGCGGTCTCACCCGCAAACCGGGACACGTCGTCTATGAGGTTCTCCCCCCGATCCCGGCCGATCTCAATCGCAAGGAAATGTTCGCGCGCATGTCCGCCGATCTAGAGGCCGCCTCTGAGCGCCTCCTCGATGAAGGTCTTGCCGCGCAGGGGCGGACACGAGACGATCTTGCATGAGCGCCCCCTCGCAAGCTGACCTAGTAGAGGCTTGCACCTGGCTGAGCGAACGCGACGCATCCCTCGCCCGCGCCTATAGAGACCTCGGGCTCCCAACATGGCGCTACCGCGAACCGAACTATTCCGTCATTGCCCGCATGATCGCCTATCAGCAGATCACAACCAAGGCCGCCGCCAGCATCTGGGCCCGCGTCGAAGACGCGCTCGGTACGGTCTCGACCGCCTCAGTCCTCGCTGCCTCGGATGACACCCTTCGCGGCTGCGGCCTCTCACGCCCGAAAGTCAGACACCTCCGCTCCATTGCCGACGCGATAGAAAGCGGCGCACTCGACCTCACCCGCGTCTACAGCGCCGAGATAGACGACGCCCGCGCCGAATTGATTGCCGTTAAGGGCATCGGCCCATGGACCGCGGACCTTTTCCTGCTCTATTGCGGCCGGCTCGACGCCTTCCCCGTCGGCGATGTCGGCCTGATGGAAGCCTACAAACTGCTGAGCGATGCGAGCGACCGGCACGACACCAAATCGTTCAACACGCTGGCCGAAAGCTGGCGCCCCTATCGGGGCGTCGCGGCACACCTGCTCTGGGGCTGGATAAATGCTGAGCGCGACAAGGCCAGCGCCCAATAGTGACCGCACAAGGGACAGAAAATGCGCGCCCCCTCTAGCCAAGGGCCAATTCTGTCATAAACTCGTCTCAGGGAATCAGTAATGATACCCTCACAACCGATGGAGGCGCGTGTTCACTGACCGAAAGCCAACAGGATCGACCAGGACTGAAAGAGGGCGTTCACATGCCTGAAGTCCTGACCAGCCCACCAAGTGGGCGACCAGCTCTCGTATTGAACGCGGACTTCCGCCCCCTCTCCTATTATCCGCTATCTCTGTGGCCCTGGCAGGACGTCGTCAAAGCCGTCTTCCTCGACCGCGTCGACATCATCGCCGAATATGACACGGTGGTGCGCAGCCCAAGCTTCGAGATGCGCCTTCCCTCGGTCATCGCCTTGCGCGAATTCGTTCGGCAGGACCGCTCCCCCGCTTTCACCCGGTTCAACGTGTTCCTGCGGGACGGCTTCCAGTGTGCCTATTGCGGCGCGCATGAGGAACTTACCTTCGATCATGTCATTCCCCGCTCAAAGGGCGGGCGCACCAGCTGGACGAACATCGTCGCGGCCTGTTCGCCTTGCAATCTGAAGAAGGGCGGGCGCATGCCCGAGGACGCCAAGATGATACCGGCGCGCAAACCTGCCCGTCCGACCAATTACCAGCTGCAGGAAATCGGCCGCCGCTTCCCGCCAAACCACCTGCACGCCACCTGGATGGACTACCTTTACTGGGATGTTGAGCTGGAAGCCTGATCCCGGCATCCCACAAAAAAGGCCCCGTCACCTCTCAGGGTGCGGGGCCTTCTTCTTTAAAACGGGTCAGACCTAGTATTCCAGATCTTCCTCCGGCTCGATCGTGTCGGCGTCTTCAACAGCCTCAGGACCGGCATTTTCCAGCTGCCCTTCGACATAGCTGTTGAGCTCAGGATCATTCAGCTCGACGTTCGCACCGGCTTCGGCGTTCAGATCGGAGTCAGCCATGGCGGCCGCTTCGTCTTCATAATATTCGCCGCCTTGTCCGTCGCTCATGTCCGCTTCGGTGTCAGTTTCGCCATCAGCGCCAAATTCGGCCTCTGGCACGAGAGCATCACCGCCTTCGTCTGGCTCCAGAACGGCATCGGCTTCGGCATCTTCTTCACTCTCATAATAGAGACCGCCTTCGCCATCGCTCTCGGTCTCCATCTCGGTGCCAAGCTCTGACTCGACATCGTCCTCAGTCGCTATGTCCGGCGTCGTGACATCGACGTCCGCATCGGCGCTCCAGTCAGCATCAGCTTCTGCCTCTGCCTCATTCTCGTAATATTCGCCGCCAATGCCGGTTTCGACATTGCCGTCTGTTTCCAGTTCGGCATCACCATCCCAGCTTGGGGTGGTATCTGTTGGCGTTTCGGCCTCCAGGTCGGTCATGGCGCTATTGCCAGTCTCGACAGCAGTGTCCGGCAGATCGATGGCGACTTCAGCCTCAGTCTTCGCCTGGATGTCGTCATTGACGACCTGCGCAGTTGCAGCGGATGCCATCAGGGCGACGGCAGCGGTAGCGGTAAGCAGTGTGCGTTTCATAACTTTCTCCTTTAGCCTTTCTAGCTATGGGGAAAGAACGGCAGGTCGCTCGGTGGTGTTCCCATTGCCGCGTTAATTCTCCTTAAGGTCGCAAAGCTTCTCTCTACGCCTCTGATTCAACTGATTTAATTTCACACCGATCTCTATCTGACGCCTCTAAACGGCACCTGAAACCGGTCTTTTTTGCTGGTCGAAAGCGTGAAATTATTGTCAGATTCAGCGCAAAATGGGCGTTTGAAGCGCTCCCACCATGAAGGCCCGGCCTGTTTTATCGCCGCGCGAAAGGTTTTGAATGCCAGACATGCCACGCCTGCGCGGCCGCAACGCCAAGATCCTCGCCACACTCGGTCCGAAAAGCAGCAGCCCTGAACAGGTGCAACGCCTCGCCGAAGCTGGCGCTGATCTTTTCCGGCTGAACTTCAGTCACGGCTCGCATGAAGATCACAAGAAGACGTTCGACGCTGTGCGACGCGCTGAGAAAACACTCGGTCGCCCGCTCGCCATACTCGCAGACCTGCAAGGGCCAAAAGTCCGCGTCGGTACCTTTCCGGACGGCAAGATCCAGCTCAGCGAGGGCACCGAATACGCTCTGATCGACGAAGAGAGCACTGACAAGCCCGACACGATTCCCGTGCCCCACCCGGAAATCCTGGCCGAACTGGAAGAAGGCGACACCGTCTTTTGCGATGACGGGATGATCTCGCTCACTGTCAGCGAGGCAGGCGACACGCCGAAAGTCACCGCCGATTTCGCCGGCGAACTCTCAGACCGCAAGGGCTTCACCATTCGCGGCAAGACCCTGCCCCTTAAAGCCCTCACCCCAAAGGACCGTGAAGACCTCGCCTTCGCACTACAGCTTGGCGTGGACCTCTTCGCCCTTAGCTTCGTGCAATCAGTTTCAGACGTCGAAGAAGCCAAGGCCGAGATCGGCGGCGCCGCCCCGCTCATCGCCAAACTCGAAAAGCCCGGCGCGATCAATGAGCTTGAAGCCATCATCGAAGCCGCTGATGGCGTCATGGTCGCGCGCGGCGATCTCGGTGTCGAATATCCGCCTGAACATGTCCCGATTATCCAGCGGCAGATTGTGCGCGAGGCGCGTGAACGGGGTCGCCCGGTCATCGTCGCGACGCAGATGCTGGAATCGATGATTGAGCATGCCGCGCCCACCCGCGCCGAAACCAGCGATGTCGCCACGGCCATCTATCAGGGTGTGGATGCCGTCATGCTGTCAGCCGAGACCGCGATTGGCCATGACCCGGTCGCCGCCGTCTCTGTGATGAGCCGCATCATCTCGGCGACCGAAGATGCACCTGACTTCCGGGGGTCGCTTCGCCAGTTCATGGGTGATCGGGAGGCCGAGCTTAGCATCGATGTCGTCGCCCGCGCCGCCCAGGCGTTCGCGCTGGTCGAACAGGCCGCAGCTCTGGCCCTGCGCACAGGGTCTGCCAGGCGGCTCGCCCAGTTTTCCAAGCATCGCGGCCGCTTCAAGATCCTCTATGGCTCAGCAGACCGCCCCCGCCTCCGCCGCGCGCAACTCCTCTGGGGCGTCCACCCGATCCATATCGAGAACATCGAACAGGAAGACTGGCCTCTCGCTTTGATGAAAGCCGCAAACCTCGACGGCGCCATCGCCTATGCCGCCTGGAAAGGCGACGACGACGAAACCGCATGGGAAATTGGGGTGCGGCGGGGGTAAGGGACGCGTTCTCTTTTGCTCATCTTTTATCGTGTGAGGTCGCGCCTTCCCGTGCCTTTTTTAGCTAAAGCAAGCGAACTCAGCGCATTGAACATACCCGGTGCCCAGTTCGGACCGGATTTCCCGTACACATCATGCTTCTGACCAGCCCCCCCTCTGCGTGCCGGCGAGTCATGTTCGACCCCCGTGGCCCCCCTCCTCCCCAGAAACGAAAGGCTCTTGCCTTGGCAAAATGTTATGTCATTACACAACTCGTTGTTGGAGACATGCATGACCCCTTTCGATGAAGACCACGCGGCCATTTACGACACCCAGTTCGGCAATATGGCCCCCATCCGCGACTGTCTGAATTTGACGGCCATGCTTGCGCTCGAGCCAGTGCCGGAAGACGCTCACATCCTTTGCGCCGGGGCAGGCACGGGCGCGGAAGTATTGACCCTCGCGGCCACTTATCCAGGCTGGCGCTTCTGTCTGGCTGATCCCGCACCCGCGATGCTCGCCGTTGCACGAACCAAACTCGAAGCCGCAGGCATTCTAGGCCGCTGCACCTTCCATGAGGGCTATCTGGAGACGTTGGAAGAGGGAGAAGCCTATGATGGGGCGACCTCGCTTCTGGTGTCTCACTTCCTGACAGACGCGAGCGAGCGCGAAGCCTATTTCCGTGAGATCGCCGCCCGCCTCAAACCCGGCGCCCTCTTCGTCAATGCAGACCTTGCCGCAGATCGCGCCGATCCCGGTTTCGACCAGCTGATGGATATCTGGATCAGAGGCATGAATGCGAGCCAGATGTCCGCCGACCAGAAGTCTCAGTACCGCGAGAACTTCGGCCACGCCTTCGCCGCGCATTCCCCGCAAGACGTCGCCGCCATGATGACAGCGGTCGGCTTCAGTGATCCGGTCCAGATCTTTCAGGGCATGCTCATCCGGTCATGGGTCACCGTGCGCACCTGACGCTGCCCCTCAAAAACAAAACGCCCGGCCATTTCTGACCGGGCGCTTTCATATCTATCTTCTTAACTCCGACTAGATGTCGAGCAGCAGGCGCTCTGGATCTTCCAGCGCTTCCTTGACGCGGACGAGGAAGGTCACAGCCTCCTTGCCGTCAACGATGCGGTGGTCATAGGAGAGTGCCAGATACATCATCGGGCGGATCTCGACCTTGCCATCAATGGCGACAGGGCGCTGCTCGATCCGGTGCATGCCGAGCACGCCGGACTGCGGCGGGTTGAGGATCGGCGTCGACATCAGCGAGCCATAGACCCCGCCATTCGTCACGGTGAACGTGCCGCCCTGCATGTCGCCAATCGTCAGATCGCCATCGCGCGCCTTGCGGGCAAGATTGCCCAGCTCACGTTCGATCCCGGCAATCGACAGCTCATCACAGTCACGGATAACTGGCACAACGAGGCCCTTATCGGTGCCGACAGCCATGCCGATATCGTAGAAGTTCTTGTAGATGATGTCAGAGCCATCAATCTCGGCATTCACGGCCGGGATTTCTTTCAGCGCCGAGACGATCGCCTTGGTGAAGAAGCCCATGAAGCCAAGCTTCACGCCATGCTTCTCGACAAAGCTCTCTTTATACTTCGAGCGCAGCGCCATCACTGCAGACATGTCGACATCGTTGAATGTCGTCAGCATGGCGGCAGTATCCTGCGCCTCTTTCAGGCGGCGGGCGATGGTCTGGCGAAGCCGGGTCATCTTCACGCGTTCTTCGCGTGGGCCCACTTCGCGTGTGGCCTTTGGTGCTTCCGGGGCCTTGGAGGCCGCAGAGGACTGGGCCGCCTTGTTCACATAATCGATCGCATCGGCCTTGGTCGCGCGGCCATCACGGCCTGACCCTGGAATGTCCTGCGGATTGACGCCGCCTTCGCTGGCCACACGGCGCACCGATGGAGACACCGGACGGTCTTCCTGCCCAGAAGCGGACTCGCCGGTTTCTGCAGGGGTTTCGCCTTTGACAGCGCCCTGGCTGACCCGCGCTTCCTTTTCAGGCGCCGAAGAGGCCGCAGCAGAACCACCGCTTGTGCTGATCCGCGCGATGACTGCGCCGGGCGTCACCGTATCACCGGCTGACACCAGCAGCTCGGCAATCGTGCCGTCTGCACTGGCCGGCACTTCCAGCGCGACCTTGTCTGTCTCGATCTCGGCGATCGTCTCATCCTTGGAGACCTTGTCGCCGACCTTCTTGGTGAACTCGGAGATCGTACCTTCTGTGACGCTTTCGCCCATGGTTGGCACGGCCACATCGGTCAGGTCGCCGCCGGAGGACTTCGCAGCCGGCGCGGCCTTTGCGTCTTCCTTCGCAGGCTCAGCTTTTGGCTTTTCTTCAGCTTTCGGCGCTTCAGACTTGGCGGCTTTCTTGTCGTCCTTGGCAGGCGCGTCGGATGCCTTGGCATCGCCGCCGCCGAGACGGCCGAGCACAGCGCCAATCTCAACCGTATCGCCTTCATTCGCGACGATTTCAGACAGCGTGCCGTCTGCCGTTGCGGCAACCTCAACTGAAACCTTGTCGGTTTCCAGCTCGACCAGAACTTCGTCTTTGGAGACAGCGTCACCGGCCTTTTTCAGCCACTGGCCGACAGTCGCCTCGGTTACGCTCTCGCCGAGCTGAGGTACGATAATGTCCGTCATGTCTATTCCGTTTCTTAGTGGTCGGTGATCAGGGGTCAGGCGGAAACGATGCTGTCTTCCACCGGCTGGTCGCCCAGCGCAGCGGCGATCAGGGCATCGCGTTCCTTATTGTGTTGTGAGAGCAGGCCGGTTGCCGTCGCTGCCGATGGCGGGCGACCTGCATATTTCGGGCGCGGCGCTTTCACGCCGACCTGGTTACAGGCCCATTCGATCTCGTCGCGCATGAAAGTCCAGCCACCCATATTGCGTGGCTCTTCTTGGCACCAGATCATCTCGGCCTGCGGGAAGCGCTTCAGCTCCTGCATCAGCGATTTACGCGGCACCGGATAGAATTGCTCGACGCGCAGCAGATAGATGTCGTCGCTGCCTTTTTCCTCGCGCGCTTCGAACAGGTCGTAATAGACCTTGCCCGAACAGAGCACGACGCGGCGGATCTTCTTGTCCTCGACGAGCTTCACCTTGCCTTCGCGGCCCGGCGTCTCGGCATCGTCCCACAGAACACGGTGGAAGGATGACTGCGTATTGAGATCATCCAGCGACGAGGTCGCCAGCTTGTGACGCAGAAGCGATTTCGGCGTCATGATGATCAGCGGCTTGCGGAAATCGCGGTGAATCTGACGGCGCAGGGCATGGAAATAGTTCGCCGGCGTGGTCAGGTTACACACCTGCATATTGTCTTCCGCGCACATCTGCAGGAAGCGTTCGAGCCGCGCAGATGAGTGCTCCGGCCCTTGCCCCTCATAGCCATGCGGCAGAAGGCAAACGAGACCGCTCATCCGCAGCCATTTGCGCTCAGCCGATGAGATGAACTGGTCGAAGAAGACCTGCGCGCCGTTCGAGAAGTCACCAAACTGCGCTTCCCAGAGAACAAGACAGTTCGGGTCAGCCAGCGAGTAGCCATACTCATAGCCAAGAACTGCCTCTTCCGAGAGAAGCGAATCGATCACTTCATAATGGGCCGCATTCTCGCCGAGATTATCCAGCGGCGTGTAGCGCTCGCCTGTATTCTGGTCGACGAAATGGCTGTGGCGCTGGGAGAATGTCCCGCGGCCGGAATCCTGGCCGGACAGGCGGACAGGGAAGCCCTCTTCCAACAGTGTCGCATAGGCGAGATGCTCAGCGGTGGCCCAGTCGAGCCCCTTGCCGGACGAGATCGCCTCACGGCGCCCATCGATAACGCGTTTCAGCGTCTTATGGATGTCCACGCCTTCCGGCACCGTGGTGATCAGCTCACCCAGCTCCTTGAGTTTCTTGACGGTGACGCCGGTCTTGCCACGGCGCTCATCATCCTCGGGCAGGCCGAGGCCTTTCCATTCGCCGTCGAGCCAGTCGGCCTTGGTCGCCTCGAATTCCTTGCCCTCATCGAAGGCCTTGTCGAGGAAATCGCCGAAATCATTGACCTGCGTCTCAACCTCTTCAGCCGTGACGAGACCTTCTTCCACCAGGCGGCGCGCATAGATTTCGCGCGTCGATTCATGTTCCTTGATGTTCTTGTACATGACCGGCTGGGTGAACATCGGTTCGTCACCCTCATTGTGGCCGAACCGGCGATAGCAGAACATGTCGATGACAACGTCCTTGCCGAATTTCTGACGGTACTCGGTGGCGACTTTCGCCACATAGGTCACCGCTTCCGGGTCATCCCCGTTCACATGGAAGATCGGCGCCTGCACCATCAGCGCGACATCTGATGGATACGGCGAGGAGCGCGAATACATCGGGCTCGTCGTAAAGCCGATCTGGTTGTTCACGATGAAATGGATCGTGCCACCGGTGCGATACCCGGCAAGGCCGGACAGCGCGAAACACTCGGACACAACGCCCTGTCCCGCAAAGGCCGCATCACCGTGCAGCAGCAGAGGCAGTTTGTGCGAACGGTCCAGAACGCCGGTTTCTTCAGCTTCCATCGCCTGTTTAGCGCGTGTCCGGCCCAAAACAACCGGGTTCACCGCCTCAAGGTGAGATGGGTT
This sequence comes from Henriciella litoralis, assembly GCF_002088935.1. Taxonomy (NCBI): domain Bacteria; kingdom Pseudomonadati; phylum Pseudomonadota; class Alphaproteobacteria; order Hyphomonadales; family Hyphomonadaceae; genus Henriciella; species Henriciella litoralis. Next base: position 2,150,082 of record NZ_NCSS01000006.1, read on the forward strand.
GGCGTTCATGGTGAGGTGGACCTCATTGCCATCGAACGACCGGTCCGATGAGGCGCCGAGGTGGTATTTCACATCGCCGGAGCCGAAGCCTTCAGCGGCTTGCGTTGAGCCACCCTGGAACTCGTGGAAAATTTTCTCGTATGGCTTGCCCATCACGGCAGCGAGCATATTGAGGCGGCCACGGTGAGGCATGCCAACAACGATCTCGTTTACGCCAAGGGCGCCGCCGCGCTTGATGATCTGTTCCAGCGCAGGCACGGCCGCTTCACCGCCATCGAGGCCGAAGCGCTTGGTGCCGGGATAGCGGCGATGCAGGAAGCGTTCGAACGTCTCTGCTTCGATCAGCTTGGTCAGGATCGCCTTCTTGCCTTCCGGCGTGAACGCAACCCCTTTGTCCGGCCCCTCGATCCGCTCCTGCAGCCAGGATTTCTCTTCAGGGCTGGAGATGTGCTGAAACTCGATCCCGATCGTCGAACAATAGGTCCGGCGCAGAATGTCGACCATTTCAGAAATAGTCGCATATTCGACGCCGAGATAACCATCGATATAAATCTTGCGATCCATGTCGTCTGGCCCGAAGCCATAATTGGCCGGGTCCAGCTCAGGCTGGTCACCCTTATTGTCCATGGCCAGCGGGTCGAGCTGGGCAGCGAGGTGTCCGCGCACGCGATAGGCGCGGATCATCATCAGCGCGCGAATGGAATCCTTGACCGCACCGGCCACGTCTTCCAGCGTCGCGGCGGGCTGGTCCGCCTTGATCTTCTTCTCAAGCTTCGGCTCGAGCGCAGCCCAGTTGCCGTCAAAGGCGGCAAGCTGATCTGCATCGGCAGGTTTCGGCCATTTTTCACGCTTCCAGCTCGCGCCATCCGCATTGCGGGTGGCATCATCACCGCCATCGCCAAGCTCGCGGAAGAAGTCCCGCCAGCTTTCGGGCACCGAATTGGGGTCGCGCGAATAGGCGGCCTGCATCTTCTCGATCCAGACCGCACTGCCACCGTAAAGGAACGCGGTATCCAGCATCGCGCTGTTCTGCGCACTGCGCTTTCCCGTTACCGGTGATCCATCATCTGCCATTTAACTAACCGTCCTGAGAGTGTTCAGATGACGGCCCGGCGTGGTCCATAAAGGCCGCGTCTGGCCGTCGTGCGAACCATATAGTCCGCGATTATCCTTTAAGAACCTCTACCATGGTCGTTCCGAGTCGGGCAGGGCTCGGGCTCACACGAATGCCAGCCTCTTCCATTGCCGCGATTTTGGATGGCGCGTCGCCTTTTCCGCCCGAAACGATAGCACCGGCATGGCCCATAGTCCGGCCTTCTGGCGCTGTGCGGCCCGCGATGAACCCAACCATTGGCTTCTTGCGGCCCTTCTTGGCCTCGTCGATCAGGAATTGTGCAGCTTCTTCTTCAGCAGAACCGCCGATTTCACCGATCATGATGATCGATTTGGTCGCGTCGTCGCCGAGGAATTTCTCCAGCACGTCGATAAAGTTGGTGCCGTTGACCGGGTCACCGCCAATGCCGACAGCTGTCGTCTGGCCAAGGCCAGCCTGCGAGGTCTGGAACACAGCTTCATAGGTCAGTGTGCCGGAGCGCGAAACGACGCCGACAGAGCCCTTCTGGAAGATCTTGCCAGGCATGATACCGATCTTGCACTCTTCCGGGGTCAGAACGCCTGGGCAGTTCGGGCCGATCAGGCGGGAGTTTGATTTCTCAAGCTTGGCTTTCACGCGCACCATGTCGAGCACCGGAACGCCCTCAGTGATACAGGTGATCAGCTCGATGCCTGCATCAATGGCTTCTTCGATAGCCGCTGCTGCGCCAGCTGGTGGCACGTAGATCACAGACGCGTTCGCGCCGGTGGCTTCCTTGGCTTCGCCTGCATTGGCGTAGATAGGCAGCTCGGTGCCATTGTCGGCTTTCCATTTCTGGCCAGCCTTCTTCGGGTGCGTGCCGGCCACCATCTTGGTGCCGTAATATTCCAGCGCCTGATTGGTGTGGAACGAACCGGTATTGCCGGTCAGCCCCTGGACAATGACTTTAGTGTTCTTGTCGATAAGAATGGACATGTATTTGGTCCCTGAATGTGTGTCGCGCCTCAGGCGCGGAAAATTCGAAAAAGAAGGCTAGCCTTTGATCGCGTCAGTGATCTTCTTGGCTGCATCGTCGAGATCGTCGGCCGGAATGACGTTCAGGCCGCTCTCCTTGATGATCGCCTTGCCTTCGTCGACATTCGTGCCTTCGAGACGAACGACCAGCGGCACAGCCAGATTGGTCTCTTTCACCGCGGCGATCACGCCCTCGGCGATGACGTCACATTTCATGATGCCGCCAAAGATGTTGACCAGGATGCCTTTGACGTTCGGGTCCTTCATGATGATCTTGAAGGCCGCTGCGACTTTCTCCTTGCCGGCGCCGCCGCCAACATCACAGAAGTTCGCTGGCTCTTCGCCGTACAGCTTGATGATATCCATCGTCGCCATGGCGAGGCCTGCACCGTTCACCATACAGCCGATTGTGCCGTCGAGGGCGATATAGGCGAGGTCCCATTCGGACGCCTCGATCTCTTTTTCGTCTTCTTCAGTCTTGTCGCGAAGCTCAACAATGTCCGGATGACGGAAAAGCGCGTTGCCGTCGAAGCTGACCTTGGCGTCGAGGACGCGCAGATGGCCGTTTTCCATGACGATCAGCGGGTTGATCTCCAGCATCGCCATGTCCTTCTCGGTGAAGGCTTTGTAGAGGATCGGGAAGAGCTTCATGCCGTCGGTGCGGGCATCGCCTTCCAGCTTCAGCGCATCACAAAGCGCGGCGCTATCCTTGTCGGTGACACCGGCAACAGGGTCGATTGGCAGGGTGAGGATTTTCTCTGGCGTCGAATGCGCGACTTCCTCAATGTCCATGCCGCCCTCAGTGGACGCCACGAAGGCCGGCTGGCCGGAGGCGCGATCGACGAGCAGGGAGAGGTAAAGCTCTTTCTCGATGTCAGCGCCGTCTTCGATGTAGAGACGGTTGACCTGCTTGCCCTTGGCATTGGTCTGGGCGGTGACGAGGTGATTGCCGAGCATCTGCTTGGCATGCTCCATCACTTCTTCTTTTGTGAAGGCGAGGCGGACGCCGCCCTTTTCGCCGGCTTCCTTCTCCACGAATTTGCCCTTGCCGCGTCCACCTGCGTGGATCTGGCTTTTGACAACCCAGAGCGGTCCGGGAAGCGTGTCGACGGCCTTTTGGACGTCATCGAGCGAGAGCACTGGCACCCCATCTGCAACGGGCGCACCATAGGATTTCAGGACAGCTTTGGCCTGATATTCGTGAATATTCATGTAGAAAATAGCCTCTTCATAGCGTCGGCAAGTCAGGCGCCAACGCGCCCGTTTGAACTGCTGGCCTTATAACACCGCAAAACTCAGGCGCAACAGAATGGGTCCAGATGTTGAACCAAGCTATTTCAATCGGCCCGTGGATCAATCTCACCTGTTGTAGCCATTGTTGGTAGCGTAATATTCCACGGCTCCTGCGCATCGCGGGGCGGTTCTTGCCGTTTTGCCCTGCGCCACAGCATGGAAATTGTCAGAACGGTCGACAAAATCGCCGCCAACAGGAACAGACCGCCATCTGTAAAAGGCAGCCGGAAGGCGAGACCGGAGAGCGGCGGACCCACAACAGACCCGACCGCCCAGACAAAAAGAAGCCCGGTCATCACGCGTGAAATCTGGCTTGAATCGGCCCGATCAATCGCATGCGCAACGCCGATCCCGTAGAATGAGAGAGAGCCTGCGCCCCAGACGCCCAGCGCGATCAGGATCCACGTCGTCGGCAGGCCGGGAAACAGCCCCAGCACCAGCGCCGCAAACCCGGCAATCCCGGCCATCACAGCGATCACCAGCCGCCGGTCGACATGGTCTGAAAAGCGCCCGGCCGGCCACTGGCTGATCAGCCCGCCGCTCCAGGCTGCCGCCGCCGCAAGCGCCGCAGCCCCCGTCGCGCCACCCGCCGCCTCCGGAAGGGCCACGCCCGCATAGATCGGCAGCAGCGCCATCGTCCCGCTATTGATAAGTCCCGCCAGAAAAACCGCCACGACAGCGCCCGGCGCCATGTTAAACAGCGTGCGAAGCGCCATCCGCTCACTCGTCGGGGGAGGCGGCTCCCCGCGCCGCGTCAGACAGACCGGCAGCAAGGAGAGACAGAGGAAAATCGCGCACCAGAGATACGGCCTGAAATCGAGCGGCGCGAGACCGGCCACAAAGAACGGGCCGATCACAAGCGCGACCTTGGCAATCAGGTGATAAAAGCCGCTGACACTGCCCCGGCTCTTCGGCGACACCGTCGCGCCAAGCCAGCACTCGATGCTCGCAAACATCCACGCAAAGGCGCCGCCCTGAATGATCCGAACCGCCGTCCAGCCCCACGGGTCGAGCGCCAGCTGCATGAAGAGAACGCTCGCGCCGCAAACTGCCGCCGCTGCCGAGAAGACGCGGATATTGCCGAAGGCCAGCACCGCATTGGACGCGGTATACGCCCCCGCCATGAAGCCCATCGCATAACCGGCCGCAATCAGACCGATCAACCCCGGGCTAACGCCGAGCGTTTCCAGCCCCAGCGGCGTGACAACACCAAGAATGCCCCCGCCAAGCTGCAGAAAAGCCGCCGCCGCAATCAGGGCCCAGACATTGCGATAATCAGCCATTTATTGAGCCGGGCTCCCTTTCCCCGGACGGGATGTCCGGACCGGGCTTATTCCAGCCCGATATCGGCAAAATCAACATCGTTCTGCCGCACGACCTGCCCATTAGCATCCTTAAGCTGAAGCGAAAGTTTACGCCCCGCCCAGTCGATCTCGACCTCGCCATAATTTTCCGGCGGGAAGGCCGCGCCGATCTGGCGCTCATCCATCTCGGCGAGCTCCTTGGCAAAGGAGACGTTCAGCGATGACGCCGTCAGCTCATTCGCCTCATAGGGCAGCACGTCTGCCTCTTCATAGATATAGCCAGAATGCCGGTCACCCGAGAGGAGGACAACGCCCTTGGCATCGGTCGATTTCACCAGGTCGAACAGGCGCTGGCGCTCAGCCGGCAGGGTCGACCAGGCTTCCCAGCCATGCACTGTTGGCATCACCTGAATGGACGACACGATCAGACGAATATCAGCCGGGTCCTGCAGCTGGTTTTCCAGCCAGGTCCACTGCGCCGCGCCGAGCATGTCCTGCAGCGAGCCCTCCGGCGCCGGCATATACCGTTCCTTGCCGGGGGCATTGTACTCATCGGTTGGGGTCAGATCACTGCGGAAGAAGCGCGTATCCAGCATGATGATCTGCGTGCGCTGGCCTTCGGGCCCAAAGCTGCGCGCATAATAGGTGCCAGGCCACTGGCCGACATCCTCATCAGCAAGCCCCCAGAACGTCTCATGCACCCGCTCGGCAAGGCCCTTGAACGGGAAGTCCCGGCCGCCATCATTCTCGCCCATATCATGGTCGTCCCAGGCCACCATCATCGGGAATTTCGCGCGCACCGCCTGGAAAACCGGGCTCGCGGCAAGATCGGCAAAGCTTTCGCGCAATTCTGTCAGCTCGACATCATTGACCGCATAGTCGCGCCCGTCGCGGTCACCATAGACATTATCGCCAATCATCAGGAACAGGTCAGCGTCTTCCTTCCCCAATTGGGCGAGCGTCGGGCTGTCCTTTTCCTCGTCATTGCAGGAAGCAACGAGGATACGCGTCAGCACCGCATCATCGGCCGGTAGCGGCACCCCCTCCGGTGCAACCGGCAGCTCAGAGGCCGGGATCGTCTCGTAATACCGGTTCAGGGCCTCAACGGCCGTTTCCGGATCGCCTTCGAACAGGTTCGAAAGAGGCGTCTGCGTCGTGGTGCAGGAAGCAAGGGCAAAAACGGATACAGCGGCGAGAGGTCTGACAAGCATGGGCGGGGCTCCTGGTGGTCGATCTACCCCCTAGCTAAACACCCGCCCGCGACATTGTTCAACGACTTACCACTCGCCGCCGCCAATTTAGTGCGCCTCAGGCCCATGTCCCATGGAAGCCCAGCGGCCAGGACCGCGTCCCCCGCCAGATGCAGACCGGGCCATCGCTGACATGCGCAGCATCGAAAACGCAGATATCCGTCGTGCCGGTTTTAAGGTTCAGCACAGGCCCCACCAGCCAGCTTTCAGCTTCACCCGCCTTGCCGGGCTTCGGCACGAACAGAAACTCTTCCACCATCCGCGTATCGCCAAAGTCGAACGTGTCAGTCTGACCAGTCTCCCAGTCCAGCACACTGATCGCCGTATGCCCCGGATGGACTTTGCTCGGACCGCTCACAAGCGCCGTCATCCGGCGCGACAGGCCATGCCGACGCGGATCGACCTGCGGAAAATCGCCTTCCAGCCCGGTTTCGATCAACCGCGCATCTCCGCTTGGCGGAATGACGATCTGGGTAAAGTTGCTGGTGAACCCGTCATTGCGACCACCCCATTTCCCACGGATCTCATCAACACCGCCGCCAACACCAAGGATTGGCTCTTTATAGAGCGCCGCATCCAGCCGGATCGTACCATCGCTCTCTTCCCAGGCCGCACCTGTATGGAAGAAGGCGCGAGCCGGGCCTTGCGCCCAGCGCTGGTTAGAAAAGTCGTCCTTGTCGACGATCAGGAAGCGGAAGCCCTCTTCCGGGCGCCATTCAAAGCCTTCAACAATCGGCGGGCGCAAATTCTCATTGACCCAGGGCTGGACCATGATGACGAGGTGGCGATCGGTCATCGCCCAGTCATGGATATACGCCGCCTTGCCGATGTTCAGCATGTCGAAGCTCTTGAAGCTGCCATCTGCGCCGATCTTGTAGACCCCGACATTGCGTCCGCCGACCGCGAGATTCCAGACGGTGCCGTCCGGCTCGGTTTTCGGGTGTGCCAGGAAGGGCATCGCCTCAAGATCCGGGCGCCAGTCCTTCACGCCGATTGTCTTCAACGTCTCCGGCTCCAGCTCGATGGCCGATCCGCCTTCCCACAGCGCATAGAGTTTACCGTCGATCACGATCACGGACGTGTTTGCGGCATTGAGGTCATCCGGGCGCTCAATCGGGAAATCAGGGTCGCCATGCGTGCCGAAGCCTGCCGCCATGAACCGGCCTTCGGCCTGCTCAATGCGACGCTTGACGGTTTCGACGAACTTTCCCGAATGCACGGCCTTGCCGCCCTGGATATCGATCCGCTGGACCATGCCGTCGCCGTCAAACCAGTGGCTCGCATAATCATCCTTGCCATAGAGGAATTGCGCCGGGCCGTTGCGATAGAGCGTTCCCGTCAGGCCCTCAGGCACATTGCCATAGACCAGCCGCATCGGCGCCGGATCAAACCCGCCCGCTGGCGCAGTTGAATAGCCAAGGTGCCAGTCCGGCATGCCCTTGGTGTCCGCAAAGACAGACGGGAGACCAAACCCGATTGCTGCAGAGGCAGCCGTACCGGTGAGAAGAAAGTGACGACGTGAAACTTGCATGGCGATCATCCTTGAAAGGTCGAGCTAGCTGGCCGCTGACCCTCCAGGGGCCAGTCGGCTCATGAGCGATTAGTTGATGGAAATGGTCTGGTCGGCGCCGTCTTCGGTGACCTCGAACTTCGCCGCATCCCAGCTTGGCGGGCCGAACCGGCCCTTGGCATTGTTGGAGAAGGCATAGGGCTCGGTCGGCATGCCAAACGGGTTCGTTCTCATTTCTCCGTTGCCATCGACGTCGTGATAGATTTTCAGGCCGTACTCGCCGGGCGCCAGCCCATCGATCGACACCGTGACGGTTGCCCCATCGACGGTCACATCTGCCCCGGTCAGGCTATCGCCATTGTCGTAACCAGCCGCATCATAGACGCCGAGCCGGATTTCGCCGGTCTGCTCGGCGATATTGTCGAATGTGATGTTCAGCGTACCAGCCTGCGCAAAAGGGGCGGCGGCGACAGCGGCGAAGGCGAAAGCGATAAGGGTCTTGCGGCTCATTTGAAGTCTCCTGATGTGTCTGGTCAGCGGCGTTTGCCTGCTGTGAAACAACAGATGACAGGCCCTTTTACCGGCTTCATCCGGGACTTCATGAGCGGACTGGAATCTTTCGCGAAATGCCGCCAATGTCATTCACGAAACGCCAATGACCGGGGGAAAACCGTTTGCGCGACGCGATTGACTGGCCAAAAAGGCGGCGCGAAGTGCTGGTCTACTTCGTCGTCTCCATCTTTCTGACGTTCATGAACCCGTATTATGCGACGCGGGACCTCATCTTTCCGCTCGCCTTTCTCTACTGGTTCGTTCTGATCCTCTCCGGCTCGGTCGCCGGCTGGCTTTGCTCCATCGCCTATCAACGCCTCTGGCCGACCGGCCCAAGATGGCCGATGCTGGCCTTCAGCGCGGCTGGCGCTGCCTTGGCGGTTACAGGTTTCATCATCCTGCTTGAAAGCCGGTTTTTCATGCGGCCCATCCCGCTTAACGAAATCCCGCGTGTCTATGGTCTGGTTCTGGTCATCTCCATCGCCCTGACGATATTATCAGAGCTTGTCGACCGCGCTTTCGTAAAAGACCCGGCAGCCGCAGGCGAAGCCGCCGCCAATCCTCAAGCCAAATTCCTCGAACGCCTGCCCGTGCGCTATCGAACCGCAGAGCTCTGGGCCATCGCGTCAGAGGATCATTACTGCCGCGTCTATACCAGCCTTGGCAGCGAAATGGTGCTGCTTCGCCTGTCAGATGCCGAGCGGGAACTGACAGGGGCGAACGGGCTACGCGTCCACCGCTCCTGGTGGGTCGCACGCGATGGCGTTGCGGACTCAAAACGCGAAGATGGCCGCATCAAGCTGGTCCTAAAATCGGGCGAAGACGTCCCCGTCTCCCGCTCCTATCAGGCCGCCGTCCGCGAAGCTGGCCTCGCGCCCTGAACGCGCGCCAGACCGCCAATCTGCAGATGTCTTGATCTGGCCCCAATCAGGCCCGGAATGGAACCTATTCCTGAATGAGTATGTTTCTTGCACGATGCCGGCTCCATATGGGTTGCTTCAACTGAAGGCTCCGCCAGAGGGCCATTATTCGCAAGATGAGATATTAAGATGACCAGAGCCTTCTCGAAAGGTGTCACCATCGCGCTTCTGGGTGCGATCGCCACCGCGACCCTGATCATGGCATTTGCGCCATCAGGTTCGATCTATAACGGCTAGACCGGCCGCCCCCCTTTAAAATCAGCCCGCAACCTGTTCGACGCCCTCGGTGTCGATCGTGTCTCTATGCTGCGTAATTGTTCGGCCTTCGATCATGAGGTCCGGCAAGATTTTCGCCAGCGGCACAAGCACAAATGCCCGCTCCAGTATCCGTGGATGCGGCAGGGTGAGCGTTGGCGACCTGAGAGCGACCCCGTCCATCCATAGGACGTCGACATCAATCAGCCGCGGCCCCCAGCGCACCCCCGCCTGCCGGCCAAGCGCCTTTTCCACGCCCTTGCAGACGCTGAGCAGGGCCTCAGGCTCAAGAGACGTCTCGATGAGCGCACACGAATTGATGAAATCAGGCTGATCCTCCAGCCCCCAGGGCGGCGTCGAATAGGCGGGCGACAGGGATAGAACCTCAATGCCGGGTTCATCCCGCAGCGCCGCAATCGCCGCCTCGATCATGCCAATTCGGTCCCCGAGATTGGACCCGAAACCGAGCGCGGCCTTACGCATCCCGCTCCAGCATGATCTCCACGCCGACCGTATCAATAAAATGCCGGATCGGCGCATTTGGCTTACGGATACACACCCGCACACTTTGCACCAGAGGAAAGCCGTCCAGCACTGCGCTCGCAATCCGTTCTGCCAGCGTCTCGATGAGATTGAACTTTACGCTTGCAGACACTTCATGCGCGAGATCGCAGATGTGCCCATAGTTTACGGCCTCCTCCATATCATCGCGCATCGGCGCCTCACGGCGCACCTTGCATTCGATATCGGCGAAGAATTTCTGCCCCAGCGTCTTTTCCTGCGGCATCACACCGTGAAAGCCGTGGATCGCCAGATTGGTTACGAAAACTTTTTCAGTCCGCCGCATCTTCCAGTCCTTCCCAGACGGCCAGAGCCTGCCTGTGTTCGCTGACATCGTGGACGCGCAGGATACGCGCCCCGTTCATCACCCCATGCAATCCGGCCGCAATCGTGCCGGGCAACCGCTTTGACTTGCTCGCCCCGGTGCGCTTACCGATCATCGACTTGCGCGACACCCCGACCAGCACCGGCAGGCCAAAAGCCTTAAGCGCGCCTAGATGCGCCATCACCAGATAGTTCTGCCGGTAGGTCTTCGAAAAACCGACGCCCGGATCAAGGATGACATGCGCGCGGTTGAGACCTTCCGAATCGCAGGCCTTGAGCGCCGCCTCGAAGAAGGCCGGCATATCGCGCGCCACATCGCACGCTTCGTCCGCCTCGCCGCGATTATAGGTGATCACCAGCGCAGACCCGGTTTCCACCGCCGCCGCAATCATGTCCGGGTCAGAAAGGCCCGACACATCATTGATGATGACCGCACCTCTCTCAGCCGCAGCCCGCGCCACGCTCGCCTTATAGGTGTCGATCGACACCGGCACACCGCCCGGCGACACAATCGCCTCGATCACGGGGATAACCCGCGCCAGCTCATCGGCCTCGCTCACCGGCACAGCCCCCGGCCGCGTCGATTCCCCGCCGACATCGATGATGTCCGCGCCTTCATCCTCCATCACGCGGGCCCGCGCGACCGCATCGCTCCGCCTCACATGCGCCCCGCCATCGGAAAAACTGTCTGGCGTGACATTCAGAATGCCCATGATGAGCGTCTGTTTGCGCGCGCCGTCGAGGACGCGCGCCCTTTGCAGGTTCCGTTCTGAGCCTGGCAGGCTCACGCTTTTGGTCCGCCTGGCATCACCGGACGGTCTCTGAAAGCGCCGAGTGAGACGGCCCGGTCATACATGACCAGCGCGCCCGCGAGGCTCACATTGATGCAGAACTTGGTCGGGATCTTCACCACATGGTCACACCGCGCCAGCATCTCCGGGCTGAGATCGCCCCGCTCACGGCCGAGCACATAGGCTGCCGCTTTCGGGTGACGAAATTCCGGCAGGGTGATCGCATCCTCGGTCAGCTCAATCCCGACCAGCTGGCAGCCCTTGGGAAACGCCATCTCGTCCATGCTGTCCCACTGATAATACGGCACGCTCTCGAACGTCTTCGACGTGTCTGCCTTGTAGGCGACCTTCACCCGGTCCGCCGCACCGACCGAAAACACGAAACTCGCGCCAAATGCATTCGATGTCCGCATCAGCGCGCCCAGATTCATCGGCTTGGAAATCCCTTCAGCGCCGATGGCGAAATAACCCCGCATCCGTCCTAAACCTCTCCACCTGTGGTCAGTCGCCACGCCACTATGATCACCAGTAGAACCCCCGGCATGATAAGGCTCACCTTACGCGCCAGCCTGATATGCGCCAGCGCCGATGGGTATTCTGCTGTAAGATACTTTGCTGCATCGCCAGCTTCGTCACCCGGCTCAAGCGTATCGCTGCCATTCACCGCATGCAGAACGGCAAACCGCGCCGGGCCATCCTCCAGCGTGTCAAACTTCGCCCGCGCCGCCCGCTTCAGGGCCACCCCTGCCAGGAGGCGCATCTGCACCGCCAGCGCAAACACGAAAAAGACCAGCACGCCGGCAATGAAAAAGATCAGTGTCGTCCCACTCATCGCCCAGTCACCTCATTGTCGCCACTTCAAACCGTCCGGCGCTTGTTACCACACCGCGCTTCATCGTTTCCGCATTGAACGGCATCTCGACATGGCCGAGCACATCGAGACAGATCATGCCGCCATCACCGCCGAGCAAATTGAGATCTTCCAGCGCGCCATCAGACGCGGCCTTAAGGTTCTGCTTGCCATAACGCACGCGGGACGACACATCCGCCGCCGCATTCGTCCGCAGGAAGTACTCGCCCTGCCCCGTACAGCAGACAGCCACCCGCTCATCGGCCCAGATGCCAGCGCCAATAATTGGCGTATCGCCCACCCGGCCGGGCGTCTTGCCAAGCAGCCCGCCGGTCGAGGTCGCCGCGGCCAGCCGTCCCTTGGTGTCGAGCGCAATCGCGCCAACCGTGCCGTGCGACAGCTCGCCCTTCTTCACCGGGATAGTCACCGCCGGCTTGTAATATTTCTTCGGTTTGTGGACGCGCTCCAGCTTGTGTTCGCGCGCAATCATCGCCGCGCCCTTGCCGACGATCAGCACATGCTTTGTCTCTTCCATCACAAGCCGCGCCGCCGTCACCGGGCTTTTAAAGCCGCGCAAAGAGGCCACCGCGCCCGCATTGCGAGAGCGCCCGTCCATGATCGCCGCATCCAGCTCCCATTGCCCGATCGCATTGGGAGAAGACCCGCGCCCGGCAATATGATGACCGCACTCTTCCAGCGCGATGACCAGCGAATGCACAACCTCCAGCGCCGCTTCCCCGCGCGCCAGCCGCGTCTGCCCTTCGCGCAACAGCTCTGCCATATGCGCCTCGGCGCCAGCATGATCGCGCGGCCGCAAAGGCCCCGCACCACCATGAAGGGCCAGCGCCCAGTTCTCAGCCATCGACCCGTTTCTCCTTGCCCAAACCGGATTTTCCCTGTGGAACGCTTCACAGCGCGCGGTGCCATGGATAGGTTCGCCCCGTCAATGCGAACAATCATACACAGTAGAAGAGGAATACGCCCATGAAAGCCCTTTTGTCCAAGACACCAGGTGGCCCCGAAGCCCTCGTCCTTGAGGATGTCGATTCCCCGACCCCCGGTGACGGCGACGTCGTGGTCGACGTAAAGGCCATCGGCGTAAACTATCCTGACGTGCTGATCATTCAGGACAAGTACCAGTTCAAGCCAGAGCGCCCCTTCTCACCTGGCGGCGAAATTTCCGGCACGGTCAGCGCCGTCGGCAAGGGCGTCACCAATGTGAAAGTCGGGGACCGCGTGATGGGCTCGACCGGCTGGGGCGGCATGGCCGAACAGATCGCCGTCGACGCAGGCCGCGTGCGCAAATTCCCTGAATCCATGTCCTATGAAGAGGCCGCCGCCCTTCTGATGACCTATGGCACCTCCTATTACGCGCTGAAAGATCGCGGCAATTGCAAGCCGGGTGAGACCCTGCTCGTCCTCGGCGCGGCTGGCGGCGTTGGTCTTGCTGCCGTTGAGCTTGGCAAGGCAATGGGCATGACGGTGATCGCCGCTGCCTCCAGCCAGGACAAGGTTGACCTCTGCCTCGAAAAAGGCGCCGACAAAGGCCTCGTCTATGATCGTGGGCCCCTGGACCGGGATCAGCAGAAAGAGTTCTCCAACAAGATCAAGGAACTTGGCGGCGGCGGCGTGGACGTCATCTATGACGGCGTCGGCGGCGACTATGCAGAACCTGCCCTTCGCGCCATGAACTGGGATGGCCGCTTCCTCGTCATCGGCTTCCCGGCCGGCATCCCGAAAATGCCGCTCAACCTCACCCTGCTCAAATCCTGCAACATTGTCGGCGTCTTCTGGGGCGCAGCCGTCGCACGCGATCCAAAGGCCAATGAGCAGAACGTCAAGGAGCTGTTCGAGATGTATGAAAGCGGCAAGATCAAGCCGCACGTCTCCAACACCTACCCCCTCGACAAAGCCGCCGACGCCATCACCGAACTGATGGAACGCCGGGCCAAGGGCAAGGTCGTTGTGACGGTTTAATCCAGCCGCTCATCCCCGCGCCCTTAGAGGGGCTCGTGATGAGGGGCGGGGATCTTTCAGCAAAACAGAAACGCCCGGCGGACTAAGGTTCGCCGGGCGTTTTTTCATCGCCGAATGGCAAGCCCGCCCACCCGCCACAGCCAGACCGGACACCAACAAAAAACGAGCCGCACTCGCTTTTCCAATGAATTCGGCGTCCCGTTTCCAATGAATTCGGCGTCCCGACCTTCAGTCAGGTGGCAATAAATGATAGTGGCATTTGGCGTACGTGATTAATAAAAATCGTGGGAACCCTTGCGCTTGCTGTGAAATGGAAAGGATATCGACGATGCGGATGAGAAGCTTCCGCCAATTGACTACTTTTGGTTTAATGTCTTGAAATTCCATACGGATATGGTGATTGAGAACCTGTAAGCTGGGAGATTTAAATGCCGCTGGATACTCCAAGTCAAACAGGCGAAAACCCTCAGAGAAACAACATTGTAAAGTTGCTGGAGGATGCTCGGCGGCGGCTGGTAGAAACTGGCACACGTAATCGGCTAGTTCATACTAACCGCACAAGTAATCGCTCAAAAGTAGTTAATGTCATCAATGAACGCGCGGATGACGTATACCAATTGCTCCGAATAAAATCGAAACGAATGAAGTTTCTGGCGTTGGGCAAAGATGAGAAAGATGACACTCCTGAGACTTTTTCTCTCGCAGCAACAACTGCCCATGCAGATTTTGATGAGGCCCGATTCACCGACAACCTCCTAGAAACGGCGCTCGGGCCAGACAAGCTCGCAAAGCGGCTGTTGAGTTTGGCGAGGGACGCAAAGACGGGCGAAGAAGAACAAGGCATTAACCTGCTCTATCTCGCGATAGGTTTTCTTAACTGGCGAGAGGACAAATCTTCTGCAGTTGATCGGTCTGCTCCTCTCATCCTGTTGCCGGTTGAGTTGGTAAGAAATCAGCAGACTTCGACATACGACCTCAAGTGCCGAAGCGACGAAATTGTTACCAACCTGCCATTGCAGGAAAGGTTGCGCGAAGATTTCGGTATCATCCTGCCCGATATCGATGAAAGTGAAGACTGGTCCCCTGCTCAGTATTTTGACTTGGTGCAGCCCTTGGTCGAGGAGCGGAAACACTGGTCGTTAGATCGCGACGGAATGCAGCTTGGGTTGTTTTCATTCGCCAAAATACTGATGATGCGAGATCTCGACCCCCAGAATTGGTCAGGCACTGAGTTGATCGATCATGATCTCATTTCAGGTCTTCTGGTGTCGGGATTCGAACCAGAGCCACCTCTGTTTCCGGAAAAAGCAAATCTTGATGAGTACCTGGAACCAAAGGATTTGCTTCAGGTGGTTGATGCGGATGCATCCCAGACGAAAGTCGTTGAAGAAGTGCGCGCGGGCAGAAACCTTGTTGTGCAGGGTCCTCCCGGAACAGGTAAATCGCAAACGATCACCAACATTATTGCTTCTGCCGTTTATGATGGCAAAACCGTACTCTTCCTCGCGGAAAAAATGGCCGCGCTTTCTGTCGTTCACAAACGACTTGTCGATTCTGGGCTAGAAGATATCTGCCTCGAACTTCATTCAAGAAATGCCAATAAGAAATCCGTTCTTGTACATCTGAAAAAGACCCTCTCTGCAGCTGCTACCGGCGCAGAGGTTTCCGACTCGTCCACAAATTTGAAAGCCATTCGCGACCAATTGAATGATGTCTCCACGATGCTTCACCAGCCTGTACCGGGACATTCGTTTTCAGCTTACGACGCCTTGGGACGGCTCATCCGCTCTGTGGGCAAGGATACGCCCCCTCCCAAACTGGAAGCATCAAATTTGGCGGACCTGCCCCAAGATGAACTGGACCGCGTACGGGAAGGGCTGACCCGTTATGGAAGCCTGATTGAAGAGATAGGCAATGCTAAGCAGCACCCATTTGCCGGGACAAATGAACTCGGTTTGCAACCCACCGATCTCGAAAGGATAAAGCGCGATGCCGCGAATTTGGCCGAGACTATCGACAGTATTCGGGAGCAGCTTTCCGGCTCTTTGAGGGGGCTTCATATTCAGAAAGAGCCCACAATCAATATGGTGGACAGGCTCTTGAGGTTCGCCGAACATGTCTCGGCGGCTCCATGTAATACAGCGTCGTTAGTCGACTCGCTTGAACCTGATACGTCCCTGGAAAACCTCGAATTCGCGGCTCAAAAAGCTCTTGACTATACCGAAGCTTGGGCCGTCGCCGGAAGCACCTATGTCGAAGCTGCGCTGGCGCATGAAATGCCTCCGCTTCGCACCGCTATTGCTGGCGGCACTTCCTTTTGGTCACGACTGGGCGGCAAATACCGAAGCGCCTCAAAAGAACTAGCTTCGCTCTTGAAGCAAAGCCTCCCAAAGACACAGTTGGATCGTTTGTCTCTCATAGACAACGTTATCGAACTCCAGAAAAAGCGATCTGCTTATATCAGTCAGTCGAGCCAGTTGCGCGTTTTTCTCGGCAATAACTGGCGAGAAGAAGAGACTGACTTTCAATGGGTTCTAAATGCTCTCGAATGGCTCATAGCATTCCAAAAGAACAATCTGGCTGTTTCGCAAGACGTGCTCAAATCGGTGTTGACGAACGCCGACAACAAGATTTTGTCTTCACTTCCGCAAAAGCACGAGATTGATGCTCTGAAATCAGAGCTAAAAGGCGTCATCAACAAACTCAAACTGAACGTGGAGTGGCGGTTTTCATCCAAAGCTAGTGAGCTTCCGCTGAAGGAGTTTCAGGACTTATTATCAAAAATCTCTGCGCAATCTGGTCGTTATGATCAGTGGCGAGAGTACTACATACTTCGGAAGTTCTTTTCTGGTTTGTCCCTCGCGAGCCTGATCACCCGGATCGATAAAGGAGAACTAACCCCGGCAGGAGCAGACGCCGAACTTCTATATGCCCGAGCCGAAGCTCAGTGGCACATCTGTACCGAAGCCCTCCCAAAACTCGCGGATCTTCGCGACACTTCGCGGCATGACCTTGTTCAGGCATTCCGCGAATTAGAGGAAAACCGAATAATCGAAATTCGTGAAGCCGTTCGTCTCAGACACCTGAATCAAGTGCCGCGAGGCGCCGTTGGGGAGATGCAGTACATTCGAGGCGAATTGGCTCGTAAGCGGGGACACAAATCCATCCGCAAGCTGATGGAAAATGCAGGCACCATGCTACAAAGGATAAAGCCCGCACTTTTAATGAGCCCCATTTCGGTCGCCCAATTTCTTCCTCCCGACAGTATAACTTTCGATTTGCTGGTGATTGATGAAGCTAGTCAAGTAAGGCCGGAAGACGCGCTAGGCGCAATTGTACGTGCACGCCAGATCGTGGTGGTGGGCGATCAGAAGCAGCTTCCACCGACGTCGTTTTTCGACCGGGTCTCCAGCCCCGACGAGCAAGATGAAGATGACGCTCTGTCCGACGAGCAGGTCGCTAGGCCTACAGAACTGGAGAGCATTCTCACGCTTTGTGACGCAAAAGGTCTCCGACAGGAAATGCTCGAATGGCATTATCGCTCGCGTGATCCCTCTCTCATCAAAGTCTCCAACAGTGAGTTCTATGATCACAGGCTAATACTACCCCCATCTCCCTTGGAAAGGGACGAGAGCTACGGACTCAAATTGACGAGGGTGCCAGGTGTCTATGCACGAAAGGGAACTGAATCGGGACGACCAAGCACCAACCGAATCGAAGGCCAGGCCATTGTCAAACGAGTGGCGGAGCATGCCCGAAAATCCCCCAATCAATCGCTCGGGGTTGTCACATTCTCAATGGCGCAGCGCGCAATGGTCGAAGAACTGCTCGAATTCGAAAGGCGAACCGACGCGACACTTGACCAATTTCTGCGAGAAGGTCGAAACGAAGACTTCTTCGTAAAGAATATTGAGAACGTCCAAGGCGACGAGAGAGACGTCATCCTTATCAGTGTCTGTTATGGACCACTTGAACCGAATGGGAAGCTTGCGAGTATGAGCTTCGGTCCCGTCAATAGCGAGGGCGGCGAGCGTAGGCTGAACGTCCTTTTTTCCCGCGCACGAATTCGTTGCGAAGTATTTGTTTCTTTTAATCCACGGGACATTGATCTGTCGCGCACCCAGAAGGAAGGCCCCCGCGTCCTCAAGCGCTTTCTCGAATTTGCGCAAACTGGCCATCTCGATGAAAAAGTAGCCACTGGTTTCCTGGCGGACAGCCCTTTTGAGGAAGACGTGGGCGATGTCATACGACGGCTTGGTTATGACCTTGATCATCAAGTCGGCAGTGGAGGATTCCTGATTGATATTGGTGTGAAGAATCCAAAACACCCCGGTCAGTATCTAATGGCTGTCGAATGTGACGGGGCCACCTATCATAGCGCTTTGTGGGCGCGAGAACGTGACCGCCTGCGCCAAGGCGTTCTGGAACACTTGGGATGGAAGTTCCACCGCATCTGGAGCACCGATTGGTTTCACAGACGCGACCATGAAATCGAAAGACTAAAACGTGTTCTGGAGCAGGCCACGGAACAGAGTAGTGAAGGCGTGTCCGTTTCAGGCGCTAACGATTTTGATCCCTTAGGGGAACCTGAAGAAGAAGGCACGGACTGGGGCCTGGAAGTTCCGCTTGAAACGCCGCAACTGAAGGGAGAGCCTTACAAGAGATTTGAGCATATTCTGGGCACATCGCGGGAGCCGCACGATGTTGCGACTGCTTCACTCTCCAAATTGGCAGAGGCCGTTATTCAGACCGAAGGTCCGGTCCACGAAGAGGAAGTTGCCCGAAGAGTTGCATATGCCTTTGGAAAAGAGCGGACTGGAGCACGAATAGTCGACGCCACGGGCAAGGCGTTGAAACACCTTTCAGCCACGACCCCTGAAGTTTTCTCCGTAGATGGCTTCTGGATGACGAAAGCGCAGCACAGCAACCCGGTAGTCAGAGATCGCTCAGGTGAAACTGGTCCTACCCTTAAGGGATCAATGATCCCGCCGATCGAAATCGCGATGGCGAAGAATTTGATTTTCAAGGAATGCGGTGCGGTGGATCGTGAAGAGCTCGTCAAAGCAATCGCATACATGTTTGGATTCAAGCGAGTTGGACCTGATCTCAGGAGTTCGATTGAGCGTGTTCTTGAGGCAAGTCCAAGACCGCGCTAGTCGAAGGCTTTGATCACTCCTCACCCCAACACCCCGCTTCCAATCTTCGCGCACTCACGCCATTCTGTCCGTCACACATCCGGGAGTGCTGACGATGAGTTATGAAGGCCACGAAGAACACCATTTGATCCACCGGGCCGGCTGGCTGCGGGCCGCCGTCCTCGGGGCCAATGATGGCATTCTCTCCACGGCCAGCCTTCTGGCGGGTGTCGCGGCAGCTTCGACCGGGCGAACCGAGTTGCTGGTGGTTGGCGTTGCCGCCCTGATCGCGGGCGCCCTTTCCATGGCAGCCGGGGAATATGTCTCGGTCAGCTCTCAGGCCGACACTGAGCGCGCGGACCTCGACAAGGAAAAACGCGCCCTGAAGGCGATGCCCGAAGAGGAGCTGAAGGAACTTGCAGAGATTTATGAGGCACGCGGGGTTGAGCCAGCAACGGCCCTCACGGTCGCCAAACAATTAATGGCGCATGACGCGCTTGATGCCCATGCCCGGGACGAGATCGGCATTTCGCCGACCGTCATCGCCCGGCCGCTACAGGCGGCTGTGTCGTCGGCGTTGAGCTTTTCAGCCGGGGCGGCTCTTCCGCTAATTGCCGCCTTGCTGGCCCCAGACAATGCCATCGTCGCCACGATCATCGCCGCGTCCCTCGTAAGCCTTGCCCTGCTCGGCTTTGTGTCGGCAAGGATGGGCGGGGCGAAACCGGCGCGCGCGGTGATCCGCGTTGTTGTGTGGGGCGCGCTCGCCATGGCCGCAACCGCCCTGGTCGGCCATCTCTTTGGCGCGGCGGTCTAGACGTCGCCAATCGGCGGCGTCCCTTGCGCCAATTGCTTCGAAACACATCCCAACGACACCCTGATTTGTCCCACACAAGCGGCGCACGACCTAGATCTCAGGATAGAGCGTCCGCGCGACCGTCTATTCTAACAACCGGTCGCCTGGCAGGAGTGCGCTATCATGTCATTATGTTGCTGGATGCGCCGAGACTCTGCTTCACCGTCGCTGTAGTCGTAATTATCGTAGCCGCCGGAGGCGCTGCTGCTAAGCATGCTCACCGCCAGCCCCGCCAGCATCGGACCGGACGGGGAAGCCGCGTTAACAGGACGGCATTGACCCGAAAAATCATGGTATTCGAAACAGCTTACCACTCCGCCAACGAGATGAGCTCTGACCCAGCCGCGCAGTCCCCCATTGTAGGTATACTCGGCAACTGCATCAGCATTCTGACCATCGTCCGACTGGTTAACTAGCTGCACGGAATAGACCGAGCCACGATCATAACGATTCAAAACCCATGACCGCGCATCTGCGGAAATGATGTCGTCCATGTATCCCGCAAGTGTCAGATTCTCTGGCGCGATTCCGCTCTTTGCATTTGCCGCCATCTCCAGCGCTCGCGCTTGACGCGCCTCTGCTTCGAGCTGGCGCTGTCTGTCTCGCTCGTCATAGTCTTCGTAAACAGTCGCATTAGCGGTCCAGTTTACTTTGACCCGCTCTCCGGTCTGGGGGTTCTTGTAATCGCTGAAACCGGACAGAGACCTTTTATCACAAAAGAAGGGTATCAGGACGCCGCTTTCGTAAACGGCGCAGCTATTTCCGTTCAGGCTGCCATTGTATCTGCAGGGCGATAGCGATCCGGAGTTATTGCTCTTCAATTGGCAGCTGCCGGTTATGATGCCTCGGTTGAACTCGAATTCTCCAGTGTACCCACCGCTGATTTGCTTGGTATGAGACATGAGGTTTTGCGGATTGATATTGATAGACCGGCCGCTAAACGAAACGGCGGGCCGTTGCGGGGGCATTTCTGCCGTCCCGTTGTAGAATCCCTCATAGCGAATTCTACCGCGAAAATCTGGTGGTATGGAAAAGTCTTCGATCGTTTGAACATACTCTCCTGGAGCGGATGGGGCTTGTGAGAATGCCGATTGCGACGCAGCCAGCAGGCCAGCCCCGATACACATCCCGCGCCAAATTTTGGTCCATAACAACGGCGTCTTCATGGCGCCGAATGATGACGTTTCCACCCTGCTTTCCCCCAAAACTGGCTTTCGCCAAACTTTCCCACAAGTTAAATATCTTAACCCTAATTTTCAGTCTAGCGCTTTTTTTAGGTGAGCTTGCAGAGTTAAAATCAAAGTCTTTTTGGCGTCTTGGCTTTGTCAAAACGAGCCAGCAGATTGGGAAATAGCAGATAAGAGCAAATCAGTTTGAAGCGCTAATGGCCCCTGATTTCGCATTTGCAGCCCTTTTTGGTCCTCCCTGTCTTGCTCACGGCTAATCTCGCCTGCATGTCGCCCTTTGATCCTTTTACCCTTCGCGCCATTGAGCGCGCCTGGCCGCTTCTGATCGGTCTTGGACGTGAGATCGCAGGGTTAACAGGCAAGACGGAACGAGGCGTACATTTTGTAATTTCGCGCCATAAGCGTAATTTTCTGCTCCGTTTGCTCTGTCCAGCTGAAGCCCTGCTTCGGCGCCTCATCATGGCGATGGCGATTAACCTTCTGGCCGAGAAAAAGGTCCGCCTTTGCGTGCGACCGCCTGCCGCCAAACCGAATCTGGTCGCCCCGCGCGCAAAGCGTGCGGCGCGTGAGGCCTCTGTTCGCAATTTCAGTCTGAATGAACCGGTGCCGAGCCTTGCAAGCTGTATTGGAGCGCCCGGCCCCAACCCCTTCAAGCGGGGCAATCCGCGCATCCTCGATCTCAGCAAACCCTATCCAGTATTGCAGGTTACGACCGACACAGCCCCGCGCCCACCGCGGCTTGAGGCGCGGATCAACGCATTCCTTGCCCGGCTTGAGAAGCCGGCCCCAGCCGCTGAAAAACTGGCCCGCGCGATCCTCCGCTTTCGCGCCGCGCCGCCCGGAAAACGCAAACGTGGCCCAATCCGTCCCGGCCTGCCGCCTGGCCTCAGAAGTCAGCACGTCCCACGTTGGCTCGCCGAAATTCTTCGGCATCTCAGCGTGGAAATCCGGCGCGCCGATCCCCGGTTTTACCCGCCAGACCACCCCTTGTTTGCCCGTTAACCAAAAAGCCGCTCATCGCGGCGATTCGCGCTGCAGGCGAGTCGCAATCAGCCTTCATTTCGAACCCGGAACGGTAGTTATGGTTAACAAAGTACGAACGGTATGATTTGCATGGCGTGTGGGCAGCGCCCTTTCGTCATGCATTTACGGATAGAAAGGCGCGAAAGCCCCGTTTTCTTCGCCGCGAATGCCAAGAAAAAGGCCCGCCTCTTATCTGAGACGGGCCTTCCAAAAACGATCGGTCAAAAGCCTCGATCAGGCGACGCGCTCGACCATCATATGCTTGATCTTGGCGATGGCCTTGGCCGGGTTCAGCCCCTTCGGGCAAACCTGCGCACAGTTCATGATGGTGTGGCAACGATAGAGCTTGAACGGGTCTTCAAGATCATCGAGGCGCTCACCGGTGCTCTCATCCCGGCTGTCGATCAGCCAGCGATAGGCCTGGAGCAGCGCGGCTGGCCCAAGATATTTGTCGCCATTCCACCAATAGGACGGGCAGGAGGTCGAACAACAAGCGCAAAGGATGCACTCATAAAGGCCGTTCAGCTCGCTGCGCTGTTCTTCGGACTGTTTCCACTCTTTCTCAGGCTCCGGCGTATCGGTCTTGAGGAAGGGCTGCACATAGGCGTGCTGGGCGTAGAAATTGGTCAGGTCCGGAATAAGGTCCTTCACCACTGGCAGGTGCGGCAGCGGCGCGATCGTAATCGTCGAGCCAGCCACTTCATCCCAGCCCTTGGTGCAGGCAATCGTGTTGTGGCCACCAATGTTCATCGAACAGGAACCGCAAACACCTTCCCGGCACGACCGGCGGAAGGCCAGCGTCGGGTCAACATTGTTCTTGATCCAGATCAGCACGTCGAGAACCATCGGGCCGCAACGGTCCATGTCGACATGATAGGTATCCCAACGCGGGCTTCCGCCCTCCTCGGGAGAATACCGATAGATCTTGAAAGCCTTGGTGTTCTTAGCACCGTCCGGCTTCGGCCACTGCTTGCCCTTTTGCGGGGCGGACCCTTTCGGGAGTCTCAGCTGTACCATGGTTTTCCCCTAATAGACCCGCGCCTTCGGCTCGATATACTCGATCTCGTTCGACATCGTGTATTCGTGCACGGGGCGGTAATCGATTGTCACCTTGCCGGCCTCATCGACCCAGGCAAGCGTGTGCTTCATCCATTCCTTGTCATCGCGGTCAGAATAGTCCTCGCGGGCATGCGCGCCGCGGCTCTCTGTCCGGTTTGCCGCGGAGTTCACCGTCACAGCGGCCTGCGCGATGAGGTTGTCGAACTCCAGGGCCTCGATGAGGTCCGTGTTCCAGATCATTCCGCGATCCTTCACGTCCATGCCGCCGACGCGGGAATAGACTTCCGCGATCTTCTCGACACCTTCGTCCAGAACCTCGCCGGTGCGGAACACCGCGCAATTGGCCTGCATCGCCTTCTGCATATCGAGACGCAGCTTGGCGACCGGCTGGTCACCCGATGCGTTACGGATGCGGTCAAAGCGGGCGAGGTGGCTTTCGGTCATCTTGTCGCTGACTTCCGGCTGGCTCGCACCTGCATCAACCGTCGCGCCGCAGCGCAGGCCAGCGGCCCGGCCGAAGACGACAAGGTCAATCAGCGAGTTGGAACCAAGACGGTTCGCGCCGTGGACGGACACGCAAGCGGCTTCACCAACCGCCATCAGGCCCGGCACGACGCTGTCAGGGTCTGCGCCCTTCTTCGTCAGCACTTCGCCGTGATAATTGGTCGGGATACCGCCCATATTATAGTGGACCGTCGGCAGGACCGGGATCGGCTCTTTCGTGACATCCACGCCAGAGAAGACTTTCGCCGTCTCGGAAATGCCAGGCAGACGCTCAGCCAGCGTTTCAGGCGGCAAGTGTTCGAGGTGGAGATGGATGTGATCCTTCTCTTCGCCAACGCCGCGCCCTTCGCGGATCTCAACTGTCATCGCGCGGGACACCACATCGCGGGAGGCAAGGTCCTTCGCGCTTGGCGCGTAGCGCTCCATGAAGCGCTCGCCTTCGGAATTGGTGAGATACCCGCCTTCGCCGCGTGCGCCTTCAGTGATGAGACAGCCCGCGCCATAAATACCGGTCGGGTGGAACTGGATAAACTCGGTATCCTGAAGCGGCAGACCGGCACGCAGCACCATCGCATTGCCGTCGCCGGTACATGTGTGCGCCGAGGTACAGGAGAAGAAGGCGCGGCCATAGCCGCCTGTCGCGAGAATTGTCTTCTGGGCACGGAAGCGGTGGATCGTGCCATCATCGAGTTTCCAAGCCGTCACGCCGCGGCAGACACCCTCATCATCCATGATGAGGTCGAGCGCGAAATACTCGATGAAGAACTCGGTCTCTTCCTTCACGCACTGACCGTAGAGCGTGTGCAGCATCGCATGACCGGTCCGGTCAGCGGCTGCGCAGGTGCGTTGGACCGGTGGGCCTTCGCCAAACTCGGTTGTGTGGCCGCCGAACGGACGCTGATAGATGCGGCCCTGCTCGTTCCGCGAGAACGGCATGCCCCAGTGCTCAAGCTCGTAAACCGCTTTCGGCGCTTCGCGGCAGAGATATTCGATCGAGTCCTGGTCGCCGAGCCAGTCGGAGCCCTTGACCGTATCGTACATGTGCCAGCGCCAGTTATCCGGGCCCATATTGCCGAGCGAGGCGGCGATACCGCCCTGCGCCGCAACCGTGTGGGAGCGGGTCGGGAAGACCTTCGAAATACAGGCCGTGCGAAGACCTGCCTGCGCCGCCCCAAGAGCCGCGCGAAGGCCGGAGCCGCCGGCGCCAACCACGACGACGTCAAAAGTGTGATCGATAAATTTGTAGTCAGACATTGATGACTTTCCTTCCGGGGCCGGGCGCTCTACGCGCCTGCCGAAATCCAGATTTTCAGGACCGACAATGCGGTCGCGGCAAACAGGCCGATGCAGGCAAACGTGTTGAGGATAAGCAGACCCTGCTTCATCCCCGCCTTACCGATGTAGTCCTCGATCACGACCTGCATACCCAAACGCATGTGATAGAACGCCGCGCCGAGCGTCAAAATCATGAGGATCGCGTTCCACGGCTGGGACATCCAGGCCGTCGCGCCTTCAAAGCCGGACCGGCTGGCGGCGATGACGGCATAGAGAAACCACGGAACGAGGAAAACCAGTGCAATCGCGGAGACGCGCTGGCGGATGTGGTGATCTGTGCCTGACTTGGCGGAACCAAGGCCTCTTGCAACAGCGGCTGGCGTTTTGAAATTCGTGCTCATCATCGCCCCCTAGAACAGATTGGTCGCGAGCGACCAGATCGTGGCAGCGGCGACCAGCGCGGCTGCGAAATTGAAGATTGACCAGAGGCTGGCGACCTTCGGGGTGAACCCGGCTTTCGGGCCGTCCCAGATAAGGTGCCGGATCCCGTTGAAGAAGTGAAACAACACCGATGCCAGCCAGAAGAAGAGCAGAATCTGCCCCACAGGCGACAGCATGATACCTTCGACAAAGCCATAGGCCTCTTCGCCGGCCGCGATGGAGATGATCCATACACTGACCAGAATTGCGCCAAGATAGTTGCCGACACCGGTAACACGATGGAAAATTGATGCAGCCATCGTCCAGTGCCACTTCCACACCTGCAAGTGTGGTGACATCGGGCGTGGATCAGTCCACTCTGAACCTGACATTGGATACTCCCGAACCAGCTGATTTATATATGACGGGTTCTAGATAGGTGAGGCGCGGTGTCAACGCGGCAAGGAGATCAAACAGCGCATGAACATACGATATCTGCTGCCCGCATTCGCAATTGCCGCTGCGTTACCCGCCTGCGCTCACCAGACCAGCGCCCCCGCTGAGGCGCAAACCGTCGAAGCCCCCGCCACACTTGCAGATATCGTCGATGACTATGAAGCGTTGGTGTTGCTGGATAGTCCATCCGCCGCCGCACGGGCCGAAAATCAGGCCGCGCGGCGCTGGTCGGATGTCAGCGATCTCCATGTCTCACACATGGCAGACCGGGCTCGCCATCTAAAAATGCGTCTCGACGCGCTGGACGATCACACCGCTCCGGAATGGGCCATTCTCTCCCACCTGCTTGATCAGATGATCGCCGCCGAGACGTTTGATACCGCACGTATACCGTTCACCGGCGACTGGGGGTTTCACGCCGAGCCGTTTTTTGCCGCCCGCTCTTTAAAACTGAAATCTGCAGACGATGCGGATGCCTGGATTGCCCGCCTCTATGACGTTCCGCGCTATTTCGCGGACCACACGACTAATATGCGCCGGGGCGTCAGCAACGGCTGGACGGCTCATACCGACCCGCTCGGGACAACCATCGAGCAGGTTCGCGAACAGGTCGTCGACATGCCCGAAGATAGCCCGCTATGGGCGCCGTTCGAAGACTTGCCGGACACGATTAGCGATGAAGACGCAGTCGCCATCCGCCGCAGCGGACGGCAGGCCGTCAGCGCTGCCATCGGCGCCTATGCCGACCTGCTCGCCTATCTCGAAACCGAGTATCTCCCCCATGCGCGCGCCGAGCCGGGAGTCGTCACCCTCTCCGGCGGGCGTCCTTATTATGCACAGGAGATCAAGACGCATACGGCTGGCGCAGGCTATTCACCATCAGAGATCCACGAGCTTGGCCTGTCAGAAGTCGCGCGCATCCGCGCCGAAATGGAGATCATCATCGAAGAGCTCGGCTATCCCGGCACCTTTGATGAGTTTCTGAACTTCCTGCGGACCGATCCGCAGTTCTATTCCGAGACGCCGGAAGACCTGCTTGAGAAAGCCGCGCGCATTTCAAAGCGTCTCGATGCGATCCTGCCGCAATATTTCGGCAAACTTCCGCGCCTGACCTATGGTGTCGAGCCTGTGCCTGATGCCATCGCGCCCGGTTATACGACAGGCCGCTATGCTGGCGGTGACCCTGAAAAGGGCGTGTCAGGGACGTATCTGGTCAACACCTACGCGCTCGATCAGCGCCCGCTCTACGAGCTGCCGGCCCTCTCGGCGCATGAGGCGGTGCCGGGCCACCATTTGCAGATCTCGCTGGCGCAGGAATTGGAAGACGTCTCACGTTTCCGAAAGCAATATTACGCGACCGCCTTTGGCGAAGGCTGGGGCCTTTATGCCGAAAAACTCGCCGGGGAAGCGGGCATCTATCAGACGCCTTATGAGCGCTTCGGCCAGCTCTCCTATGAGATGTGGCGGGCTTGCCGTCTGGTCGCAGACACCGGCATGCACTGGTACGGCTGGTCCCGCGAGGAAGCAGAGGCGTGTTTCACCGACAATTCAGCGCTTGCCCCGCTCAATATTAAAACCGAAGTCACCCGCTATATCGGCTGGCCCGGCCAAGCGACGGCCTACAAGATGGGCGAGCTGAAAATCCTGGAGCTGCGCCAGACAGCCAGGGACGCCCTCGGCGAAGATTTTGACATCCGCGCCTTCCACGACGAACTGCTTGGCGCAGGATCGCTGCCGCTCGACGCACTTGAAGTCAGGATCAAGGCGTGGATCGAGCGCCAGCTCTCCGTGGACGAACCAGAGCCTACTGTTCCTGCGTAACCGGTATCTTCAGATAGGTCCGCCCGTCGGTATCTTCGGGCGGCATTGAGCCGGCGCGAATATTGACCTGAAGGGATGGCAGGATGAGGCGCGGTGGCTGCAGCGTTGCGTCCCGCGCATCCCGCATCTCAACGAACTCTTCCTCGCTGATACCGTCGTGGACATGGCGGTTTGCAGCGCGTTGTTCCGCCACTGTGGTTTCCCAGCGATAATCAGTCCGGCCTTCAGGGAGATAATCGTGACCCACAAAGATGCGCGTTTCGGGTGGAAGCGAGAGAATTTTGGCAATCGACCGGTACAGCGTTGCAGAATCCCCGCCCGGAAAGTCGGCCCGTGCCGTGCCATAGTCTGGCATGAAAAGCGTATCGCCAACAAAGGCGGCGTCTTCGATGACATAGGTCAGACAGGCCGGCGTATGACCCGGCGTATGCAAGACACGCACATTCAGGCCGCCAATCGCGAAAGTTTCGCCATCGCTGAAAAGGTGGTCGAAGACATGCCCGTCCGGCGTGATGTCCACCGCATTGAAGACAGGTCGGAAAATCTTTTGAACGTCGCGAATGTGCTCACCAATGCCATACTCCGCGCCGGTCTTGCGACGGATGTAATCGCCTGCCGAGAGGTGGTCGGCGTGCGCATGAGTGTCGAGCACATAGTCGACGTGAAGCCCCCGCGCTTCAACTTCGGCAAGGACCTCGTCGGCGGAGCTCGTCCTCAGCTTGCCGGATGCAGGATCAAAATCGAGCACCGGGTCGATGATTGCCGCTTTCGAGCTCGCTTCGTCGACCACAAGATAGGTCACTGTTGAGGTGTCGGGGTCAAAAAATGCCTTGATGTCCATGAGAATATCTCCTGTTTGTGAAATACATATATTAGCTATTGCTTATTTAGCAAGAACTAATATATTGGGCGCATGATCAGAACAAAAATGGACCCCGCCCAGCTTGAGGCCAACGCGACTGCCGCTGCGGCTTTCCTGCGCGCGCTTGCGAATGAAAAACGGCTGATGGTGTTGTGTCAGCTCGTCGAAGGCGAAAAGAGCGTTGGCGAACTCCTCGAAGGCGCAGGCGTCTCCCAGTCGGCGCTGTCACAACATCTGGCGAAGCTGCGTGACGAAAAGCTCGTAAAGACGCGGCGCGCCGGGCAGGTTATTTATTATTCCATCGACGACCCGGCTGCAGCGAAACTTCTCGAGACGCTGGCCGACATATTTTGCCCGGAGGATGGACAGTGACCGCCATTTTCGCCGACCCATCCATCATCCTGCCCGCTCTGATCAGCGGCGCCCTCGTCGGCCTGCTCCTGTCGACATTTGGCGGTGGCGGCTCGGTTCTGGCCGCGCCCCTGCTGCTCTATTTTGTCGGTGTCGATGACCCGCATATCGCCATCGGCACGTCGGCGGCCGCCGTCGCCATGACCGCGCTCATCAGCCTGGCCGGTCACTGGAGGGGCGGACGCGTAAAATGGCCCTGCGCCAGCGTCTTCGCCCTTGCCGGACTGGTTGGCTCCATCCTCGGATCCAGCATCGCCAAGATAGTCGACGGGCAACAGCTCCTCCTGGGATTCTCGGTCGCAATGGTAGCGATTGCGCTCTCCATGTTCAGAAAACCAAAGCTGGCTGGTAATCCCGATGTACATCTGGAGCCGAGACTTCTCATCCGTCTCGTCCCGCTTGGTGTCATCGTCGGTTTTGCAGCGGGTTTTTTCGGGATTGGCGGCGGCTTTCTGATCGTCCCCGGACTGCTCTACGCCACCGGCATGACAATGGCCGCAGCCACGGCCTCCTCGCTCGTTTCGGTCGCGCTTTTCGGCACCGCGACATCTGCCAATTATGCGCTAGATGGCCTGATCGACCTCAGATTGGCCCTGTTGCTGGTTGTTGGCGGCCTGATCGGCGGTATTGCAGGACAATATATCGCGAAACTGCTGGTGCCGCGGGCGCAAGTCGCCCGGAGGCTGTTTGCCGGATTTATCATATTGGTGGCGCTCTACGTTGCCTGGAATGCCATCATGGCGATGACATCTGCGGCGTAGAATCGCCTTATCGCGCGCGGCAAACTGCTCTATCCGGTCAGGCATGAAACTGACCATTCTTGAAACCGGCCTGCCACCCGAGGCCATCCGTGCTGACTGGCCGCGTTATCCGGCCATGTTCGAGAGCCTGATCAAGCCGCATATGCCTGGCTTTACCTGCGAAAGCGTGGCCGTTTCGTCCGGCGACGATTTCCCCGATCTTGATGGGATCGATGCCATTCTTGTCACCGGCTCTGCGGCTGGCGTCTATGAGCAGCATCCGTGGATGGGGCCACTCCTGAATTTCATCCAGCGCGCGGCGGCAAAGAAAACCCCGCAGATTGGCGTCTGCTTTGGCCATCAGGCTATCGCAAAAGCGCTGGGCGGTCGGGTCGAGAAGTCCGACAAAGGCTGGGGCCTCGGACGGCATGTCTATGACATTATTGAACGACCAGACTGGATGGGCGACTATCGCGGCGAGACATTCTCGCTTGGCGTCAGCCATCAGGATCAGGTGCTGAGCCTGCCGCCAGGCGCGCAGGTCGTGGCGCGGTCAGACTTCACGCCCTTCGCTGTTCTCGACTATGGCGCTGTCCCCGCGATCAGCTTTCAGGGCCATCCGGAGTTTTCCGCCGGGTTCTGCAACGCGCTATATAATGTGCGCCGGGGCACGGCCTTTTCCCCTGAACGCGTTGATGCCGCCAGCAAGAGCCTCGAAACGCCTGTGGACAATGATCTTGTTGGCAAATGGATGGCAAACTTCCTTAAAGAGGCGTCACATCGGGAATAAATCGCTCGCGGGACTGGAAAAGCTTCACACATTCATGCCATCTGGGGGCTGCAGGAAATAAGGAGTCACCGGCCCATGATGCCGAAACCACGCGCTGATATTGCCCCTAATTCAATCGAGTTTGAAACGCTCCCGCTGGTGAAGCCAACCGGCTTTCGCGAATATGATGCACGCTGGTGGTTTGGCGGGACGGGGCACGAAAAGGCGCCGGAGCTGAACCTGCTCGGCGTCGAGGCGCTCGGTCTTGGCATGGCAACGCTGTTTCATGAGCTGGGCGTGACGCCGAAAGTCGTCACCGGCCATGATTTCCGGTCGATTTCGCTCGGTATCAAGAACGCGCTGAAGCTCGGCCTGGTCGCGGGTGGATGCGAAGTGCTCGACGTGGGCCTGGCGCTCTCGCCGATGGTCTACTGGTCACAGTTCGAGCTCGATGCCGATTGCTGCGCGATGGTGACGGCGAGCCACAATGAAAACGGCTGGACCGGCGTCAAGATGGGCGCGAACAAGCCGCTCACCTTCGGTCCGGAAGAAATGGGCCGTCTGAAAGAGATCGTTCTCAATGGTGATTTCCAGCCGCGCGCTGGTGGCGGCAGCTACCGCGTCGATGACATGCGGGAAAAGTACATCGCATCCGTCTCCGAAGGCGTCAGCCTGAAGCGCAAGCTCCGCGTGATCGCGGCCTGCGGCAATGGCACGGCCGGCGCGTTTGCGCCAGATGCGCTGCGGGCTATGGGCGCCGAGGTCATCGAGATGGACTGTAATCTCGACAACACCTTCCCGAAATACAATCCGAACCCTGAAGACAGCGAGATGCTGCACGCCATGGCGAAGGCCGTAAAAGAGCACGGCGCTGATGTCGCGCTCGGTTTTGATGGCGACGGCGACCGCTGCGGCGTTGTTGATAATACGGGCGAGGAAATCTTCGCCGACAAGATCGGCCTGATGCTGGCCCGTGACCTCTCCAAGGTTCATCCTGGCGCGAATTTCGTCGTCGATGTGAAATCGACCGGCCTCTACAAGACAGACCCCGTTCTGAAAGAGAACGGATCCACAGTCGACTATTACAAGACCGGCCATTCCTACATCAAACGCCGCACGACCGACCTCGGCGCGCTGGCAGGCTTTGAGAAGTCCGGCCACTTCTTCTTCCGCCCACCGATCGGACTTGGCTATGATGATGGCCTCGTCGCAGCCGGCGCGATCCTGCAAATGCTCGACCGGAACCCCGGCAAGACAATGGCCGACCTCAAATCAGAGCTTGGCGTCGCCTATACCTCGCTGACCATGTCGCCCCATTGCGATGATGAGCTGAAATATGACGTCGTCGACAAGATGGTCACCGAATATGAAGGCATGGCGGGCAAGGAAGTCCTCGGCCGTAAAGTTGTCGACGTAAACACCGTCAATGGCGCCCGCGTGACGCTGGATGATGGCTCCTGGGTGCTGGTGCGCGCCTCATCAAACAAGCCGGAACTGGTTGTGGTCGTCGAAAGCCTGCAGTCCGAAGACGATATGCGCGACCTCTTCCACAAGGAAGTCAAACCGCGCCTCGGCAAGCACGAACAGGTCGGCAAGTATAACCAGGAGATCTAGTGTTCGAAGTTGCCTTCTAACGGGAAATTCTCTACCTACGCGTGGTTCAATCAAGGGGGGTTAGCATGCGTTTGTTCTGCATTTCAGGTTTGGCCATTCTAGCGAGCGCTTGCGTGTCTCCGCTCCCACCGGAAGATCAACGCCCGTCATTTGATTATGCGCCCGCAGGGCCTGTGATGGTGTCGGTCATCGAGGACAGGGTTCGCACCAAGGATGGCAAGCCGGACGATTTGATCGGTTATGCGCGCAGCTATGGCATTCCTAACCATTGGAAGCTGAACGTCTTTCGCCAGAAGGACATTCCGGAAGGTGCAGATCTCGGCGATTTTCTGGAACAGCGAATTGTTGAAGGCATGACCGACAGTGGTTGGTCCGCAATCGCCGTTGAAACTGATGAGCCGGTCGCAGACGCGGACGTAGATCAATTTCTATCGCCACAACAGGCTAGCCGGCTTCTGACCATAGTCATCAAGGACTGGCACACCGATGTTAATTTGAACTGGGTTGGCAAATTCCGTTTTGACCACGACGCCGAACTCGCCGTCCAGGGCCCGGATGGCACCATACTGAGCAAGTCATTCAAGGAAACCGAGTCTGTTCCTGGCGACGCAAATGACAGCTGGCCCAACGCAATCCTGCGAGCATTTTCAGCCCAAGTGCAAGAAATGCTGGACGATCCAGAGGTCGTATCGGCCTTGCACGCTGAAGACGGCAAAGGCGAAGAGGCCGCCGAAGCGGCTGGCGCTGTCGCATCAAGGTGACGGAGGTTCTTGACCTTTCGGCCTAAAAAACGCACCCCTCGCAACTCTTCTATGGCGGTGAAAAATACAGGACGAAATCCATGCGCGTAGCGATGATCGGGACAGGTTATGTGGGCCTGGTAAGCGGGGCGTGTTTCGCCGATTTCGGGCATGTTGTGACATGCGTCGACAAGGATGCCTCCAAGATCGAGCGCCTGAAGAAGGGCGAGATTCCGATCTATGAGCCGGGCCTCGATGATCTCGTTGCGCAGAACGTTTCTGCTGGTCGGCTGAAATTCACCACCGAAGCAGCTGATGCAATTGCCGACGCCGATGCGGTCTTCATCGCAGTCGGCACCCCATCGCGCCGCGGCGATGGCCACGCTGATCTCTCTTATGTCTATGCCGCCGCTGAAGAGATTGCTGGCCTTATGGACGGGTTTACCGTCATCGTGACAAAGTCGACAGTGCCTGTCGGTACGGGCGACGAGGTCGAGGCGATCATTCGCAAGGCTGCGCCTGATGGTGATTTTGCCGTTGTCTCAAACCCTGAATTCCTGCGCGAAGGCGCGGCCATCAAGGATTTCAAGATTCCTGACCGGGTTGTTGTCGGCACGGATGATGAACGCGCCCGCGAAGTGATGCGTGAGCTTTATCGCCCGCTTTTCCTCAATGAGACGCCGATCCTGTTTACGACACGGCGCACGTCTGAGCTGATCAAGTATGCGGCGAATGCGTTCCTGGCCGTGAAGATCACCTTCATCAACGAGATGGCGGACCTCTGTGAGGCCGTTGGCGCAAATGTGCAGGAAGTTTCGCGCGGGATCGGGCTTGATGGCCGGATCGGCCGCAAGTTTCTCAATGCAGGCCCCGGCTATGGCGGCTCGTGCTTTCCAAAAGACACGCTGGCGCTGACCAAGACCGCCAGTGACTACAACTCGCCTGTCCGCATCGTCGATACGGTGGTTGAGGTCAACGCGGCCCGCAAGAAGGCGATGGCGCAGAAAATCATCCGGGCGATGGGCGGCGACGTCAAAGGCAAGACGGTTGGCGTGCTGGGCCTCGCCTTCAAGCAGAATACCGATGATATGCGCGATGCCCCGAGCCTCGACATCCTGCCGGCACTGATCGAAGCCGGCGCAACTGTGCGGGCCTATGACCCGGAAAGCATGGATGAGGCGAAAAAGCTAATGGACGGCATCGACTATGCCGAGAATGCCTATGATGCCATCGACGGCGCCGATGCGATGGTGATCATCACGGAGTGGGACCAGTTCCGCGCGCTCGATATGGACCGGGTCAAGGCATCCCTGAAAACTGACACCGTCATTGACCTGCGAAATATCTATTCGCCCGAAGACATGGCTAAACGCGGCTTTACCTATTTCTCCATTGGTCGGTAGTCGGCACCGCGAGTTGACCCTTGTGTTTCATCTCGCGAATGCCGCATAAACCCATATGCACCTAGCTCCTCGCATTCTGGTTACGGGCGGCGCCGGCTTTATCGGCTCTTTCCTCTGTGAACGCCTGCTCGATGACGGGGCGGAAGTCCTCTGCGTCGACAATTTCTTCACGGGCACGCGCACCAATGTCGCCCATTTGATGAGCAATCCGCGCTTTGAGCTGATGCGTCATGATGTGACGGTGCCGCTCTTTGTCGAAGTAGATCAGATCTACAATCTTGCCTGCCCGGCAAGCCCGGTTCACTACCAGTTCGACCCGGTCCAGACGACCAAGACCAGTGTTCATGGCGCGATCAATGTGCTTGGGCTCGCCAAACGGACCAAAGCCCGCATTCTCCAGGCTTCGACCTCCGAGGTGTACGGCGATCCGGAAGTGCATCCTCAGCGCGAGGATTACTGGGGCAATGTGAACCCGATCGGCCCTCGGTCTTGCTATGATGAGGGCAAGCGCTGCGCCGAGACGCTGTTCTTTGACTATCACCGTCAGCACAGGACCGAGATCAAGGTGGCGCGGATCTTCAATACTTACGGGCCTCGCATGCACCCCAATGACGGACGCGTGGTCTCGAATTTCATCATGCAGGCCCTGCGCGGTGAGGACATCACGCTGTATGGCGACGGCCAGCAGACCCGCAGCTTCTGTTTTGTTGAGGATCTCGTTGAAGGCCTGATCCGGCTGATGAAAACGTCGGCAGACGTCACCGGCCCGATAAATCTCGGCAATCCGCGCGAGTTCACGATCAGGGAACTCGCCGAAATTGTGATCGAGCTGACGGGCGCCTCATCAAAGCTGGTTCACAAACCCTTGCCACAAGATGATCCGCGTCAGCGCCAGCCCGATATCACCAGAGCGCACGAAACCCTGGGCTGGGAACCAACCATCGCCCTGCGTGACGGCCTTGCCAGAACAATTGCTTACTTTCGCGCATTGCATGAAGCCGCCTAGCGGCACAGCTGCATCACTGTTAAAGCGCGGCACAGATACTTTCAGGAGCCAGACATGAAATTCTTCGTCGACACGGCCGACACGGCAGAGATCAAGACGCTTGCCGAGACCGGACTGATAGATGGCGTCACGACCAATCCGTCGCTGATTGCCAAGTCCGGACGCAAATTTGCGGACGTCATTGCCGAAATCTGTGAGCTGACCGACGGCCATGTCAGCGCGGAAGTCGTGGCGACTGACTACGAAACCATGGTCAGTGAGGGCAAGAAGCTCCAGGCCATCGCGTCTAATGTCGCGGTCAAACTGCCGCTGACGATGGACGGGCTGCGGGCCTGCCGGGCCCTCACCGATGCAGGCACAGCCGTGAACGTCACGCTCTGCTTTTCGGCCAATCAGGCACTTCTCGCGGCAAAGGCGGGCGCGGCCTATATCTCACCCTTCATCGGTCGGCTGGACGATATCAATATCGATGGCATGGAGCTGATCGAGGATATCCGCACGATCTACGACAACTATCTGTTTGAGACAGAAATCCTCGCCGCATCGATCCGTAGCGCCAACCATGTCCGGCTGTCCGCGCTGGCAGGCGCTGACGTCGCAACGGTGCCACCGAACGTTCTTCGCGGCCTTGCCGATCACCCGCTGACGGACAAAGGCCTCGCAGCCTTTCTTGCCGACGCCAAAAAGGCCGGCATCGAAGTCTAGATCCAGGCTGCCCAATCAGACGTTTTTCCCGAACAAAGAAGTGAGACCAGAGTGACAGATACCCGTTATGACGTTGTTGGGCTTGGCAATGCCATCGTCGATATCATCGCGCCCGTCGAAGACCGTTTTCTTGAGGAACATGACATCCGCAAGAATGGCATGACGCTGATCGATGAGGCGCGGGCCGCAGAGCTGACAGAAGCGGCAAAGGATGCCCGCCAGCTGTCTGGTGGATCAGGCGCCAATACAATTGTCGGGATCTCCAGCTTTGGCGGCACAGCGGCCTATATCGGCAAGGTCGCCGAAGACGAGCTTGGCACCGTCTTTCGCAGCGACATGAAGACGGTCGGCGTTCCTTTTGATACGCCAGCCCTGTCGAGCGGCCCGGCGACGGCACGCTGCATCATCTTCGTCACCCCGGATGGGGCCCGCAGCATGAACACCTATCTCGGCGCGTCTGTTCTGTTCTCGCCTGAGGACGTTCAGGAAGAGACCGTCCGCGCCGGCAAAATCCTCTATCTTGAGGGTTACCTCTTTGACCAGGAAGCGGCGAAAGCTGCCTTCGTACATGCCTCAGAAATCGCGACAGCCGCCGGCCGCAAGGTGGCGCTGACCCTGTCTGACAGCTTCTGCGTCGAGCGTCACCGCGACAGCTTCCTCCACCTTATCAAGAACCATGTCGATATTGTCTTCGCCAATGAGGACGAGGCCCTGTCGCTTTATGAGACGGAAGATTTCGATACGGCTGTGGCGCGCATGCAGGCCGATACGGCGCTGGCGGCAATCACACGGTCCGAGAAAGGCTCAGTCGTGATTGGCGACGGCGAAGCGATTACCGTGCCGGCCGAACCTGTCAGCAAGGTCGTTGATACGACCGGGGCTGGCGACCAGTATGCCGCCGGATTCCTGTTCGGTATTTCGCATGACTTGCCTCTGGCAACCTCCGCGAAGCTTGGACACATGGCGGCGGCCGAGGTGATCTCCCATTACGGCCCACGCCCGGAGACGCCTTATGCAACGCTCGCCAAGGCTGCCGGCGTTTCAGGCTAACGCCCGATTGTGCCAACTCATGGTTGACGGGCTGTTATCCACTTTTTGGAAAGGATGTGGCGCTAGCACTGTATGAACAGGTTCGATCTGGCTGGTATAAATAAATAGAATGGCCTTACCTATGGGTGCCGCAGATAATCTGGAACGTGAGCTTCCTTATTTGCGCCGCTATGCGCGCGCAGTTACCGGAAATGGCGTCCAGGGCGACAAAATTGTAGAATCGATGCTTGTCTCCATGCTGGACAACATTCCGAGCGACTTCAGCCGTATCGCACTTTTCTCCAGTCTCGATGCCCGGTTCAGCATGATGAATACAGGCGAAGTGTCGAGCGAGATTGCCGCGCTGTCGACGGATGCGCGGCGCGCGCTGATGCTGACAGCGATGGAAGGTTTCCCGCTGAACGATGCCGCCAGTATCATGCGCAAGAATTCCGATGAGCTCCTGGAGCTCATCGCTGACGCTGAGAATGATCTGACTGAGTCTCTGGCGAGCAAGGTCTTCATCATCGAAGACGAACCACTTGTTGCCGCTCATATTGCCCAGATTGCACGGCAGGTCGGACACACTGTTATCGGCCAGGCGGTGACGCGGGAAGAAGCTGTGCGGGCCTGCGCAGAGCTGAGACCGGAACTTATCCTCGCAGATGTACAGCTTGCCGACGGCTCTTCCGGGGCCGATGCGGTGGCTTCAATTAAAGAGAATCTGGATGTGCCCGTCATCTTTATAACGGCGTTTCCGCAAAAACTTTTAACGGGGCGGCACGGCGAGCCAGCTTATCTGATTCCGAAGCCTTTTCGACCGGACATGGTCAAGGCGGTCATGAGCCAGGCTTTGATCCAGCGCCGCGTTCGGCATTCAGCCAAAAAATAACCGGCGCCAAAAAGCGCCGGTTGAGAGTTGGTGTCATGGAAGTTGGAGTAGTTATGCTTCACCTGTCCTATGCAGAGCTCCCCAAGACCGTTCCAAAATTTATTCAGGTTTTATTTTCCCGCTTCATTGAGCGCCTCAACCGCATAATCGAGACGGTCATGGCCGAAGAATAGCGTTTCTCCGACGAAGAAGCTGGGAGCGCCGAACGCGCCCCTCTGGATCACTCCATCTGTGTTGGTGCGTAGCTGGTCCTTGGTAGTTTCGTCTTCCATCGCCGCTTTGACCTGCGACCAGTCGAGGCCCGCATTGATACAAAGCGCTTCGACCTGGGCCTGATCCTCGGTGTCGAGCGGCTCGGGCGCGGCCCACATGGCGTGAAAGACCGCATCCATCAGCTTTTTCTGTTCACCTGGTTGATCATCCAGCGCGATGACTGCGCGCAGGAGCGGGCGGGTGTTAATCGCCGGAAATTTCGGATGCATGCGAAACTCAATGCCGTAGCGCTTGCAGCACCTCTGCAGATCGTCAGCCATATAGGCCCCTTTGGCCGGCACCAGACCGGGTGGACGATTGCCGGTGTTCTGCATGATCGCGCCGAGGAAGACGGGCGTGATCTTCAGCTCTGCATCTGTCTGTTCGAGATAGTGGGGCAAGGCGTGCCAGGCGACATATGAGAACGGGCTTATGAAATCGAAGCAGAATTCGAGCGGTTTTGACATGCGGCAGTTTCCAGTCAGGTCTGTAGTGTCTTAGAAGGTTTCCATCCAGGGGCGCAGGTCCAGCTCATGCGTCCAGGCGGAGCGCGGCTGTTGATGCAGCGTCCAGTATGTCTCGGCGATGGCCTCAGGATCGAGAATGCCGTCAACATCCTTGAGCTTGTAACGCTCGGGGAAATTGTCACGGATGAAGGCGGTGTCGATCGCGCCATCGATGATCGTGTGCGCGACATGGATACCGCGTGGGCCAAGCTCTCGCGCCATGGATTGCGCGAGGGCCCGAAGCGCGAACTTGGCGCCGGCAAAGGCCGAAAAGCCCGCACCGCCACGCAGGGACGCGGTTGCCCCGGTAAAAATAATTGTGCCGGCTTCGCGCGGGCTCATCACCCGAGCCGCTTCCCGACCTGCAAGAAAACCTGCAAAGGCCGCCATCTCCCAGACCTTGCGATAGACGCGCACCGTCATTTCCGTGATCGGGAAATTCACGTTTGCGCCAATATTGAAGACGACCACGTCAACGGGGCCAATGTCGCGCTCGACCTCATCGAAGAGGGCGATCATTTCATCTTCAGAGCGCGCATCGCAGCCACGTCCAACCGCTTTGTATCCGTCAGCCTCAATAGTTTCGACGAGCGGCATGACCGCCTCGCGGGTGCGCCGCGTACACACTGCCGTCAAACCTTCACGTGCGAACCGGCGAGCAATTGCGCCCCCGGTTGCATCCCCTGCTCCGATAATAATCGCCGCTGATTTCATGAATTACTCCATTCCATTTTGGAACTCTAGCAAATCAGTCTATACATTGTCATCATGAAATGGACCGATCTTGACGAAAACTGGTGCCCGGTCGCGCGGACGCTTTCCCTTGTGGGGGATCGCTGGACGCTGCTGATCCTGCGCGACTGTTTCCTGGGTCGCTCAAAATTTGAAGAGTTTGCAGAAAGCACCGGCGCGACCCGCCACATCGTGGCAGGCCGGCTCAAGCGTCTGGTTGAAGCAGGGATTCTGGCGCGCGAGCTCTATAATGAGCGGCCGAAACGCTACAGATATGTCCTTACCGACAAGGGGAAGGAGCTCGGCCCGGCGCTCGCGACCTTCCGGGACTGGGGCAAGACCCACCTGCCCGTCCGGAGGATCGCTTCAAGCGCCGAGAGCGCTACAGGATAAATTTCGACAGGTCGCTATTGCCTGCAAGGTCTGAAAGCTGAGCGCTGACATAGTCTGCAGTGATCGTAACGGTTTCTCCGTCTCGATCCGACGCGGTGAAACTGATTTCATCCAGCATCCGCTCAAGCACAGTCTGCAACCGCCGCGCACCGATATTCTCAACCGTGTCGTTGACCCGAACGGCGATGTCAGCCAGCGCATCGATCGCATCGTCTTCGAAGACCAGATCAACGCCTTCGGCCTTCATCAGCGCTTCGTGCTGGCGAATGAGGGAGGCTTCCGGCTCGACTAGAATGCGGCGCATGTCGTCACGGCTGAGCGGTTTGAGCTCCACCCGGATCGGCAGGCGGCCCTGAAGTTCAGGCAGCAAGTCAGACGGTTTGGAGACGTGGAAAGCGCCCGAGGCGATAAACAGGATATGATCCGTGCGGACGGGGCCGCGCTTGGTCGAGACAGTTGTGCCTTCGATCAGGGGCAGAAGATCGCGTTGCACGCCTTCGCGAGAGACATCTGCGCCGCTACGGCCACTGGAGCCGGCGACCTTGTCGATCTCATCGAGGAAAACGATCCCGTCAGACTCGACCAGACGGATCGCTTCACGTGTGACGCTCTCCTCATCGATCAGCTTGTCGGCTTCTTCGCCGATCAATGGCTTGTAAGCGTCGCGCACCGTAGTGCGGACACGTTTGGTGCGCCCGCCCATCGCCTTGCCGAGCAGATCACCAATGTTGATCATGCCCATGGAGCCGCCACCGCCTGGAATATCCATCATCGGCATACCCCCGCCGGTATCGGCGAGCTCAATGTCGATGTCACGGTCATCGAGTTCCCCGTCGCGCAGCTTGCGGCGGAAGACTTCACGCGTGGAGCTTTGCGCATCCTCGCCAACGAGGGAATCGAGCAGGCGTTTTTCTGCCGCCTCGCGGGCCTGATCCTCGACCAGCTTGCGGCGCTGGCTTTTGACCATGCCGACGGCCGACTCGACGAGATCGCGGACGATCTGTTCGACATCGCGCCCGACATAGCCGACCTCAGTAAATTTCGTGGCTTCGACTTTCAGGAAGGGCGCATTTGCGAGCTTGGCGAGCCGACGTGAGACTTCCGTCTTACCGACGCCGGTTGGCCCGATCATCAGTATGTTTTTCGGCGTGATTTCGTCGCGCAGCTCTTCCGGGGCCTGCTTGCGGCGCCAGCGATTGCGAAGCGCCAGGGCGACAGCGCGTTTGGCATCGGCCTGCCCAACAATGTGGCGGTCGAGTTCAGCAACGATTTCTTTTGGGGTCAGAACGTCCATCAGCTTTTCAGGTCCAACTTCTCAATCGAAAAATTCGAGTTTGTGTAGACGCAAATGTCGGCGGCGATTTCCATCGCCTGACGGCCAAGCTTTTCAGCGTCTTTTTCGTAGGAATACAGCGCGCGGGCAGCCGAGAGGGCATAATTGCCGCCCGATCCGACCGCCACGACATTGTGTTCAGGCTCGAGCACGTCGCCAGCGCCTGTGATGACGAGCGTCGTTTCCTTGTCGGCGACGATCAGCAAAGCTTCGAGCTTTTGCAGATATTTCTCAGTGCGCCAGTCCTTGGCCAGTTCGACGGCAGCGCGCTGCAACTGGTTCGGGAAGCGTTCGAGTTTCTGCTCGAGACGCTCAAATAAGGTGAAGGCATCTGCCGTGGCGCCTGCAAAGCCGGCGAGGATGTCGCCATTGCCAAGCCGGCGCACCTTGCGCGCATTACCCTTCATCACGGTCTGACCCATCGAGACCTGGCCATCGCTCAGGATCACGACATGGTCTTCTGTCCGCACAGCAAGGATCGTAGTCCCGTGCCAGGGCGGCGAATGTCTTTGATCAGTATCTGTCACGCCCGGTGATGTGGCGCACCGGACCCCTCTCCGCAAGAGGTAGCGCGCCGATCAGGTCAGTCAGGCGACCTGGCTCTGGTTGTTTTCGCTCAGCATTTCCATGAATCGGTCGATCATGACGGGCGGGCTGAAGTAATAGCCCTGATACTGATCGCAGCCCCGGCGGCGCAGGAAGTTCAGTTGGGCTTCGGTTTCAACGCCTTCGGCCACTGTTTCCATACCGAGCGTCTCGGCCATACCGAGGATCATCTCCACGATCGCCGGCGCCTGCCTGTCTGTGTGCAGGTTGGAGATGAACTGACGGTCGATCTTGAACACATCAAACGGAAGACGGCCGAGCATGGACAGGTTGGAATGTCCTGTTCCGAAATCGTCGATTGCAAGACGCACACCCATAGACTTGAGCGGGTTGATCACATCCTTGAGGCGGTCAGGGTCTTCGACGGCGACGCTTTCGGTGATTTCCAGCTGCAGCAGGCGCGGCGGCAGGCCTGCATCCGTCATCGCATTGATGACCATTTCGCCGAGATCATCGCTCTCGAACTGAAGCGGCGAGACGTTCACCGCAATTGAGACATTGTCAAAGTCGAGACTGTTCCAGCGGGCGGCATCCTCGCACGCCTTGCGAGCGATCTGACGGCCGATATCGCCAATCATGCCACAGCTCTCGGCGACGGGAATGAAGATATTGGGCGAAACGATACGGCCGCTTTCCAGTTTCCAGCGGGCGAGCGCCTCGGCGCCGACGATTTTACCTGTCTGCAGGTCAACCTTCGGCTGGTACATCGGAATGAAGCGTTCAGCCTCGACGGCCGCCAGAACCTCGGCCTCCAGGCGCTTGCGGGCCGCATTCTGCCGGTCGAGTTTGGGTGAATAGAACTGCATGTCGCTGCCCTCGACCCGGCGGGCCTGTAAA
Organism: Henriciella litoralis; assembly: GCF_002088935.1. Classification (NCBI taxonomy): domain Bacteria; kingdom Pseudomonadati; phylum Pseudomonadota; class Alphaproteobacteria; order Hyphomonadales; family Hyphomonadaceae; genus Henriciella; species Henriciella litoralis. The sequence goes on from NZ_NCSS01000006.1 coordinate 2,192,339, forward strand.
AGGGCAGACGAGGCGCGCTTGCGAATATCTGCAGGGGTCTGACCATCTTCCGGGATCATCACGATCCCGGCATGTGCTGGCAGGCGGACCATCTTGCCGGCCAGGCTGTAGGGTTCTCGAAGCTCGTCGAGCACCTGACGCGCCAGACGAATGACTTCCGGGCGGGCGCCAACCCGGTCGACCAGAATCCCGAACTCATCGGATTGAAGCGAGAAGGTCGGCCAATGCCCATGCGGCAGGCTGAGCGCGGCTTCCTGCTCGGACACGATTTTTGAGAACCGGCGCGCGAACGCGGTATGCATCTCCAGCGTTGTGGCCGCGTCATGCGAGTCGGAGAATTGCTGCATGCCATCAGCGTCAATCAGAATGAAAGCTGCCGGGGAGCTGAAAGATGAGCGCGAAATGAACTGCGTCAGCTTGCGCGTAAGGCGCGCGGAGTTGCCAAGACCTGTGCGTTCATCCGTGTAGGCCGCGCTTTTGAGGCGTCTGTTTTCAGCCTGCAAATTCCGCAACTGTCGAACAATGGCAGCTCGAAGCAGGCGAAACTCCCGATACACCAGCGGCGCATGGTTGGTTTCGGCTTTCTGATTGAGCGACAAATGATTGGTCAGTCGGGTGATCTCCTCGACCTGTCGACCAGCGAGTTTGGAAAAGTAATTGGCCATGGCATAGGCCGTTCCGCAAAGAACAAGGATGCAGAAAACGGCCATCACCCCGGGCAAAGGAGGCCTGAAAGGCATCAGCCTGACCATCACCAGTTCGCCAAGCTGCTTGCCATCTGCTGTGATCGGATAAACTCGTCCGTGAGCGATGGCCCGGTCTGAATAATCGCCGCCGATCAGCTCACCGCGCTCATCAAGCAGATAGGCGTGTTCTGGCGCGAAACTCGTAAGTGTACGCGTCGCATTTTCCGGGCGGCCGGCTTCAAGATCAACGCGCAACGTTTCAACGACGCGCAGCGCCATCTCGTCAGACTGCTGCGAAGCCCGCATTTCGGCCGCGACCAAATACACGCCAGCAAACAGCATGCCCGAAACTAACGCGAATATCGCCGCCACCACAGGCACGACGTTCGCGAATCGCATTTTCGAGATGCGGCGTTGTATTCCGGATGATTTGGGCAGCGTCTTCCCCCTTAGAAACACGAAGCTATAGGTATCCAGATCCCACCTTCAGGCTGAACCTTTATAATTCCGTGAACAAATCTGCTGTAGAAGTCTTTGCCTGACTGCCCTATCTGGACGACATATGACCACGAACCGCACCGCCACCGTCACGCGCACGACCCGCGAAACCGATATCACCGTCACCGTCGATCTCGACGGAACGGGAAAAGCCGACATTTCGACCGGCGTCGGCTTTTTCGATCACATGCTGGACTCCCTCGCCCGTCACAGCTTCATCGACCTCACCGTAAAGGCCGAGGGCGACCTGCACATCGATGCCCACCACACCGTGGAAGACACCGGCATCGTGATCGGCCAGGCCATCAAGAAAGCCCTCGGTGACTTTGCCGGCATAACCCGCTTTGGCCACGCCTATATCCCCATGGACGAAACCCTGAGCCGGGCCTCGATCGATCTCTGCAAGCGGCCATATCTTGTCTGGAAAGTGGATTTCCGGCGCGACAAGGTTGGCGATCTCGACACCGAGCTGTTCAAGGAGTTCTTCCACGCGCTGTCCGGCAATGGCGGCATGTGCCTGCACGTCGAGAACGTCTATGGCGAGAATAATCACCACATCGCCGAAAGCTGCTTCAAGGCCACAGCCCGCGCCCTGCGCATGGCGGTGACGCCTGATCCGCGCCTTCAAGGCAAACCGGCGAGCACCAAGGGCAGCCTCTAAACGAGATTCTGAGCATGACGAATTTAAAAGCCGTCATGTTCGATCTCGATGAGACACTCCTGAACCGGCCAGCATCGCTGAAGCACTTCGTTTCAGATCAGAGAACCCGCTTTCCGGTGCTTCAGCAGCTTGAACAGAGCGAGCTTCAGACCCGGTTTATCGATCTCGACCGGCGCGGCACCGTTTCAAAGGATCGCGTGTACGAGCAATTGCTGGAGGCTATATCGATAGAAGACGCTGAGATGCGGGATGTCCTCTGGCGCGACTATGAGACGAATTTCTGGCGCTTTGCAGTTGCGTTTCCCGGACTAAAAAGTCTCTTCAGCGATCTGCACAAGGCCCGGCTGAAAACGGCGATCATCACAAATGGCCAGACGCATATTCAGCTGCGATCAATTCTGGCGCTCAATCTGGACAGGCTTGTCGACACCTATCTCATCTCCGAGGTCGAAGGCTTACGCAAACCAGACCCGGAAATCTTTCATCGAGCCGCCCGGCGCCTGAATGTAGCTTCCGCCGACTGCGTCTTTGTCGGAGACAACCCGGTCGCCGATATTCTGGGCGCCCGGACCTGCGGGATGCGAACGATCTGGTTCGCCAATAGTGCCGACTGGCCTGAAACAGCGACCGAAGGCCCGGACGGAACAATATCTCACCTGGGAGACATCGCGCCGCTTATCGCCCAATGGGGCTGATGGGGCCAGGGCATTATTTGCGATAATCGAGCGGCGGATCGCGGTCGCCAAGCAGCGATTTGTATTCGTAGTTAGGTCCACGTTTCTCGTCGAACTCCGCCTTGGCCGCGTCGATCAGCTCTTCATTCTCATAAAGCTCAATGGCCGCTGCCGTCAGCGTCTTGGCCGCAAGTTCAGCGCCTTTGTGCCCGATCGACATGCCGCTGGCCGCAACGGCCTGCCAGCTATGGGCGGACGTTCCGGGCACCCAGGTGGCCGTGCGCAGACCAACCGTTGGCGCGGCATAGGAGACATCGCCGACATCGGTTGAGCCATAGCCGAGCGAAACATTATAGGGCTGGACCTCTTCCTGAGAGCCAAGTCTGGCATTCGGGTCATTCAGCGTTTGCGAGATCTGTTCAGCAAAATCCTGTTCCTGCGGCGTGTAGGTGATCCCGCCAAATTCGCGCAGCTTGCTATCCATCATCCTGGCGAGCGTCTCGTTCACCAGAAGCGGGTTGTTGCCATGAATGACTTCCCAGTCGACCTCAGTGCCCGTCCCCATGGCTGCGCCGCGCGCCGCGTCCTCAAGACGCGACCATATAGCCTCGACACCATCGGCGTCAGGGTGGCGGACATAGTAGAAGACCTCGGCAAAGTCCGGCACCACGTTCGGAGCTTCGCCGCCAGAGGTGATGACATAATGCATCCGGGCATCCTGCGGGATGTGCTCATGCATCATATTGGCCATCATGTTCATCGCCTCAACACCGTCCAGCGCTGAGCGACCGCGTTCTGGCGCGCCAGCTGCATGCGCGGAAATGCCATGAAAGCGGAACTTGGCAGAGCGGTTGGCGAGTGTCGTGTTCGCGGCGGCTGAGTTCACATCGTCGGCATGCCAGTGCATGGCAATGTCGACATCATCAAAAAGACCCGCCCGGACCATATAGACCTTGCCGCTGCCGCCTTCTTCGGCAGGTGTCCCATAGAGGCGGATGGTGCCTTCAGTGCCGGTATCTTCAAGCCAGTGACGGATCGCGATCGCGGCCGCGACCGAACCTGCCCCGAAGAGATTGTGGCCACAGGCATGCCCGGCGCCGACATTTTCTCTTTGCTCGCGCTCAGGGCTGGCGGTCTGATTAATGCCGGGCAGGGCGTCATATTCAGCCAATATCGCGATAACCGGCTCCCCAGAGCCATATTCGGCGATAAAAGCAGTTGGAATCCCCGCAACACCCGCCTCGATCCTGAACTCTTCGAGTGAAAGCGTGTCCTGCAATAGCTGCGAGGATTTGGTTTCCTGATAGCCAACCTCAGCCCAGTCCCAGAGTTTTTCAGCCAATTCCTGCGTCAGTTGCGGCCGATCTTCCACGAGGCTGGAGGCAGTATCGGTCGAGGGATCCGCAAGCGCGGGCAGGGCGCTCAGCGTGGCCGCGAGGCTGAATGAGGCAAGGGTTCGAGGCAGACGCATGTGGCAACTCCAATCATTTCAGCTGTGACCTTGCGACACGCCGAGCGGCCGATCAAGCCAATCCCTCTTTCACTTCTCGCCCCGCCCGGTTAAGAGCGCGGCAGATGGCAAACCTCGCACTCATCGATTATGGCGCCGGCAATCTGCATTCGGCTGAACGCGCGCTTCGCGCCGCTGCGACGCTGAGCGATGTGGACTGCTCAATTATTGTGACCAGCGACGCCGAGACTGCCGCAAAGGCTGAGCGGATTGTCCTTCCCGGCGTTGGCCACTTTGCCGATTGCGCGAAGGGCTTGCTGGCGCTCGATGGTATGGTGAGCGCGCTGGAAGCGGCTGTCCTGAAACGCGGTGTGCCGTTTCTCGGCATCTGCGTCGGTATGCAGCTTATGGCGACACGCGGCCTGGAAGATGGCGCGACGGCCGGACTTGGCTGGATCGCAGGCGACGTCGACCGGATCACGCCAGCAGGCGGGCTTGTCGTGCCGCATATGGGCTGGAACGATCTTGATTTGCGCGGCGATCACCCGGTTCTCTCGGGTCTAGGGGACGATCCGCACGTCTATTTCACCCATTCCTATGCGTTCCGCCCGGAATCGACGGACTGCATCATGGCAACGGCGGACTATGGCGGCGAGATTGTCGCCGCCGTCGGCCGGGACAATATCTTCGGCACACAGTTTCATCCCGAGAAAAGCCAGCGCGTTGGCCAGAAACTGCTCGCCAACTTTCTTGAGTGGAGCCCGTCATGACATCGAGTTTCGAACTTTGGCCTGCCATCGACCTGAAGGATGGCCAGTGCGTCAGACTGCTCCGCGGGGAAATGGACAAGGCAACCGCCTTTAATCCTGATCCGGCAGACCAGGCAGACCGCTTCCGCAAGATGGGGTTTGACCGGTTGCACGTGGTGGACCTTAACGGGGCCTTTGCTGGCGATAGCGCCAATGGTGATGCCGTTCGCGCGATCCTCGCATCCACCGATGTTCCAGTGCAGCTCGGCGGCGGCATCCGTACCCGCGCGCAGATCGATGCCTGGCTCGAGGCCGGTTTGTCGCGTGTGATCCTCGGAACAGCCGCCTTGCGCGACCCGGAGCTTGTGAAATCAGCGGCCAAAGCACTGCCAGGACAAGTCGTTGTCGGCATTGATGCCAAGGATGGCTATGTGGCTGTCGAAGGCTGGGCAGAAACATCCGACATGAAGGCAGTTGAGCTTGCCAAGATCTTTGAGGGCTGCGGCGTGGCCGGGCTCGTCGTTACCGATATTTCGCGCGACGGCATGAAGACAGGGGTTAATATCGCATTCACTGCCGAGATGGCCGACGCTGTTGCGATTCCCGTGATCGCATCTGGCGGGGTTGCCAGTGTGGACGATATTTCCGGGCTGAAAAATGCCGGTGGGCGCACCGCGATTTCCGGCACCATTCTTGGCCGGGCGCTCTACGATGGCGATATCGATCCTGCCCAAGCCATAGCAACCGCAAAAGCCTGATATCATGCTGAAAGCCCGCATCATTCCATGTCTGGACGTCAAGGATGGGCGCACCGTGAAGGGCGTCAATTTTGTCGATCTGAGAGACGCTGGCGATCCGGTCGCGCTGGCCAAGGCCTATGATGCCCAAGGCGCGGATGAACTCTGTTTTCTTGATATCACAGCCTCGCATGAAGGCCGGGGCACGATGCTGGATGTGGTACGCCGTACCGCCGAGCAATGCTTCATGCCGCTGACGGTTGGGGGCGGAGTAAGATCAGGGTCTGACCTGGTCCAACTCCTGCGCTCCGGGGCAGACAAGGTCGCGATTAATTCGGCAGCCGTTGCGAACCCGGCGGTTATATCGGAATGCGCCGCCAAGGCTGGGAGTCAGGCTGTGGTCGTCGCCATCGATGCAAGGCGCAATGGCGAGAGCTGGGAAATCTTTACCCATGGCGGGCGGACACCGACCGGCATAAATGCGGTCGCCTTTGCCAAAGAGGCGCAAAAGCGCGGCGCTGGTGAGATTCTCCTGACCTCAATGGACCGGGATGGCACCAAGTCCGGCTATGATGTCGAACTGCTTCGCGCCGTCACATCAGCTGTAACAATTCCGGTTATAGCCTCAGGTGGCGCCGGGTCCGCAGAAGACCTCGCGCCCGCCATTCTTGACGGCGGCGCAACGGCAGTGCTTGCAGCTTCGATCTTTCACTTTGGCGAGGTGAGCTTATCTGAAGCGCGTAAGGCATTGTCTGATGCTGGCGCACCTGTTCGCCCATTCTAGTCTCGGAGCTATGGATTTTATTATGTCGAAACAAGACCTTGGATCAGCCAAACGCCTGAACGAGCTTCTCGCGACCCTGGCTGAAACGGTCGATAGCCGGGCCGATGGAAATCCAGAAAAGTCCTATACGGCGAGATTGCTGAAATCCGGGCCCGTCCGGTGCGGAAAAAAGATTGCCGAGGAAGGCGCCGAAGTCGCCCTCGCCATCGCGGCTGAAACCCGTAAGGATGTGGCTGCCGAAACGGCCGATCTTCTGTTCCATCTTTTGGTTGGACTGCGCGTTCGTGGGGTACAGCTGGACATGGTGGCAGATGCTTTGTCAGAGCGCCGCGGTGTGTCTGGTATTGCCGAGAAGGCCGCGCGTCAGACGAAAGCCTAGCGGCGCCGGATAAACACGTAGAATGCGCCCGCTCCGCCATGGCGGGGATGCGCCTCGGCAAAGCCGCTGACCAGCATCCGGGCTTCGGGCATTTCCAGCCAACGCAGGAAATTGTGCCGCAAGATACCCCCGCCCTGCTTACCTTTTCCGGTAATCACGATGACACAGCTGCTGCCGCGCGCCTGTTCGCGCATCAGGAAAGATGGAAGTGCCGACCACGCCGACGCCTGGGTATGACCGTGCAGGTCAAACTTGGCGGAAATGTCGACCTTGCCGCGTCTGACCAGACGTTCACCGCCCCGGTTTTGAGGCCCGACCGAGGCCGCAGAGGGGTGTTGTAACCGTGTTTTTTTGACGGGTTCGGGTGTCGTAGCAGGGCTTTTTCCGATTGCCTTGAGGATTGGATGCTCGGTGACATCGCGTTTGATGCGCGGAGACTTGCCACCCTGAAGCGGACGCACAGACCGGCGAATGGCGTCCCAGGCTTTCTGGTCGTCAGGTTTGAGGGGCCGGTCTGTCATGCCCCACAACTAGGGTGCGACAGGCTCAGCGCCAAGGCCGGCAAACGCTTCGACCCCACCCATCCTGTCTGCAACGGCGCGGGGCAGCAACACCCACATGCGGCCAGGCGCATTCATCGTACCGGCGCGTTGGCCCGCTTCATAGCCGGTGCCAAAATAGATATCGCCGCGCACAGGGCCCTTGATGGCGCCGCCGGTATCCTGCGCGATGAGAAGGCCGGACCAATCCCCACCAAGGCCGGGCGCACTTGTCTGGACAAAGACCGGAACACCCATCGGATTATAGCTGCGATCAATCGCGATAGAGCCAAACGGGGTCAGCGGGACGCCCATTGCACCGACCGGGCCGCTTTCATCATCGGCTGGTTCCAGATTGAAGAACACAAAGCGCGGATTGGCATTCATCGCTTCGCGGACCTGCGCATCGGTGGCGCGATCCATCCAGTCGCGGATGCCCTGCATGTTGGACTGGCCGCGCGTGATCCAGCCGCGTTTCAGCAGCCAATTCGCGGTCGATTTGAAAGGCTGGGCGTTATGGGCGGCAAAAGACGCTTTGCGCACCGATCCGTCTGGAAAGTGGAGCTTTCCAGAGCCCTGGATCTGGAGAAAGAACACGTCGCCCGGATGCGCATAGGCCAGCGCGCGCACGCCAGCCTTGGTGATCTCGGCGCGGGTCGGGTAGGGCCGCCGCGAGCCGTTGGATAGTCGCTGATAAACCTTGCTGCTGCTTTCGGCGATAAGGTCTGACGGTACGCCTGGGACAGGCTCTGTAAAGTCGCCTTCAGGCTGCATACGGGCTTCATAAACAGGCTCAAAATAGCCGGTGAAGCGCGACTCGCCATCTGGCGACTCAATTTCGACGGGACGGAAAAGCGCATGGATGACAGCCCGTGCGCTGTCTTCGTCGCGGACCACATCAAGCGCTTCGCAGGCTGGCATCCAGTCGAGCACCGAGCCGGCCCAAGGGGCGCTGCCAGACAAGGGGGCGTCTGCCGCCCCTTCCTTGAATTTGAGGCAGCTTTTCCGCATCGCACTGACAGCCGGTACCAGCTGAGCCTCGTCCCAACCGGGCAGGGCGGCGAAAGCTGCGGGCACAGGCGGCTTGTAATTCTCAGGCGGATGCTGGGTCTCAGGCTCACCGAGCGTGCCATTGTCTTGCGGCGGCTCATCGATCATGACGCGGTGGGCGCCCTTGTGACGCGCGAAAAATGGCTTGCTAGCGGCGGTTTCGACGCCGCCGTCTTCTGCCGGCTTGTCAGGCGTTGTTGAACAAGCTGCAAGCAGAACAGCGGCGGCCATCAGGGGAATAAGTCTACGCATGGGCCGCAAATTGGCTGGCTTCTGGTTTTTCGACAACCGGAAATTCCCGCTTCAGATGATTTCAGCCCTCGAGCAAAGCATCATCAAGCTGGTCGGCGCGTTGCTTGGCTTCGCGCGAGCTTATCCTGTGCCAGTAGTCCTCAAAGGGTTTGCGCTTTTCGAGCGTTCCGTACTGAAGACCCCAGCCGATCTGAGAGCCCGCATAGACATCGACAGCGGAAAAATCATTACCGGCCAGATAGGGCATCGCCTCGACAGCTTTTTCCAGCGTATCGAGGACCGTCGCCATCGTATCGTAGCCAACCATGCGGCGCTGGTCCTCTGACGGCGATACGTTCAGCATCTGATTTGTCGTAGCAGCTTCCAGCGGCCCGGCGGCGAAGAAGAACCAGCGATAATAGGCCGACCGGCTTTCGGGCGGGGGTGCCAGCCCGGCATTTGGAAAAGCGTCGGCAAGATAGGCGCAAATCGCGGCGCATTCGGTGACTGTCGCGCTTTTATGGACAATGGCGGGGACCTTCCCCATCGGATTGATCTGGCGGTAGGTGTCCGCCTTCATCTCATCGCCATACCCGACCAAAACCGTTTCGTAAGGCGCGCCGACCTCTTCCAGCATCCAGCGCACCATACGTCCGCGTGACATCGGATTGGTGTAGAAAGTGATATCCTTGGGCATTCAACGCTCCCGGTCTTATCCAAGCGTCCTTGATCGTGCCGTCATGGGCCGATCAAGTCACGCCAAAAATGGATCAGCCGGCTGTGTCGACATCATCGAGAAGCCAGTTCGGGTCTGCCGAGCTGGTATCACGCATGAAGGTCCAGAACTCTTCAGAGCGCCGGTTCATATCGCCAACACCGAGTTCTGCCTCAAACCGGACGGTGACGCGCGCGGTCGTTCCGGTCATGCTGGCATCGTCGATCTCGCTATTGCGCAATCTCAATAGCTGCGGTGGTTCGCCGCCATTGGCCTCACGGTCAGCAATCGCCGCATCCCATGTCTCATAGACATCGGTGTCGAGCCATTTTCCAAGCGTCGCGCGGTCACCTTCAGCAAAAGCACCGACAAGCATTTCATAGGCTGAGCGGGCACCTGCCAGGAATTCTCGCGGGTTGAAATCCGGGTCAGCTGCATGGATCGCTTCAAGGCCGGCAGCTGCCGGGCCGGTGAAGGCCGGGCGCAGATCCGCTTTCTGTTCGCGCGAGGGCTGTTTCTCGGCGTCAGGTGTCGGCGGCGTTTGCGAGCGCGGGCGGCCTTCCGGCGGCCCGGCATCACTGCCAAGTGTGGTATAGAGCCGCCAGCCGACGAACAGGGCGATCGCGGCAAGCAACATCAATTCTATAATCGAAGAGGACATTTCGTCTCCATCGGGACTCTCGTTCACCCAACCATATAGGTACGATTTCCGCTGTGCCACCCAATGTTGCGCAAGCAAGGGCCGCATGATAGGCGCGAAAACCAGTTTCCAGAGGATTTCCTGCCGATGACCGATACCCCAGACATGGCGACACAGCCCCAGCAACCTACCGGACCAAGCCTTCGTGTGCTGAATCAGTACATCAAGGACCTGTCTTTCGAGAATCCTGGTGCGCGGGTCAATGAGCAGCCAAATGTGGATCTCGGCATCGACGTCCAGGCCAATGCGCAGAACGCCAATGACGGTGTTTTTGAAGTTGTCCTGAAACTGAACGCCCGCGCAGGAACGGCAGAAACCACGCTTTTCCTCGTCGAGCTCGAATATGCTGGCATGTTCCAGATCCAGGGCGCATCGCAATCAGATGCCGAAGCGATGCTGCTGATCGAATGTCCGCGTCTTCTCTTCCCGTTTGCGCGCCGCATTGTCGCTGATCTGACGCAGGAAGGCGGCTTCCCAGCCCTTCGCATCGACCCGGTCGACTTCACCGCGCTCTACCGCAAGCAACGCGCTGCAGCGACTGCCCAGGGCGCAGCCCCTCAGCCGGTGCAGGACAATCCTGGTGTTGGCACGCAGCCAACCACGCCGCCAAATGGCAACGGCACCAGCGAAAGCTAAAACCAGTAAAACTCGAAGATCAGGAATTCAGGTAGCGTGACCAGATCGCGTTTTCGCCAAGTGTGGCGATGAAAGCGCGGTGCTGGTCAGCTTCCGTTTCTGTCACAGCAGATGGCAGAGGTGTCGGGCGCTGTTTCGCCGTACGGAACCGCGTTCCATCTGCGCCGTCTTCGCCATTCGAGAAGTCGAAGGCGCGGGCACGTCCGCCGCGAAGCTCCAGATAGACTTCTGCCAGGAGCTGACTATCGAGCAGGGCGCCGTGAAGCGTACGGGCTTCAAGACCGACATTGAAACGTTTACACAAGGCATCGAGCGATGCCGGTGCGCCGGGATAACGCTTTTTCGCAATGTCGAGCGTATCGACCCATTGCTCGAGCGGGATTTCAGGTTTGCCGCAGCGGGCGAGCTCTGCGTTCAGAAATCCGCGGTCGAATGCAGCATTATGCGCGACGACTGGCGCATCCCCGATAAAGGCCAAGAGCGCATCAACAATCTTTGGGTCTTCGAAAAACGGTTTGTCGACCAGCATCTCATCCGTAATGCCTGTGATCTCAACCGTTTTGTCCGACACCGGGCGGCGCGGATTAATCCGCTCATGAAAGGTTCGCCCGGTCGGCACATAGTTGACCAGTTCGACCGCACCGACCTCGATGATCCGGTCGTCGCCCGACCAGTTTAGGCCCGTGGTTTCGGTATCGAAGGCGATTTCACGCAAGGGGGTTGTCATTCTGACGGCCTTTCCATGCTGCTCAACAGGTCGATAATTGCGTTTACATGTGTTCGCGCAAAGTCGAAACCAAAGGCTGTGGACACGATGAAATCGGCCCGGGCGCGCTTGTCGGCATCGGGCATTTGCTTGGCGAGTATCTTCTCGAACTCGTCTTCTGACATCCCTTGTCTGGCGAGCACCCGGGCCCGCTGGACTTCGGCTGGCGCTGTCACGACAAGTGTGTAGTCACACCGAAGATCACCGCCGGTTTCGAACAGGAGCGGAATATCGAGAACCATAAGCGGTTCGTCCGCCGCGGCCGCCGTCTCTCGAAAGGCCAGCTGGGACTGTCCGACGAGAGGATGAACGATGGCTTCGAGATCCCGCAAGGCCGACGGGTCCGACAGAACGATCGCTCTCAATTTGTCGCGGCTGACGGCGCCGTCGACGATAATATCGCCAAACCGGGCGCGAAGCGGCTCAACCGCGGAGCCGCCTTTGGCGTAGATCGCGTGAACAGCCTCATCAGCGTCGTAAACTGGGACACCCGCCTCCAGAAACATGCTCGCAGTTGCGCTTTTGCCCATGCCGATGGAGCCGGTCAGCCCAAGCGTGATCATAGGTCTGCCTTGAGCGTTTCCCGGCAGGCCTCAAGCGCGAGCTCAACATCCGGTAAATCGCCGCCAAACCAGATGCGGAAACTCTCAGCGGCCTGACAGACCAGCATGCCGAGGCCATCTTCCGTCGTCCAGCCTTGCTGTTGGGCGTGGGCGAGCTGGCCAGCCGCCGGTGCGCCATAACTCATATCAAAGAAGAGGCGGCCTTTGCCTTCTGGCAGCTGAATGCAAGTGTCCTGATGGCCGGCGCTTGCTGTGTTGATGATGAATTCGGCGTCCTCGGCGACGGTGTGGAGATCTTCCAGCGGCCCGTAGCCATGCGGGGAGTTGCAGCATTCTGCGATCACCTGTCCGGCCTTCTCGACGGTGCGGTTGAGGACGATCACTTCTGCATCGGCACGGTCCAGGGCAAAGAGCGCCGCCCGCGCAGCGCCGCCTGCACCGATCACGATAATCTTGCGGCCGGTCACATAGTCTATGCCAACGCGCTTGAGCGCGGCGATCAGACCTGGCGCGTCCGTATTGTCCGCGCGCCATCTTCCATCAGAGAGACGGCTTAGTGTATTGGCGGCGCCGATGGCCTTTACCGCAGGCGACGCCTGAGACGCGCTTACCAGAACATCCTGTTTATGGGGCAGGGTGACGTTGAGACCGCGGAAATCCTGCCGGGCAAAATCTTCCATCGCCGCAGTGACATCGCCCGCTGGCACGCGGATCGACTCGTAAGAGGCGTCGAGGCCAAGCTGATCAATCCACGTCATGTGGATCTGGGGGGACAGCGAGTGTCCGACCGGGTCTCCTATGACTGCAAGGCGGTCCATCAGGCCTCCAGAAAGCCGCGTGTTCTTAGATAATCCAGCAAGGGCAATAGCGGCAGACCGAGGATAGAGAAATAGTCGCCTTCGATCCGGCTAAATAATTGTGCCCCGAGGCGCTCTAACTGATAGGCGCCGACTGTCTTCAAGACGTCTTCGCCCGACTGCTCCAGATAGCTGGAAATGAAAGCGTCACTCAAGGGCCTTACCGTGAGTTTTGGCTTCGCAAGATGTCGCCAGACAGGTTGGCCGCCTTCTGCAACAACGATTGCAGTTTCCAGCGTGTGCGCCTTGCCGGAAAAGCGGCGCAAATGATTGGCCGCGTCGGCCATATCGACCGGCTTGTCCATTGCTTCGCCTTCAAGGTTCAGCATCTGGTCACCGCCGATGACAAGACCCTCCCGGCTGCGCGAGACCTTGACCGCTTTCAGCTCGGCCAGTCTCATCGCCTGGTCGGCTACCCGCATGCCTTCGGCGCGAAACGTCGCCTTGGCGGCCTCCTCATCGACATTGGGTTTGACACACACCGCCTCGACACCCGCGCTCAGCAGCAGGTTGCGCCGGCTTTCACTACCGGAAGCGAGGATAATGTCTGACTGGCTCATTATTGCCCGTGTCGCTGATTGAGCTTGTTGAGGATCGCTGCAGCGGTTTCTTCCACGCTGCGCCGCGAAACGTCAATAACGGCCCATTTTTTACGCTGGAACAGGCGGCTGGCTTCGGTGACTTCGGCGCGAACAATTTCCTCGTCTGTATAATCCGTCGGGGAGTTCTCATTAAGCGCCATCAGCCTCTGGCTGCGGATCTGGACCAGTCGCTCGACACCGATCTTGAGACCGACGACGAGCGGGCCATTCACCGGATCAAGCTTGTCGAGAACGTCAGGCGTGGGCACGCCCGGCACCAATGGGATATTGCCGGCTTTGACGCCGCGATTGGCGAGATAGACGCAAGTTGGCGTCTTGGAGGTCCGGCTGACACCGAGCAGTACGACATCGGCGTTGACCAAGCCTTGCAGATTCTGGCCGTCATCATGCGCCAGAGCAAAGTTAATCGCTTCAATCCGCTCAAAATATTCAGCGTTCAGGGCATGCTGGCCAGCAACGCGATCGGTCGCGGATACGCCAAGATGGCGGCTGAGAAGATGGATGGATGGGTCGAGGACAGGAAGGGTCGGAATCTGCCGGGTGCGGCAGAATTGTTCGAGCTTCACTCTCAATTCTTCGTCCGATATAGTGAACCAGACGACGCCGGGCGCGGCTTCGATCTCTCGCATCACACGCTCAAGCTGGCGTTCGGAACGCACGAGGTAATAATTGTGCTCGAGCGGCATGACGTTTTCGAACTGAGCGGCGGCGGCCCGCATCACGGCGTTCAGCGTTTCGCCCGTCGAATCGGAAACGAGATGCACATTGAAATAGATGCTCGGGCGCATATCCCCTCCGGACGGTCTTGCGTGATGCGGCGAAACTGCAGCGTAACCAATTAATGGACAACCCCTGTGGACTGTCTGTGCATAACGCATTTCATCCTCAGCCATGCACCGTCAATCCACAATCGGACGAATCCAACATGCAGGATTCACTGAGTGTTCTTTGGCTGCGTGGAACGCAAAAAGTTAACGATGAATTAACAGCGAATCCAATTCGTTAAGGAAGGGTTAAAATTCAGCCTATCTTTGGACTCGCTGTGGAATTCATGGTGACAAGTTCGCCTGAGACTGTTTGTCCACCATATCCAGCGCTTAATAATGATAAGAGCGCATAAATTGCTTGATGAAGAAGAGGACCAGATGGCCAACGGCTCGCTTAAACCACTCCTGAACGTGCTACATGGCAATCGTCAGGACCCTGTTCCCATCTGGATGATGAGACAGGCTGGTAGGCATCTTCCAGAATATATGGAACTGCGTGGACGGGCGAACGGGTTTCTGGATTTCTGCTACACGCCTTCGCTTGCAACTGAAGCCACGCTGCAGCCGATTGAGCGCTATGACATGGATGGCGCGATCCTGTTTGCAGATATTCTTCTGGTACTGGATGCGCTCGGACAGTGTGTGCGGTTCGAGAAAGGTGTCGGACCCATCGTCGAAAAAGTCGAGAAGGGTGGACGGCTGAACAAGGTGCCGGTTCAGCAGGCTGTCGAACGGCTCTCGCCTGTTTATGAAACGGTGTCTCGCGTGAGTAGCCGTCTGGCGGACAACAAGACGCTGATCGGCTTTGCAGGCGCACCCTGGACGGTTGCGCTTTATGCGATCGAAGGCCGCGGCGGCACGGACAAATCACAAGCGCGCATCTGGGCTCATCAGCATCCGGCTGAACTGGCCTTGCTTCTTGATGATCTTGTAGAGGTCACTGCGCACTATATGGCCGCGCAAGCCGAAGCCGGCGTGAATGCGCTCATGATGTTCGACTCCTGGGCTGAGGGCCTGCCGAACGATATTTTTGAGCAGATCATCATCGAGCCAAATAAAAAGCTGGTGAAGCGACTGCGCGAGTTGAAGGTGACGGTTCCGGTCATCGGGTTTCCGCGCGGGGCAGGGGTGATGCTGCCAGATTTTGCGGATCAGACGGGCGTTAACGCCGTAGGCCTGGATACAGCGGCGCTTCCATCATTCATCAACCGGGAGCTGCCCGTCTCCATGCCGGTTCAAGGGCATCTTGATCCGTTGCTTCTTATGGCAGGCGGAGATGTCATGGAACGGCGCGTCATTGAATTGCTGGATGCGTATCGGGACCGGCCACATATCTTCAATCTGGGGCATGGGGTGTTGCCGACGACGCCAATTCCGCATGTTGAAAAAGTCGTTGAACTCGTACGGGCCTGGTCGGCTGACTAAAACATCCGTGTAAGGACGAAAAATGCTCTATCTCTGGATCAAGGCGTTCCATCTCATTTTCGTTGTGGCCTTCATGGCCGGAATGCTCATTCACCCGCGCTACAAGCTGCATCAGCTGACATCTTCGCCGGGAGAGCCGCTGTTCGAGACGATGAAATCGGCGTCTGCCAAGCTGCGGAAAATTATCCTGACACCATCAGTGATCCTGGTATGGGCATTGGGGATCGCGATGATCATCCTCAATCCGAGCCTACTCCAGTCTGGCTGGTTTCACGTGAAACTTCTGTTCGTCATTCTGCTTACCGGTCTGCATGGGTATTTCATTTCCGTCGGAAAGAAGATCGATGCGGGTCAAACGGTGCCGGCAAAGCGGCTGAAGATGTTAAACGAAGTGCCGTTCATCCTGCTGATTGGCATCGTTATCATGGTCATTGTCCGACCCTTCTGATGTGCGAAACATCTTGACTATTGGCCTCATCCGGGACCATAAGGCGACCAATTGCTCGCCGCCCGTCCTGGGTCAGGCCGATCTTTCATAAAAAATTATGCGCCGCCCCTCCTAGCTTTGCGCCACCCATCCAAGAAGAGCTCATGTCCGACACTGAAAACACGCCTAATCCAGATACACAGAGCCACGTCTATCTTCGTGACCTGAAAGCCAAGAGCCCGACAGAACTGCTGGCCTATGCGGAAAGCCTGGATGTCGAGAACGCATCTTCGCTGCGGACGCAGGACATGCTGTTCGCAATCCTGCGGGAGCTTGCCGAGCGTGACATCACGATCATTGGCCGCGGTGTTCTGGAAGTCCTGATCGATGGCTTCGGCTTTCTTCGGTCTCCGGAATCCAACTATCTGCCAGGCCCGGATGACATCTACGTCAATCCAAAACTGCTGAAGCAAGCGGGTCTCAAAACCGGTGATACAGTTGATGGACCGATCAAGGAACCAGGTGAAGGCGAGCGTTACTTCTCCCTGATGAGTGTCAACTCGATCAATTTCGAGGACCCTGAAAAGTCCCGTCAGAAAGTTCACTTCGACAACCTCGTGCCGCTCTATCCGGAAGAGCGCCTCCACATGGAGAGCAAGGATCCAACCAAGAAGGATCGCTCCGGCCGAGTTGTCGATATCGTTTCGCCAATCGGTAAAGGCCAGCGTGCACTCATCGTGGCGCCGCCGCGGACGGGTAAGACGGTTCTGCTGCAGAACATCGCTGCCTCGATCGAGGAAAACCACCCCGACAGCTATCTGATCGTGCTGCTCATCGATGAGCGCCCGGAAGAAGTCACCGACATGAAGCGCTCGGTGAAGGGTGAGGTTATTTCCTCAACCTTCGACGAGCCCGCAACGCGTCACGTGGCTGTGGCTGAAATGGTCATCGAGAAAGCAAAACGCCTGGCAGAGCATGGGCGCGATGTTGTTATCCTTCTCGACTCCATCACCCGTCTTGGCCGCGCCTACAACACGACGGTGCCAAGCTCCGGCAAGGTTCTGACCGGTGGTGTGGATGCAAATGCGCTGCAGCGTCCGAAACGCTTCTTTGGTGCGGCCCGGAATATCGAGAATGGTGGCTCGCTGACGATTATCGCAACGGCTCTGATCGACACCGGTTCGCGTATGGATGAAGTCATCTTCGAAGAATTCAAAGGTACGGGTAACTCTGAGATCGTGCTTGATCGCAAGATTGCTGACAAGCGGACCTTCCCGGCCATCGACATCATGAAGTCCGGCACGCGGAAAGAAGAGCTCATCACGCCGAAAGAGCAGCTGCAGAAGATCTATATTCTTCGCCGCATTCTCAATCCGATGGGGACGTCCGATGCGGTTGACTTCCTGCTCGACAAGCTGCGTCAAACCAAGACGAATGATGAATTCTTCGAGGCCATGAAGAACTAAGGAGTTCCAATGCCACGTCACATAATCGCATTGATCTGCGTTCTTGTGGCAGTGGCGGCATGTGACGAAACGATCGATGAAAGATATGCGAGCCAAGCTGAGTTTCTTGAATCAGGCATGGTTGAGGCCGGTTTTGCTCCTGATTGGATACCGGAAGATGCACGCGACATCCGAATGTCTCTTGATGTTGACAGTTTTCTCCATGTGTTTCGGTTCGACACCAAAGAATTAGACGATGTGCTGGCGGAATGTCGGCCAATTGATATTCCTAATTGGACACCCCACCGACGAGGTAGGAACTACAAGATGTGTTCGAGCGAGCAGGCCTTCGAATGCGGGAAGTTCTTCGTGTCTTTGAAGGGAGAACAAGTCTGTGTTTGGCGGCGAGATGAAAAGTCGTGATACGATCTGCGCGCTCGCTTCCGGGCCGCCGCCATCTGCCATTGCTATAGTCCGTATCAGCGGATCGCAGGTCCGCGTGATCTGCGATGCGATGCTGGAACGCGGCCTGCCGGCGCCGAGGCGTTCGGCGTTCGGGCGATTCCTCGATGTTTCACGTGACACAATTGATGAGGGTCTGGCTGTCTTCATGCCTGGCCCGAATTCCTACACTGGCGAAGATACGGCCGAGTTTTATCTTCACGGCGGTGCGGCGGTCATAGATCACGCGCTGGACGTGATTTGTTCATTTGACGGGACGCGCCTTGCTGAGCCAGGTGAATTTACGCGCCGCGCATTTGAAAACGGTCGGCTTGATCTGGTCGAAGCCGAGGGCGTCGCAGATCTGATTGATGCAGAGACAAGGGCTCAGAAGTCGCTTGCGCTTGATCAACTGGATGGTCGGCTGTCGGAAACTTATGCCGGATGGCGAAATCAGCTTTTGCAGGCACTAGCCTTACTGGAAGTCAGTATAGACTTTCCGGATGAAGATGATGCGCCTGATCAGACGGGCGGACCTGTCTTCGCCACTTTGACAGATCTGCAGTCAGCGCTTCAGGAGGCGCTCGATGATGATAGCGTGGGCGAGCGGATCAGGGATGGGTTTCGGGTCGCCATTATCGGTCCACCAAATGCGGGCAAATCTTCGATCCTAAATCGTCTGGCGCGCCGCGATGCTGCGATTGTTTCTGATATTCCTGGTACAACGCGCGACGTTGTAGAGGTTCGACTGAGGATCGCGGGGCAAATTGTCTGGGTCGCAGACACCGCAGGACTGCGGGAGGCCGCTGATACGATCGAGGCAGAAGGTATTCGCCGCGCCCAGGAACGGGCAGCTATGTCCGATATCCGTATTCAGGTTCGCTCGCCCGATACCGATACGGATTACTCGACCGCGGCTGAAGGCGACATTCTTGTCTTTAACAAGATGGACCTTACGGCAGATACGTCTTTGCAGGACGGCGTCCTGACAATGTCTGCATCGACAGGGCAGGGCTTTTCTGTCCTCGAGAAGGCGCTATCGGATCGAATCCATGAACTCGCTGGGCGAACAACCGCGCCACTCATCACGCGTCGGCGCCATCGCGAAGCTCTGGAAGCCGCAATGTTTCACGTGACACAGGCGCGATCCGGTCTGGAGCTGGGTATGGGCGCTGAACTTGTAGCCGATGATGTGCGGCTGGCGTCTCGCGCGCTCTCTTCGCTCATTGGTGAAATCGGCGTTGAGGAGGTGCTTGGAAGCGTCTTTTCAAATTTCTGCATAGGCAAATGACGTCTTGCCCTGTGTGTAAGGGATAAGATGATGTATATCGGCGCCTCACCCAAAGCTTGCGAGACTGAGGCGTAGATTATGCCCCATGATTTTGATTTCGACGTAATTGTTGTCGGCGGCGGCCATGCCGGCTGTGAAGCTGCGGCCGCGGCTGCGCGGACCGGCGCGCGCACCGCGCTCATTACGCATAAGCGATCAACGATTGGCGAGATGTCCTGCAACCCGGCGATTGGCGGATTGGGGAAGGGGCATCTGGTTCGCGAAATCGATGCGCTTGATGGACTTATGGGGCGCATGGCCGACAAAGCGGGCATTCAATATCGACTTCTAAATCGATCCAAAGGCCCGGCCGTTTGGGGGCCTCGGGCTCAGATTGACCGGAAACTCTATCGCCAGGCGATGCAGGCTGAGCTGTCAGACTATCCAAATCTCTCGATCATCGAAGATGGTGTTGAAGACCTCATAGAGCATGAGGGCAAAGTCTCCGGCGTGGTTGGTCAGTCAGGTCAGAGCTGGTCGGCGCCTGCAGTGGTTATTACGACGGGCACGTTTTTGCGCGGCATTATCCATCGCGGTGAAGAACGCATTGAAGCCGGACGCCTTGGCGAGAAGCCGTCGATTGGTCTCGCTGAGCGTCTTTATGCGATGAAGCTGCCAATGGGACGTTTGAAAACCGGCACGCCGGCTCGGCTGGATGGCGACACCATTGACTGGGACAGCCTCGAGAAGCAGCCGGCCGATGATGAGCCGGTACCGTTCTCTTTCATGTCAGACCGGATTGATGTGCCTCAAATCTCTTGCGGCATCACGTTCACGAATGAGCGCACCCACGAAATCATCGCGGAAAACTTGAACAAGTCGGCCGTCTACTCCGGTGCGATCGCGGGAAGGGGCCCGCGGTATTGTCCATCAATCGAGGACAAGGTCCATCGCTTTGCCGACAAGACACGCCACCAGATCTTTCTCGAGCCAGAGGGTCTCGACGATTCGACGGTCTATCCAAACGGCATTTCGACCTCTCTCCCGACCGATGTGCAGGAAGCGTTTATCAAGACGATCCCGGGACTGGAGAATGTGCGCATCATTCAGCCGGGTTATGCGATTGAGTACGACTATGTTGATCCGCGTGCGTTGACGCGCGGACTTGGCGTGAAAGTGTTGCCCGGACTGTTCCTGGCGGGGCAAATTAACGGCACGACTGGTTATGAAGAGGCGGGCGCGCAGGGTCTGGTTGCGGGACTTAACGCGGCGCGCTTTTCCAGAGATCTTGACCCAGTCATCTTTGATCGTGCGCAAGCCTATATTGGTGTGATGATCGATGATCTTACAACGGTCGGTGTGACAGAGCCCTATCGCATGTTTACCTCGCGCGCTGAGTACCGTTTGGCCCTCCGCGCCGATAATGCAGATCAACGGCTTACTGAGACTGGAATTAGCGTCGGTCTGGTCGGCGAAGCGCGCGCCTCGATGTTTCACGTGAAACAGGAAAAATTGGCCACCGGCCGGGAGCTGCTACAGACAAGCAGTTTGACACCTAATGAGGCGTCCCAAAAGGGATGGAAGGTGAACCAGGACGGTCAGCGACGCTCGGCTTGGGACTTCCTGGCATATCCAACCATCAATATGACAGACGTTGAGACGGCCTTTCCCAGCATTGAAAAACTGGACCCAGATATAAAAGTGCAGCTTGGAATCGAAGCAATCTATGCAGGATACATCGAGCGGCAGTCTGCGGACGTAACCGCGCTACGTCGGGATGAGGCGCTGTCCATCCCGGAAGACATGGACTTTGGATCGGTTGGTGGGCTGTCGAATGAGGTTCGGTCCAAACTCGAAACTGTGAGGCCCAGCACAATCGGACAGGCGTCTCGAATTGAGGGTGTGACACCAGGCGCGCTTGTTGCTCTACTGGCCTATGTAAAACGATCAAAGAAAATGAAGGCGACCGGATAGTGTCAAAGCTGGCTGCGGAGAATGAACTTAGCGAACTCGGTGTTTCACGTGAAACATTCGATCTGCTTGAGCGCTACGTCTCTTTGCTGGACGACTGGCGTCAACGGATGAACCTCATCGGTCCAAAGGAAATGGACCATATCTGGACGCGACATATTTCAGACTGTGCCCAGTTGATCCCTCTGATTGGCCATGAAAAACGAATCGTCGATGTCGGATCCGGGGCCGGATTGCCCGGGCTGGTGCTCGGATGTCATGCAGCAACGACCGGTGGGCACGTCACGCTTATCGAATCGACCGGAAAAAAGTGTGCATTTCTTCGCGAAGTCTCAACGCTGCTTGATCTGCCGGTGTCCGTGCAAAATGTCAGAATCGAAAGCGCAAAGGCTGAATCTGTTGATTTTATTACAGCGCGGGCGCTCGCGCCGTTGCCAAGGCTTCTTGACTACACGAATCCCTGGCTGTCACAGGGCGCGACGGGCCTGTTTTTCAAAGGCGAGCGCTGGCAGCAGGAATTGACGGACGCAGCGGATTGCTGGACCTTATCACATGAAACGATCCCGAGTCGTTCAAGCGATACCGGGGTCATCTTGAAAATCGAGGAGGCGCATCGTGTCTGAGGCGGGAACACGAATTCTGGCAGTGGCAAATCAGAAAGGTGGCGTTGGGAAAACGACGACATCGATCAACCTTGGCACCGCTTTGGCCGCTGTTGGCCGCCGGGTCCTCGTTGTGGACTTTGATGCCCAGGGCAATGCGTCGACCGGTCTAGGCATTATGCGCGCCGACCGACGTCTGACCAGCTATGATGTGGTTGTTGACCAGATCTCGCTGGAGCAGGCGATCCAGCCAACATTGGTCCCACGTCTTGAAATCGTGCCGGGCGACGAAAACCTGTCGGGTGTCGAAACTGAGCTCGCAGATGATCCGCGCCGGTCTTACCGGCTCCGCGATGCAATCCGCAACTATGTGAGCCGCTATCAGAATGACCCGGCCAAACGGTATGACTTCGTCATTATCGACTGCCCGCCATCGCTGTCGTCGCTGACGATTAACGCGATGACGGCAGCGGACGCGCTGCTTGTGCCGCTGCAATGTGAATTCCTGGCGCTTGAGGGTTTGAGCCAACTTTTGCGGACCGTGGAAGTGGTTCGCTCCGGGCTTAATCCGGATCTTGATATCCAGGGCGTCGTGCTGACCATGTATGACAGACGCAACAATCTTTCTGACCAAGTCGCCGACGAAGTTCGCGCGGTTCTTGGAAAAAAGGTTTATAAAACAGTGATTCCTCGGAATGTACGTTTGTCCGAAGCGCCAAGTTTCGGCAAACCTGCGCTTCTCTATGATTATAGATGCCCTGGAAGCGAAGCCTATATCCGTCTGGCCTCTGAAATGCTGCACCGTGAGCGTGCGCGGCAGGTGGCGTAATGGCGGCTGATCCAAAACAGAAACCAAGCCGGTTGGGCCGTGGCCTCTCAGCGCTGATTGGTGAAGTAGAAGGCGCAAGCGCTTCCTATGAAGACCAGGAAACGGGCGAACGCACGGGTGCGGGGCTCATTTCCGTCAATGACATAAGGCCTAATCCGCAGCAGCCGCGTCGGTACTTCGCGGAAGCTGAGCTCGCAGAACTCGCAGAATCCATCCGCACAAAAGGTGTCCTTCAAGCCATTCTGGTCCGGCCCGACCCGAAGGCGGAAGGAAAATATCAAATCGTTGCCGGTGAACGTCGTTGGCGGGCCGCCAAGCAGGCCGGACTTAAAGAGATACCGGCTTCCATCCGCAATATGGACGAGCTCGAACTTCTCGAGATCGGTATTATCGAAAACGTTCAGCGCACTGACCTCAACCCGGTGGAAGAAGCTGAGGCTTATGGCGCGCTGATGAAGCGTTTTGGCCGGACCCAGGAAGGCCTTGCAGAGAGCGTCGGCAAAAGCCGGGCGCATATTGCAAACACGCTACGGCTTTTGAACCTGTCTGAGACGGCGCGAAATCACCTCCGCGAAGGTCGGATCACGGCCGGACATGCACGTGCGGCGCTTGGCGCGCCAGACCCCGACGCTGTTATTGCGCTGACCCTTGAAAAGGGGCTGAACGTTCGGGACGTGGAAAAGCTTGTAAAGTCTACGCGCGACGACAGCACGATCGAAACTGTCGCTGGAAAAGTCCGAAAAGCTGAGAAGGACGTGGACACAGAGGCTCTGGAAGCCGATCTGTCTCGCGCCCTGGGGCTCGCTGTCGATATCCGGCACAAGGCGACCGGCGGTGAACTTCGGATCAAATATGGTGATCTCGAACAACTCGACGATCTTTGTCGCCGGCTGACGGCTCGGCGCTAGCGCCCGGATCTTGCCGAAGCCGACTTAACGACATTCAGTAGCAGGATGCGCAGTGCTGGGTCAGACGCTGGACCGCTTGTTTTTGCCTGCAATTCCAGGTCGTGAATGGCCGCGAGCAGCCGCGTAAGCGATGTTGCTGTCCAGAGATCCATTCGGGAACGAAAAGCGGGCCACTCACTCGTCCAGACAGGTGGCCGAAGTTTGCGGCCAATATCGCCGCCTGACCCGATGAGTCCCCGGGCTTGCAACAGGCGTTTGGCTTCCATTTCCAGCGAGCGGAGGACGGTAATTGACGAGCTACCGGTTTCGCTGACACGATCAAGTTCCGCCTGACACCGGGCACCGTTTCCGTCCAGCGCCGCCTGAACCATATCCCGGACATTATTATCGGCATCGGTCTGGCAAAGAACGCGAATGTCTTCCAGATTGACCGGTCTCCCAAGGCCTCGGCCGTAAAGGGCGAGTTTCTCTGTTTCCTGATTGGCGAGACCTCTATGTCCTGGCAGTAGGGCGATGAAGTCCGCCAACGCGTCGTCTTCAATCTCGACCTGAAACTCTGACAGGCTGGACCTGACGATCGACTGCAGACTTTCCTGCGTGTCGGCGAATACGTGGACCGCTGCCGCCGTCTGGGCCGCTTCAATTGTCGTGCGGAGCTTGGAGCGCTTGTTTAGCGCGCCGTTCAGAATAATCAGTTTATTATCAAAGGGTTGTTTTAGCTTCTCGGCCTTCTCCAAAAGGTCGAGGACCGGCTTGGAGATCTTCTCGCCTGAGGTTCGGATGCGGATACATTCAGTTTCTCCGAGTAGAGAGCTGGTTTCTATGCGATCAGACAGGATGTGAGGTTCGCGCCGAATATCATCGTCATCGATCGTCACCTGCTGACATCCGCCGGCAGAATGTTTTGTCCAGAGCCCGACAATTCCGTCGGCC
This sequence comes from Henriciella litoralis, assembly GCF_002088935.1. Taxonomy (NCBI): domain Bacteria; kingdom Pseudomonadati; phylum Pseudomonadota; class Alphaproteobacteria; order Hyphomonadales; family Hyphomonadaceae; genus Henriciella; species Henriciella litoralis. The sequence goes on from NZ_NCSS01000006.1 coordinate 2,216,634, forward strand.
GTATCACTGACGACGCCATCGTCTTCGCCAAAGACAAGCGCGCACCAGATGTCAGGTTGAGAAGCTTTGAAGCGGCTGTCGATCTGCCCGCTTTTGAGGATCATTGCTCGGTCTGAACCTGCAGTCGCAAGTCCGCAGCAATGCGTCGTGCGAGCTCTTTCATCCCACTTTCCGAGGCACTGATCTGAGCGGCGACGTCACTGTACGAGGTTGGCGCCTGACCATATGGAACACGAACATTTTCTTCGCCGGAGAAGACGTTGTTTTCTGTCTCCAGAGCATATCTGCTGGACGCAACGAGAAATGACCTCGAAACCCCTCCGTCCGAGACGAGCGCGGCACGCTCCAGCCTTTCATCAAGCATAATTGTGAGCGTCGCGGGTTCGGTTAATCCAGGCAGGCCGGTGGCAAGTTCCTGAAGAAGATTACGACGCAGCATGTACCCTGACCGACCGGGGATTTCCGCAATCGAGATATTCTGCCCTTCAACCACGCCATTGAATGACGAACCGGCATAAAGCGGACGAAAACCGCAGGCGGACAGACTTGCAACCGTGGCGGCCAGAAGAAGATGTTTGATCATGCGACTACGATATTCACGATACGGTTGGGCACGACAATAACTTTCTTGATGTTTTTACCGACAACAAAGCTCGCAACTTGATCACTGGCGAGCGCCATAGCTTCGATATCTTCCTTGCTAGCGGTCTTTTCGACTTCAATTTCGCCGCGTCGCTTGCCATTGACCTGGATTGGAAGGATCACCGTATTCTCCACCATCAATGCCGGGTCGGATACGGGCCAGGATGCTTCGGAAATAAACCCGGTTTCACCGAGCGCCGCCCAGCATTCCTCAGCCAGGTGAGGCATGAAGGGCGTGATACAGACGGCCAGCATGCGGGCGCTGTCACGAATGGACGCGTCCGTTTCATCGCTATCATTCTCAGCCTTTTTGAGCGTATTGACCCAGTCATGGCAGAGGGCAATCGCGGCATTGAAGCGAAATTCAGTGATGGCCTTGTCGATCGCGGCCGCGGTGCGGTGCGAGAATCGGGTCAGCGCTGTCGGTTCGGCGTTTGGCTCCGTCGTCGCGTCTCCGAGACGCGCGAAGATCGACCAGACACGCTGTACGAAGCGAGCCGACCCCTCAGCGCCAGCTTGAGACCATTCCACATCGCGCTCTGGCGGACTGTCGGACAGGACGAACCAGCGCGCGGTATCGGCACCGAAAGTCGCGATGATCTCATCGGGATCAACGACGTTTTTCTTCGACTTGGACATCTTTTCGACGGCGCCAGCTTTAAGCGGTTCGTCCGTGCCGGCGAGATACCAGGCGCCATCGCGGCGCTCGGCCTGCGCCGGCTCGATCCATTTGCCATCGGCCGTCTTGAAAGTCTCGTGTGTGACCATGCCTTGGGTGAAGAGCCCCTTGAAAGGCTCGCCGCCCGGCAAATTCAGTTCACCAAGGTCATGCAGGGCCCGCGCCACAAAGCGCGAATATAGAAGGTGCAGAACGGCATGCTCGACGCCGCCGACATATTGATCAACCGGCAGCCAATAACCCCGCTCAACCGGATCGGACACGCTGGCAAAGCGAGCATAATACCAGGACGAGTCAACAAAGGTATCGAGCGTGTCTGTCTCACGTTCAGCCGCGCCGCCGCAGGTCGGGCAGGTGGTTTGCTTCCAGCTTGGATGATGGGCAAGCGGATTGCCCGGCTTGTCGAAGCTCACATCCTTTGGAAGCGTAACGGGCAGATCGGCTTCGGGGACAGGCACGATGCCGCAGCTGTCGCAATGAATGACCGGGATCGGGCATCCCCAATAGCGCTGGCGCGACACACCCCAATCGCGGAGCCGGTAATTGACCTTTCCCTCGCCAAGGCCGAGCTTTTCGAGGCGCGAAATAGCCGTAGCGATGGCGTCTTCTGTCGACATGCCATCGAGAAAATCGGAATTATAGATCGTGCCTGGCCCGGTATAGGCCGTGTCTGTGATGATGTGGTCATCGGCGCTCACGTCCGGTGGCAGGACGACCGGTTGAACCGGAAGATCATATTTGCGGGCAAAATCGAGGTCCCGCTGGTCTCCAGCTGGCGAGCCAAAGATGGCGCCCGTGCCATAGGTCGACAGGACGAAATTCGCTGTCCAGACAGGGATTTCCCATGTCTCGTCAAACGGGTGCTTTACTGTGAATCCAAGATCCACACCCAGTTTGGGCGCTTTCTCGATGGCTTCCTCAGACGTCCCGATCTTGGCAGCTTCGGCGATAAACGCTTTCACCTCAGGGCGGCTTTCAGCCAGCTTGCGTGTGATCGGATGGTCTGGCGCCAAAGCGAGGAAACTCGCGCCATACATCGTGTCAGGGCGGGTTGTGTAAACCTCAATCCCTTTTCCGAACTCAAAAAACTCATCGCTGGAGAAGGGCCAAACAACGCTCGCCCCGCGCGATTTGCCGATCCAGTTGGCCTGCATTGTGCGGACTTTTTCGGGCCAGTTATCGAGCGTATCGATGCCGTCCAGAAGCTCATCTGCATAGCGGGTAATGTTGAGGAACCACTGGGTCAGCTCACGCTGCTCTACCGGCGCGCCGGTTCGCCAGCCTTTACCCTCAATCACCTGTTCATTGGCGAGCACGGTATTGTCGACAGGGTCCCAGTTGACCTTGCTGGATTTGCGATAGGCGAGGCCGCCCTCTACCAGTTTCAGGAAAAGGCGCTGCTGTTCGCCATAATAATCTTCATCGCAAGTCGCGAATTCACGGCTCCAGTCGAGCGTCAGCCCGAGTTTCTGGAGCTGGGCGCGCATCGCGTCGATATTCTTGTAGGTCCAGTCTGCGGGATGGACGTTGCGCTCGATCGCGGCGTTTTCAGCCGGAAGACCAAACGCGTCCCAGCCCATGGGGTGCAGGACATTGTGCCCGTGGGCCCGCCGGTGACGAGCAACGACATCGCCCATCGCATAATTGCGGACGTGGCCCATGTGCAGACGCCCCGATGGATACGGAAACATCTCGAGCACATAGGATTTTGGACGGTCCCCGGCCTCAGCAGGGGACAGGGCACGAAAAATATCGGCGTCAGACCACGCCTGGCGCCATTTGGCTTCCGCTGTTTGCGGATCGTAGCGAGACGTCACGCGTCCCTCCTGACAGTCTATTTTATTGTAAAGGTCAGCTCAGTTCTGACGATTTGATCACGCGGGCGCGGGTCAGGATCGCATTTTCCAGCTGCGCGCCGGTCGCCGGATCAACGGCTGCATCGGTCCAGACACCATTTTCTTCAACCTGGCGGAAGACAGCGACCTTGACGCCGTCGGCGCGCAGGCGGGAATCGAGAATATAGACTGTCGCCTTGATCCGTTCGCCCTGAGCGGCCGGGAAAGATTGCCAGTCATAATTGATGATGCCACCAATCGGATCTGCGGATTCCAGAGGCAGATTTTCAAGCGTATCAAGGCTCGCCCGCCAGAGATACGGGTTCACGCCGCCCTCAAATTGTTCCACGACACTGATGTCGCCGCCCTTGTCACCACCGAACAGGCAGCCTGATAGGGCGAACACAGCGGCAAATGCGGCGGCGAGCTTAATTGAAGCCTTCATATCAAAATCCTGTCGGCAGTAACTATTTCATCTGAACGCCTGTATAGCATCTGCGACCTGTCGGACCAGTGCTGATATGCGGTATGCAATTCGCCTGTTGAGTTAGAGGCCGCAATGACCCGTTTGAATCTTCTGAGTTGCCTGCTTGTTGGCGCGTCTGTGCCCGTATTGGCCGCGCAAGCGACGCCCATCGAGTTTAAATCAGACCTTGAAGCCGCGACGATTGTTTCCGCGATCGATCATGACGGGTTGCTGACGCAGGATGAGAGCCTTCTTTATGAGGTCGCGCTCGACAATCGGATCGAGACTTTCCTCGATAATGGGCTGAAGATCAGCGGCCGGCTGACCTTGCGCGGGCAGAGAGATCATCCGGCCCGGCCGGGTTTTTCTGGTCAGTTCGGCACGTCGGTGAGCGCGCCCGCTGGCGCGTATAGCGCTGTGTCTTCAACGGAGCCGGGAGACGAGACCGGTGCGCGCGGCAGCCTGGAGGCCGCTTATCTCGAATTCGATGGCGGTTATGGGGAGCTGAGGCTTGGGCGTGATCGGGGCGTTGCGGCGCGGTTTCATGAGGGGGCGCCGTCTGCACTGACGTTTACAGGTGTCAGCAATGTCTACCTTGACCCGACCGGGTTAAGTCTTGCGCGGACCAATCATGATCTAACCGGTCCATCGGCCAAGCTAAGCTATGCGACGCCGCGCATCCTTGGCCTGCGGGCCGGTATTTCTTTCACCCCGGATGCGAACGCCAAAGGCCTCGACCGAAACCTCAGCGCCTTTTCAGACCAGCCGGACATTGAAAATGCGGTTGAGCTAGCGGCCAATCTCTCGCGCACCTTGCGTTCGGCGAATACGTCTATTGAAGCCTCCCTGGCCTGGTCTACGGCGAGCGTGGACTCGCCATTTGCAGGCGTGCGCGGCGATGTCAGCACGTTTTCTGCGGGGACCAATATAGAGTTCCCGGCGTTTACGATCGGCGGCTCGTGGCTCTCGAGCGACAACGGTTTCAAAGGCGCGGACTATGAGGCCTGGGACATTGGCGTATCGAAAGAGATCCGCGGCACAGACGTCTCGATTGGGTATTCGGAGGCTGATGACGCGCTGGCCGGCCTGTCGTCTGAAGCCTTCAGCATCAGTGCGGCACGGAACATAACGGACGATCTGACATTAGGTCTGAGTTATCAGGACCAGAAACTTCGTTCACCGGCAGGCAAAAACTCCGGCAGTGGGATTGTTGTAGAAATCACACTGAGGAGCGATTTTTTGGAGATGAGCGCTAATTAATCTTCTCTTGGGCGCATGACCTGTCTAAGTAGACTCTACAGAAGGTGGAAAATGCGGCGTTTTATTGCAGCTACTCTTGTAACTGGTCTTTGTGCAGCGCTCCCGGCGCTGGCGCAAGCTCAGCCTATGGAGTTGTCAGCGCCGACTGTTTCCGAGACCGATAAGGCCGAGCCGGACTGGTACCGCCAGTTTACGCTCAGCTCGCCATCTGAACAGACGCCAATCTGGCAAGGCCAGCCAAGCAAGCAGGTTAAGCTCGCCTGGGTCAAAGGCGACAACTGGCAGCTTAGCGTCGATCTGACCTCTCGTCCGGATGGTTCGCCTCTGGCCCGTGAAGAGATGCGCGCCGGTGCCGAGTTCCGGATTACGCCGCGCATCAGTGTCGGCGGCTCGCTGACTCTCGGCGCAAATGACATTGATGAAAGCCTGCAGCAGTTCAAAGGCGATGCGATCGAAGCGGGTATCCGTCTTCGGTCCGCCTTCAAATTCTAGCTTTCAACGATACTTCCAAAACCTGAAACGCTCGCAAACCCGCCAAAACGGGCAACGCGCTGGGCTGTTCGGACATCTATGCCGCCAAGCGCATAAACCGGCAGTTCTGTTGCGCGGGCGATGGATGCAAATCGCATCAGTCCCATGGGCGCGCGGGCGGACGGACTATCGGATTTGAAGACAGTCGACACAATCAGCGCATCGACGCCAGCCTGATGGGCACGGCGAAATTCTTCTGAGTTGTGCACGCTCATCGTTGAAATACCGAATTTGGTCTCGAAACGGGCCGCCTGCCGATACAGACGAAACGGCCAATGAACGCCATCGGCGCCCGTCCCATTTGCAAGATCAGGATCGGCGGCAATCAGGACTTTGCGCTGCGTATCCACGCATTGCTTAACGAGATCCACCGCTTCGGCTCGCGCATTGGCCTGTCCAAAATGCCTGATGATCACGCCAATACCCGGGGGCAGGGCGTCAATAATCGCAGCTGGGTTCTCAAGCCGGGCCGAGTCCGTCATGAAAAATCCGCCCGGCAGACCCGCGCGCGAAGGTTTTGCGCTTTGTGCGGCATGGCTGAACTTGCGGATCGCGGCGCGTTTGTGGTTCATGCGCACATGCCTAACACCGCGCCCAAAGAAGACATAGCCGCCAATCGCGACCGTATCCTGTCGGATATAGCGTCAGCGGCCGATCACCCCGTAGAGCTGATCGCTGTTTCGAAAGTCCAGCCGGATGAACGTCTGCAGGCCGCGCTTGATGCGGGCCATTTGGTGTTTGGAGAGAACAAGGTGCAGGAGGCGCAGGCGCACTGGGCGGCGCGGCGCGGTATTGAGGGCCTGAAACTTCACCTTATTGGTCCGCTGCAAAGTAATAAATCGGAAGACGCGGTGGCGCTGTTTGATGTCATTCAGACGATCGATCGCAAGAAGATCGTCCGCACGATCAGTGAAGCCGCGGAGAAACTGGACCGCTTTCCCGACCTTTTCATCCAGGTGAATACTGGCGAAGAAGCCCAGAAATCCGGGGTCATGCCGGATGATGTTGAGGATCTCGTTGCCTATACGCGCGAGACCTATCCGGGAAAGCTGGTTGGTCTGATGTGCATCCCGCCTGTCGATGAACCGGCCGCGCCGCACTTCGCCCTGCTGAAGAAGATGGCTGACGGTCTAGGCCTTGAATCTGTCTCGATGGGCATGAGTGCAGATTACGAACTTGGTGTTCAGCTGGGCGCGACGCATGTCCGGGTTGGCAGTGCCTTCTTCGGTGAGCGTCAGCCCGCCTGATCCGAAAACTCAATCTGCGTATCTTTTCCGCACTTTTCCAGAACCTGTAATAGGTCTTCCAGTTTCAGCGCGACGCAGCCCTCTGTGGCGCTGTAATCCGGTTTGGCGACATGGATGAAAATGGCGCTTCCGGCATTTGGCTTGACCGGATCGCTATTGTGATCAAGTTCGACAACGACATTATAGACATCGTCCTCTCGCCACATCTGTTCGTTGCTTGCAGGGTAGGGGCGCTTGACCGGACAATTGTACAAGACATCGCCGGGTTCATCGCACCATCCATCATCTGGATGCAGCGGGACGGTCTTGAGCGGGGTTACAGGCCGGTCAATCCGGTCTGCTCGCCAGAACACGGTCTTCAGGCTCCAGGTGCCCACAGGGGTTGTGCCATCGCGTTCAGTTTTGCGGGCAGCATCGCGCATACCGCCGCGTCCGATGGCGCAGCGGAAGGACAAACCCTGACCGGAAATTGTCCCGTCTTTCGTTACGCGAAACCGCGTGGCCATATTGAAGCTCCCAAAAATGTCATCGCCTGGTTATCAGTTCTTTAGCTGAACCATTCGTGTATCGTGACTAGGTGGAACGCAGCAACCCGGTGGAGAAGGTATGATCAGCAAGAAAACCATACTCCTTGTGGATGACGATCAGGACCTGCGCGAAGCCCTCGCTGAGCAGTTCGATCTTCATGACGGGTTTGAAACCGTGCAGGCGGCGAATGCGACCGAGGCGCTGGAGACAACCGCCACTGACAGGCTCGACGTCATCCTGCTGGATGTCGACATGCCCGACATGGATGGCCGCGAAGCCTGCAAATTGATGCGCCAGCGCGGCGTTCGGGCGCCGATCATCATGCTGACAGGGCAGGATAGTGACGCGGACACGATCCTTGGCCTGGAATCCGGCGCTAATGACTATGTCACCAAGCCATTCCGGTTTTCTGTTCTGCTGGCCCGGGTCAGGGCGCACCTTCGTAGTTTCGAACAAAGTGAGGATGCGACCTTCATGCTCGGGCCATATGAGTTTCAGCCCGCGATGAAATTGCTGGTGCGCGAGGATGATCGCAAAATCCGCCTCACAGAGAAAGAAACCAGTATTCTGAGGTATCTCTATCGCGCGGCCGGCAAATCAGTCCCGCGTGAAGAGCTGTTGTCAGAGGTCTGGGGATATAATGCCGCGGTCACGACCCACACGCTCGAGACCCATGTGTACCGATTGCGCCAGAAGATTGAACCCGATCCCGCCAATGCCCGCATTCTGCTGACCGAAACGGGCGGTTACCGGCTTCAGCCCGGTTAAAGCGCGGCAAAGCTCGTGCTGACAGGCGCGTGATCGGATGGCTTCCAGCCGCCGCGCCATTTCAGGTGAATATCATAGCTTGGCAGGTCGACTTTCCCCATGGCGGTGTCGCTCGCCCAGATATGGTCAAGCCGGCGCCCGCGATTGGACGCGGCCCAGTCTTTCGCCCGGTAGGACCACCAGGAATATAGCTTCTGCGCATCATCATGACGCTCGCGGGCAATATCGGTAAAGCCGCCATCGGCGCGCGCTTTCTCCAGCGCTTCGGTTTCCACCGGCGTATGTGAGACGATTTTCAGAAGCTGCTTGTGTGACCAGACATCATTCTCATGCGGGGCCACGTTGAGATCGCCGACGAGAATGCGCGGCGTGCCATCGTCGCGCAGCGTTGCAAAATCACGGGCCATGCAGGCCAGGAAATCGAGCTTGTGCGCGAACTTGTCATTGGTCTCCGGATTTGGCTCATCGCCGCCGGCCGGCAGGTAGATATTGTGGACCTCATAACCTTCGATCCGCGCGGCCTGCACGCGGGAATGGCCCTCGCGGCAGAGCGGGTGTGCTTCTACAGGCTCAATCGGATGTTTTGAAACAATCGCGACACCGTGATGGCCGCCCGACTGTCCGAGGATATGGAAGTGGTTATAGCCGATTTCGGTGAAAGGCTTCTTCGGAAACTGGTCCGTCTGGCATTTGATTTCCTGAAGGCAGAGGACATCGGAGTCCTGCTCACGAAGAAAGTCCTGCACATTCGGCGCACGTAGCCGGATGGAGTTGATGTTCCAGGTGGTGACCTTGAGGGATTTGTTTGCCATGCGATGGCCTTAGCCGCGTCGCCCTGAGGGGTCAACGCGGCCTTGGCGGTGTCGGGTGGATCAGTTGGAGCCGGCAGGAAGTGGCTCGAACTTCAGCTTCGCGACCTGCAGAGTCACTTTGCCTATCTTGTCTGTATCGGCCTGGATCTTGACCGGCATATAGGCCCCGTTCGGCAGAGGGGCCATCCACATGCGAAGCGGGCCGTCGATGCCTGACAAAGTGTCCTTGTTGGCTTCGCCCTTCTTGTAACCAGCGACCTTGTCCATGCGGACATGACACTCATAGGCTTCACCTTTGTAGCCTTCAGTTTTGACCGTCTTCAGACCGGCATTCGTGAAGTGCAGGTGCGTCAGCTGGCGACCGTCAAAGATTTTCATCGGGCCGCCACAAGGGTTGCCGTCAGCTTCGCGTGGGACAAAAGCGTGCCCAATGAAGGCTGTGAGCGGATCAGCGGCATCCAGTTTTTGCGGCGCTGTTGCGGCCGGGTCACCGAGATTACCGAAGGCCGGCGTCGCCGTCATGCTGACATCAGTTGCGCCATAGGTCATTTCCACGCGGCGGTCTTTCTTGCCGTCATGGTTCTGGGACACATAGGCATAAGGCTGCAGATGGTCATCGCGGACATAGCCGCTTGAGGCGAGGTCCATGTCGTAATTGACCAGAATGTCAGCCAGACCCGTCGTTTTCACCTTCCCCTTGATCGAATAGGTGTCGGGGTTAAGGTCAGCCGTGAAGTTGGCGCGACCCGTGATCGGGATGAAGAGCGCCCAGGCGGTCGCCTTGATCTGGTAGGTCAGCTTCATCGGCTGACCGGCCTTGATTTCTGTCAGAGGGGTCGCTTCCGGTTTCGGCTGTGCGAGGGCAAAGCCGCCCGCAGCAAGGGCGATGACGCTGGTAGCGGCGATCAGCTTTTTCATGATCTTAAGTATCCTTGTTCCAAGCTTTGTTGCTCGAGGCGATTTCTATAACTGTGTCATGGAATGGCATGTGAACAGGCCTGCCCTCGGTTTGCCGCATTAAAATCACGGTTCTGCCTCCTGCGAAACGCTGCCTGCAACGGTTGACGGCGTCCGACATGGCGCGTATGAGCGCCGCTTCGGTTTTACTTAAACACTTATAAGCGAGCGCCCCATGGCACGCCAATGCGAACTTTCAGGCGTCAAGCCGATTGTCGGCAACCTTGTCAGCCACTCGAACGTCAAGACCAAGCGTCGGTTCCTGCCGAACCTGGTGAACGTCACGCTGAAGTCCGACAAGCTTGACCGGTCTTTCTCCATGCGGATTGCAGCGAAAACGCTGCGCACCGTCGACAAGCTGGGCGGCCTTGATGGCTACCTCGCCAAGGCGAAAGAAGACAAGCTTTCCCCAAAGGCCCTGAAGATCAAACGTGATCTTGAAAAGCAGGCTGCCGAGGCAGCTGAAGCGTAAGGCTTCTGCTCCAGCAAGAATTTATCGAAAACGCGCTCCGCATCGGGGCGCGTTTTTGTTTGCGCTGTGCGAATTTATGCGTCAGCCAGACACAAAGATATTCCGGGAGCTGTCCATGCTGAGAAACGCCGCCATTCTATCTGCCGCTATCCTGACTGCCTGTGCGCAGACGGCGCCCGCATCCGCGCCGGAAACAGTAGAGGCCGCTGGCGCCCTACAGCCAACAGCGACCCGCATCTTTTCCAGCGGTACAATCTATACCGGCCTTGGCACCGAGACTGTGGACACAGTTGCTGTGAATGACGACGGCCGGATCGTCTGGACCGGCTCGATTGATGATCTCGACGCACAAGTGGAGATAGAGGGCGCGGAGTTCGTCTGGCTGGACAACGCCTTCATGTATCCGGGCTTCACCGATGGCCATGCGCATCTGATCGGCATTGGGCAGCGTGAACTCTCGCTCGACCTGTCGGGCGTCAAGTCGCTCGCGGAGCTGCTCGAGACTGTGGCCGCGCAGGATGAGGAGTTGCCTGAGGGCGAAATGATCATCGGTGGCGGCTGGATCGAGACAGACTGGCCGGAAGGGCGCATGCCGACCGCGGCCGACCTCGACAGCGTTGCCGGTGACCGCGTGGTCATTCTCTACCGGGCCGATGGGCACGCACTCGTTGCAAGCTCGGCAGCACTTGAGGCCGGCGGCATAACGGACGCTTCTGAAGATGTCTCCGGCGGCAAGATCGAGCGCGGCGCAGATGGCAAGGCAACCGGCATCCTCATCGACAATTCCATGACCCCGATTGGCGCGCTGATCGCCGCCCCGACGCCTGACGGTGTGAAGCGGGCCTTTGTCGAGGGGGCGAATGTCTATGTCGAGCGTGGCTGGACGGGCGTGCACAATATGTCGGTTTCGCCAGGCCATGCCAGCGTTCTGAAAGCGCTCGATGAGGCTGGTCAGATGCCATTGCGGCTCTGGAATGCCTTTGACGCTGAGGGCGCCAATATCGCCGAGGGCCATCTGTTCGAAACCGACACGATCACGAATCGGGCCGTGAAGCTCTACATGGATGGCGCGCTCGGGTCTCGTGGGGCCTTGCTGATTGAGCCTTATAGCGACCGCCCGGACACCTCTGGCGTGGTGCGCACCAGTCAGGAAGAGCTCTCAGCGCAGATGCGCCAGGCCGATGAAGGCGGGTATCAACTGGCCATCCACGCCATCGGTGATCTTGCCAACCGGCACATCATCGACGCCTTCGAAGAGGGCGGCTATGGCCCGGAGAAGCGCTGGCGGATCGAGCACACGCAGATCGTGAACCCTGATGACATCAAACGGATCGGCGAAGACGGCCTGATTGCCTCCATGCAGCCCTCGCATGCGATTGGTGACCTCAAATTCGCGCCCGCCCGGCTGGGATTTGCGCGGCTCGATGGTGCCTATGCCTGGCAAGACTTGCTGGACAATGGCGCGATTGTCGTTGGCGGGTCTGATGCGCCTGTGGAAGTTGGCTCACCGCTGATCGAGTTCTACGCCGCTGTTGCCCGCAAGGATCTTGAGGGCAATGACGGGCAAGGCTGGCACCCGGAACAGGCGCTCAGCCGGACCGAGGCGCTCGCGCTATTTACGTCTGCCCCGGCCTATGCCGCCTTCATGGAAGATGATCTTGGCACGATCGAAGTCGGCAAGCTGGCGGACTTTACCGTCTTCGACCGGGACCTGATGGAGGTGCCTGAAGCTGACATTCTGAACGCTGAGGCGATGATGACAGTTGTGCAGGGTGAAATTGTCTGGCAACGGGCCAAGTAAGATTTACCTTGCGTCGCACTAGGCGCAGCGTGATCGCGTGCTAAAACCCACGAAACGCACCTTTCGGGAACCGATTTCGGAGACATAATCCATGAGTTTGACAAGCGACACCGATGTTCTGACCGGGCTAGAGCCAACAGTTGAGGTGAAGGTTCGCGACGTTTTCGGCATCGACACCGACATGGTGGTTCATGGCTTCGAGACGAGAACCGAATACGTCCCGGAGGTTGACCCGTCCTACCGGTTCGATCCGCAGACCACGATGGCGATCCTGGCGGGCTTTGAGCACAATCGCCGCGTTATGGTCCAAGGCTATCACGGCACCGGTAAATCGACCCATATCGAGCAGGTCGCCGCGCGCCTCAACTGGCCAATGATCCGGATCAACCTCGACAGCCATGTCAGCCGTATCGACATGGTCGGCAAGGATGCGATCGTCCTGAAAGAGGGCGTACAGGTTACAGAATTCCGTGAAGGCATTCTGCCATGGGCACTGCAGCGCCCGGTGGCGATCACCTTTGACGAGTATGACGCCGGTCGCCCGGACGTGATGTTCGTGATCCAGCGCGTCCTGGAGGCCTCCGGCCGCCTGACGCTGCTCGACCAGAACCGCGTGATTGCGCCGAACCCGTATTTCCGCCTCTTCGCGACGACCAACACGGTTGGTCTCGGTGACACGACCGGCCTCTATCACGGTACGCAGCAGCTCAACCAGGGTCAGATGGACCGGTGGAGCATTGTCACGACGCTGAACTATCTTGAGCATGACGCCGAAGTCGAGATCGTCTCCACCAAGGCAACTGATCTCGACAAGGAGCTTCTGTCCAAGATGGTCCGTCTGGCAGATCTCACCCGGAACGCGTTCATGAACGGCGACATCTCAACTGTGATGAGCCCACGGACCGTGATCACCTGGGCGGAAAATTACCGCATCTTCGGCGATCTTGGTCACTCCTTCCGGATGACCTTCCTGAACAAGTGCGATGAGCTTGAGCGGCCACTGGTCGCGGAGATGTATCAGCGCTGTTTCAATGAAGAGCTGCCCGAGAGCGCCCTCATGGTTCGCGTCGCCTGATCTTCGGGTCGCGGGCCTCGGCTCCGTTCCAAAAAAGCCAGCCGGTCGCGCCCGCTCTGACTGCCAGCGCGGCTGACGCTAGGTGAGTTGTAATTGAACCGTCCTGCGCTCTTCGCATCGGCGGACATAAGCGCTATGTGAGCAGGATGGCCAAGACAGACGATACGCCCTTCGAGCTTTTCAAGCAGGCGCTTGCAACGACCGCCAAGGCAATGAGCCAGACGCGGGATGTGGAGACGAGCTTCAGCGCGGAAGCCGGGCGTGCCGAAGGCGGCCGCCTCATCCTGCAGACGCCGCCAAGGGAGCTAAGCGCCCGTCAGGCGGCGCGCGCCCGCGGTGAAGCTGATGCGCTGTCCTTGCGGATGGCCCATCATGACCCTGTGGCCCACAATGCGGAACGTCCAAAAGGCGAGATGGCCCGCCAGGTCTATGAAGCGGCTGAGCGCGCCCGGATTGAGTCCATCGGCGCGAATGCGATGGACGGGACAGCGACAAATCTCGACGCGGCGCTGGCCGCGCGGTGCGAGAAAGCCGGCTACACCCGCATGCAGGACCGCACCGAGGCCCCGATTGCGCCTGCGATCGAGTTTCTCCTGCGCGAAAAGCTGACCGGCCGGACCTTGCCGCCGGAAGCAGAAGGTATCGCGTCGATCTGGCGTGAAGAAGTTACGTCGCGCGGCGGTGATACGCTGGATGAGCTGATTACCCAGATGAGTGACCAGCGAGCGTTCGCCCGCACGGTCCAGCGCCTCATCAAGGACCTCACAGAAGGCGATGAATCGGGCGACGATTCCGAAGACGAGTCGGAAAGCGAGACTGAGGACGACTCCGACGAGCAGTCCACGAGCAGTGAAGACTCCGATGCTGGCGATGAGACCGACGGCAGCTCAACCGAGGAAATGGAAGCTGGCGAGAGCGACGATGTCGAGGGCGAGGAAACCAATGTTTCCGTCGATGCCGATGCGGACGCTGACAGCGATGATGATGTCGACGAGTCCGATGATGGCTCGAAACCCCTGCGGCCAAACTTCCGCGATGGCGATGACAAGCCTGAATTCGTTTATCGGACCTATACGAAGGCCCATGACGAGATCGCGAACGCGGCTGATCTCTGCGACAGCGAGGAACTGACGCGGCTGCGGGCCTATCTCGATCATCAGCTGCAGACCCTGCAGGGCGCGGTCTCGAAGCTTGCCAACAAGTTGCAGCGCCGCTTGATGGCGCAGCAGAACCGCTCCTGGTCTTTCGATCTGGAAGAGGGTGTGCTGGACACGGCGCGCCTGACGCGCGTGATCACCGATCCAACGGCGCCGCTATCGTTCAAGCAGGAAGACGATTCCGAGTTCAAGGACACGATTGTCACGCTGCTTCTGGACAATTCCGGTTCGATGCGTGGCCGCCCGATCATGGTGGCAGCGCTGTGTGCTGACATTCTCGCCCGCACGCTTGAGCGCTGCGGTGTGAAAGTCGAAATTCTCGGCTTTACCACCAAAGCCTGGAAGGGCGGCCTGTCGCGGGAGGACTGGGTGAAGGCGAACAAGCCGGCTGGCCCGGGGCGTCTGAACGATCTGCGCCACATCATCTACAAGTCAGCCGATGCGCCGTGGCGCCGCGCGCGCCGCAATCTTGGTCTGATGATGCGCGAAGGCCTTCTGAAAGAGAATATCGATGGCGAAGCGCTCGAATGGGCGCATGGACGCCTGCTTGGCCGTCCTGAGCAACGCAAGATCCTGATGGTCATATCCGACGGTGCGCCGGTCGATGATTCCACGCTGAGTGTGAATGTCGGCAATTATCTTGAGCGTCATCTGCGTCAGGTCATCGCCGAGATCGAAGGGCGCAGCCCTGTGGAGCTGATTGCCATCGGCATCGGCCATGACGTGACCCGTTACTATCGCCGCGCCGTGACCCTGGTCGACGCAGAACAGCTTGGCGGCGCGATCACTGAGCAGCTTGCCAGCCTGTTTGACGAAAAGGGCAATGCGCCAGCCCCGGAAGCGATGTCCGTCGCGCCTCAAAGCTCGCCGGCCCGCGCACGCAGTAGCGGCATTTCGGCGACCAGCTCGGGCGGGCCGCGATATGGCTCGAAAACCGGGACAGGGCGCGACGTGAAGACCACAAGCTTGCAGGACGTCGCTCGCAAGACATCCAAGTCCTGATTTGCTTTCACATCTAAAGGCGACGATCCGAGCATGACTATGCGCAACCTCCCGGCCGCAATGATGGGCTGCCTCATCGGGCTAGCTGCTTGTACAGCCGCCGCGCCGGACCTGACTCAAATGATCGCTGCCGATGATCTGTGGAGCTTTGACGCTGCCAGTGCGGACATCGTTTCGCAGTCCTGTCCTGAGGGTCAGCAAGACAGTTTCTCGATGTCTTTCAAGCTGCAGGCTGACCCGGTCCTTCCCGGCACAGATGAAGCGCTGGGTGACGCGCTGTCGGGCCTGACTTTCGTGAACGGATGGGCACTTTCCACGCCGTTCGCCTCATTTGGAGGTTTGTCCGGTCTCAAAGTCATGCCCAGCGGCGATCTGCTGGCGGTGTCCGATGCCGGTGCGCTTATCCAGATTCCCTTCGACCAAGAAAAGCTGACACCGCTTGGTCAGGCCAGCATGACCTATCTCACCGATGGCGAGGCAAACATTCTGACGGGCAAGAAAGAGGCCGATGCCGAAGGTCTCGACTATCGCGATGGCATTGCGTTCGTCAGCTTTGAGCGTGACCACAGGATTGAGGCTTATGGTTTTGACCTTTGCGGCGCCAAAGCGCATGCCGTGCTTGTGTCGCGTTTGGGCGATCGTCCGGCGGGCCTTGGTCAATCCATCGGCAACAATTCAGGGCCTGAAGCGCTCGCGCTCGATGGCGACGGGATGATCTTTGGGCTCGAGACCGTGGTCAATGGCCTGGGCCCCGTCGGGACTGTCGCTCGCGGTGGTGCCATTGGCTTCGACAGCGAAGACTGGATCGACGCGCACCGGGTGCCACTGGTCGGGATGGATGTCCTGAATGGCGAACGGTTCAGCCTGCACCGGTCGTATAATCCGCTGACCCGCAAAAACACCCTCTATATCAACGTCCGCCGCGCAAATGGTGAGGTCGAGCAATTGGCCAAACTGAATAGCCCGCTTGAGGTTGATAATTTTGAAGGCATCGCGGCCATGGGCCTGCCGGACGGGCGGGTCCGACTGTTCATCATATCGGACGACAATTTCAGCGATCGCCAGCGAACCCTGCTTTACGTCTTCGAGACGCCATCGTCTTGATGCCAGCCTATTGGGCCCACATCCGGATCAGGTTCGAAATCGTTTTGTCGAGGGCGAGCCGCTGATCGGTCGATGTGCGCGGCAGGCTTGAACGCACCGCTTCAAGGTCTGCCAGAACCTCCCGCCGGTCGGCGCGCTGAATGCGGCTCTCGATCCAGCCCACACAGGCAAGACGCGACCCGGATGTGACCGGCTTGACCTGATGAATGGCGCCGGATGGGTACAGGATCAGCGTCCCTGCTGCCGGCTTGGCCTCGAACACGCCTGCGCCCGTCGAGATACTGAGCTCGCCGCCCTCATAAGTGTCCGGATCTGCCAGAAAGAGCGTGAAAGAAAGATCCGTGCGCAGCTGCTTCTCGTCGCTGCCCATCAGGGCATTATCGACATGAAATCCATAATGCCCACTATCCTCAGTGCGGCTGAGAAGGAGGCGGGAAAACCGCTTTGGGCGCGCAAGGGAGCGAACCATGCGGTGATTGGCGATGGCATTCATCAGAAACTCATGCAGGCCAGGACCGATGCCGGATTTCAGATCTGCCTGCAGGTTTGATTTCACAGCTTTCGCTGACCGGCCGGCGGTAATTTTGCCGTCCACCCAGTCCAGCGTCTCAGCTTTGGTGCGCACCCGCTCGACATCTTCCTGCCCGAGCACATCAGATATCGTAAAGAACATGTGTCCTACCATTGAGTTTGAGAATGATTTGCACTAAAGAAATCGCACAGATTTGTCATTACACAATATGAGTGGATCCTCCCATGACGTTTACCCCAAAAGACCTGATGCGGTTTGGTTTGACTGCCGCGCTTCTCAGCACAACGAGCCTCGCGGCTTGCGGGGGTGAGGGCGGCGAGGCAGCCGGCGAAACCGGTGAAGCTGCGGTCGTTGGCGAAGCTGGAGAAGCTGCGGCGCCCGCTGGTGAAAGCGGCGAGAGCGCCGGGGCGAGCTATGCCGGGGAATCCGGCGAGGGGGAAGGCGGAGAAGGCGAAGGCGGCGAATCTGGTGCCCATTCGCCAGGCACACTGCCAATTCAGGACCGTCTGGCCTTCATGCGCGGCCATGTCGAAGCTGGTCTCGCACTCTACCGCGCGGGTGCCCCGGATCAGGCGGCCCGCCACCTGTTGCACCCGGTTTCAGAAACGCATGCAGATGAGCGCGCAGGGCTTGATGAGCTCGGCTTCAAAGGCGATCTCTTCGTTGAAATTTCCGAAGCGCTTGAAAGTGGCACGGAGTCTGACGCCATTGAGGATCAGCTTGTTGAGGCTGAGGAAAACCTCGAAATGCTGGCAGCTGAGGTCGGCGGCGAACCGCAGCAGATCATCGGCTTTCTGATGGACACCACGGTTGATGAGTACGGTGTCGGCGTGGTCGATGGCGAAATCGTCAATGCGGGCGAATATCAGGACGCCTTCGGCTTTGTGACGGTTGCAAGCTATTATGCGCGTGATCTGGAAGGTGAGGCCGGCGAGGCTGTTCGCGCAGAGCTTGCCCGGCTGCTGGCTCTCTGGCCTGAGGCCCCGCTCGCCAGTTCGACACCCGCGCCTGTCAGCGAAGTGGCTGCGCAGGTTGCCCGCGTTCAGCTGGAGCTGTCGGCGGTTCGCTAATTGGTGATCGCGTCGATCAGGGCGACCGCTTCATAGGAATCCCATTCAGCTTCGCCAGCGAGACGCGCAATCTCTTTGCTGTCGGCGTCATAGATCACGGTCGTCGGAAATCCTTGAGCCTTGCTCTCGTAGACGATGTCCCATTTTTCAGGGGGTGCGAAATAGAAATCTATGTTGCCACCTGCCAGCTCCTGCAGGCGTTGGCGGGCATAGTCCTTGTCGTCGCTGGCATCGACGCTGATGGCGACGACCTGGAATTTATCGCTGCCTTTGGCTTGCTGTAGCGCGGCCAGTGAAGGCATTTCGCGCTCACACGGTCCGCACCAGGTGGCCCAGAAATTGACGAGGATGACCCGGCCCTCAAAGTCTCCCAAAGTCATCTCACGGCCATCGGGCCCCTCGAAAGTCGAGGTGGATGCAGCAGTGCCGCGACTATCGGTATTCAGCTTTGACAGGCTGCCAGTTGCCAGTTTTGCGACCTGGTCTTCATTTCCGCCCTTGGAACTCGCGCTTAGCAATGCATAAAGCAGCGCTAGGACAAGTCCGACCAGCATGGCTGGAATAGCAAATTTTAGAAAACGGGGCATTTCGCAAGGCTCCAGGCAACGGGATTGAACATATGGTCGATAAGCCGTCTCAAGGCCAGCAGATGTGGGGAGGACGCTTTGCCGCGCAACCATCCGACATCATGCAATCCATTAACGCGTCGATCGATATTGATCGACGCATGGCGCTGCAGGATATCGCGGGCAGCCGTGCCCATGCCGATATGCTGGCTGAGACCGGCATTATTTCCGAAGAGGACAATGAGGCGATTCAGTCCGGTCTGGATACCGTCCTGGAAGAGGTGAGGGCTGGCACCTTCCCTTACCGTGTCGAGCTGGAAGACATTCACATGAATGTCGAAGCCCGTCTGAAAGAGCTGATCGGTGAGCCTGCGGGCCGGCTGCACACCGCTCGCTCTCGCAATGACCAGGTCGTCACCGACTTCCGCCTCTGGACGCGCGGCGCCATTATGGAAGCAAGATCTGCGCTTTCGGGGCTGCAGGTTGCGCTCTTGAGGCGCGCCGGCGAGAACGTCGATGCCGTGATGCCCGGCTTCACCCATTTGCAGACCGCGCAACCCGTCACGCTCGGGCACCATCTTCTCGCCTATGTCGAGATGATCGAGCGGGACCGCGCGCGCCTGCATGGCGCCGCCATCCGCATGAACGAGTCCCCGCTCGGCGCCGCCGCCCTCGCAGGGACAGGTTTTCCGATCGATCGGGACATGACCGCAGAGGCACTCGGCTTTGACAGGCCGATGGCCAACTCGCTCGATGCGGTGTCGGCGCGGGACTTTGCCCTCGAAGCGCTTTCGGCTCTCTCCATCGCGGCGACGCATCTCTCGCGTCTTGCTGAAGAGATCGTGCTTTGGTCCAGTGCGCAGTTCAATTTTGCGCGGCTCTCTGATGAGTGGTCGACCGGCTCATCCATCATGCCGCAAAAGCGCAATCCGGACGCGGCTGAGCTTATCCGCGCCAAAGCGTCGCTGATCACCGGCCAGTTCGTCAGCCTGCAGGGTGCCGTCAAAGCCCTGCCGCTCGCTTATGCCAAGGACCTTCAGGACGATAAGCGCCTGACATTTGAGGCGTTCGACACGTTCGGCCTCTGCGCCCAGGCGATGACCGGAATGATCGAGACGATCACCTTCAACCGCAAAGCCATGCGCGCGGCCGCCGCCAAGGGGTTTTCGACGGCGACGGACCTTGCCGATTATCTGGTGCGGGAAATGAAGATGCCGTTCCGCGATGCGCACCATGTCACGGGACGCATCGTGGCCATGGCAGAAGCAGACGGTGTCGAGCTGGAAGCGCTGTCATTACAATCCATGCAGACCGTCGAACCACGCCTTACCGACGACATATTTTCCGTGCTAAGCGTCGAAGCATCTGCTGGCAGCCGTCAAAGTTATGGCGGCACCTCGCCCGTGCGGGTAAGTGAGCAAGTGGAACTCTGGACGAAACGCCTGGGCCTGGAGGCCAATACCTGATGAAACGACCTATTGCGACAATCTTCCTTCTCAGCACAGCCGCGGCCCTCAGCGCCTGCGGCATTCGCGGAGAGCTTGAGCGGCCCCCTCCGATCTTTTCGGCGGCGCCAGCCGATGCCGCAGAGCGCACGCCCGTCGCTGTCACGGTGGAGGCCGACGCGGCCGCGCCCAAGGATGCGGATTCGCCCTATTACAATGATCTTGGCGGTGAGATCCCGAAGGCAGACCCGGTTGGCGACGTCAATGAGGGCGGTCTCGACGAAGTCGAGCCGGGCTGAGGCAGTAGTCAATTGCACCATTTTACCTATCGAGACGGTCGCCTTTTTTGTGAGGATGTGGCCCTGGACACCATCGCGGACGCGGTTGGTACGCCGGTCTATGTGTACTCGTCGGCAACGCTGAAGCGCCACGCACGCGTCATCGCCGAAGCGTTCGATGGCATGAGCTGCCTGATCGCCTATTCAGTAAAAGCCAATGGCAATCTCGCCGTGCTCCGGACGCTCGCCAATGAAGGCTGCGGCGCGGACGTGGTCAGCGGCGGCGAACTAAAGCGAGCCCGCGCGGCAGGCATTCCGGCCTCGCGGATCGTTTTCTCCGGTGTGGGCAAGACCCGCAGCGAGATGCGCCTTGGTCTCGAAGAGGGTATTCACCAGTTCAACATTGAAAGCTCGGCAGAGCTCGCCGTACTCGCTGACGTGGCCAAGTCTATGGGCAAGACGGCAAAGGTCGCGGTGCGGGTTAATCCTGATGTTGCCGCGGGCGGACACCCCAACATCTCCACCGGCAAATCCGGCGACAAGTTTGGTGTGCCATGGAGCGAGGCTGAGCTGGCCTACGACCAGATCGCTGAGACTGATGGCATCGAAGCGGTCGGCGTTGATGTCCATATCGGCTCCCAGATCGACGAGATCGCGCCTATGCAGGCGGCGTTTGAGCGGGTGATCGACCTCATCAAGCGCTTGCGTGACAAAGGCCATGCGATCAGCCGGGTTGATCTCGGGGGCGGTCTTGGCATCCCTTACAAGTCGTCTGACACGCCGCCACCTCCCTCGGATTATGCCAATATGATCCGGGAGGTGACGGAAGGGCTCGGTCTCGATGTCATCCTGGAGCCAGGCCGTGTGATTGCGGGCAATGCCGGTGTCCTCGTGACAGAAGCGCTGTTCGTAAAGCCGGCGCCCCAGCGTAATTTCCTCATTATCGATGCGGGCATGAATGACCTCATGCGCCCGGCGCTCTATCAGGCCCATCATGATTTCATGCCGCTCCGTGAGCGACCCGAAGACGCCGAACAGGTGCGCTATGACATTGTCGGCCCGATCTGTGAGTCGACCGACAAGTTCGCTGCAGAACGCCTCATGCCCCGCATTGAAGGCGGTGACCGTCTCGCGATAATGTCAGCGGGTGCCTATGGTGCCGTGCTTTCGTCGCAATACAATGCGAGACCTCTTGTTGCGGAAGTGCTTGTCGATGGCGACCAGTATGCGGTCGTGCGCAGGCGTCCTGAATTTGAGGAAATGGTCGCGCTGGAGAACATACCTGATTGGCTGAGCTGAAACGCATCCCCGGAATAGAGCCCAAGATTGCGCGGACCAAACGCGCGCTCTGGCGGCTTAGCGCGGTGCGCGCTTTCTGGCCTTTGCTGATCATCCTCTCGGTTTTTGTGTTTCTGGCCCTGACAGGCCTTCTCGACGCGTCGACCGACAAGCTCGCCGCGCTCTCCCTGATTATCTTCGTTGTCGGCGTTGGCGTGCTGGGTGTGCTTGGCTGGATGCGGTTTCGCGGTCCGCAGCGGCGTGAAGCCATCGATCTGCTCGACCGCCAGTCAGACCTGCGCCCTCTGTCCACCCTCAATGACCGGCCCGCGCGGCCTGAAGCCAAAGGTGTCGCGCTCTGGCGGGCGCATGAGACGAGGCTGACCGATGCGGCCCGCCGTCTGCAGGTGCCGTCCTTTGCGGGGCGGTGGAAAGAGGTCGACCCGTTTTATCTCCGCTACCTCGTTCCGGCCGCGCTATTTGTCCTGGTTCTGATGACATGGAATGTAGCCGGCGAGCGGCTGCAGCGTGCCGTCAATCCGGACTTTGGCAGCCTGTTTGGCGCTGAAACGATCCGCATCGAAGCCTGGATCACGCCGCCGCGCCATACCGGCAAGCCGCCCATCTTTCTCCAATCCGGACAGGACGCTGTTCGCGTGCCGGCTGGCTCAGAAGTGACGGTGCGCGCTGAGGCGCCGTCTGCGCCGAAGCTCGTCGTCGATGCCAGCGATGAGCGCCAATCCTTCCGGTTTGACACCACGCCTGAAGGCGCCTTCGAAGCGCGGGCGATCATTTCCGCTGACAGCGATATAAGCGTCACCTGGTGGGGGGATCGGGCCACCTGGCAAATCCTCGCCTCGCCGGATGCCCCGCCTGAGGTCGAGTGGGTCTCGACCCCTGAACTGACGCCGACCGACAAGACAGAGTTTTCCTGGAAAACCTCAGATGATTACGGCGTTTCGAAGCTGGAGCTGGTGCTGACGCGCACCGACCAGTCAAATGGCGTGGAAGAGGCCGTTGAGGTTCAGTTGCCTTCAATTGCGCCGAAAGAAGCTGAAGATACCACCGCCATCGACATGACCCGCAATCGCTGGGCCGGGCTTGAGGTTAGCGCGCGCCTCAGGGCCACCGATGGGGCCGGACAGGCAAGCCTTTCAGAGCCTGCCGTCTTCATTCTGCCGGAAAAGCTGCTGCTTCAACCGCTCGCCCGCGCCATTCAGGATATCCGTGTCACTATCCTGCGCGAGGATGGTGAATATGAAACGGTCGAGAATGAAAATGGTGAGGCGCTGGAGGCAGGCGCGGTCTTTACCGCCGCCACACAGCGCATTGGCCGCGCGCCACCAGGCATTCAGCGCGCGTCGCTGATGATTGAAGCCGTCACCTATGAAGCGCCGCGCTACTTCGAGGATATCAGCATCTATTTTGCCCTGCGCCATGTTGAAGGCATGTTGCAGGCCGCAAGTTCAACTGACGAGGCCGACACGACCGAGCCGATCCTCTGGGCCATGGCGCTACGGGCTGAGTATGGCAGCGCCGCAGATGCCTTGCGCGCGCTACAGGCCGCCCGCAAAGCGCTTGAGGAAGCCTTGCGGGACGGCGCGTCCGAAGCAGAAATCCAGCGCCGCCTGGAAGCGTTCAAGCAGGCGGCCAAGAACTACATGGCCGCAAGAATGGCAGAGGCGCTCGCCAATGGCCTCGAAGCGCCGCCGGACGATACCGATGGCGCACAGAACGGGGCAGGGGCTGGCCTCGGCGGGTCTGACTTCGCTGACATGCTCGACGCCCTGTCTGACCTCACAGAGACCGGCGCGACCGATCAGGCGCGCCAGCTTCTCTCCGACATCACCAACATGCTCGAGAATCTGGAATTCCAGCAGGGCAATGGCAGCGGCGATGGCATGCCGGGAATGCCCGGCGAGCAGGGCGAAAATGATGAGGACGTGCCGCAGGAAGAGCGTGAGCTCTCAGATACCCTGCGCGAGCTGTCAGACCTTCTGCGCGAGCAGCGCGAACTGAATGACGAGACCCTGGCAGAGCAACGCGGCGAGCGCGGGCCTCAGCCCGGCCAGCAACCGGGTGAGCCGCAGGGCCCCGACGGCGAAGGGCAGGATCAGCCCGGCGCAAACGGCGAATTTGGCGAAGAGGGAACATCGCTAGCCGAGCGGCAGGACCAACTTGGCGATATGATCGAGGAAATGCTGCGCCGCCGCGGTGAAGACGGTGAGGGTGCCGGCGCGGGCGAACTGGATGAGAATGCCATGCGCGCCATTGAGCGTGCCCAGCGCCGCGCGGCGGACTCTCTACGCGACGGCAATACGATGCGGGCCCAACGCAATCAGGATGACGCGACCGACCGTCTCGGCGAGCTTGCTCAGCAGCTGGCTGGCGAACTGGATGCCGCCCGCCGCGAACGCCTCGGCGATGAATATGGCAGCTCATCTGATGAGGTTGATCCGTTCGGCCGTCCAATGGGCGGCGTGGCTGATGGCCGGGACGTCAATATTCCCGATGAGGCTGAGCGTCAGCGCGCGAAGGATATTCTGGAAGAATTGCGCCGGCGCTATGGCGATGCGGCCGATGAAGAAGAGCGCGATTATCTTCAGCGCCTTCTGGACCGCTTCTAGGCCGCGTCCGGCCCGTCACCGCCGGATTTGGCAAATGTCCGCATCATGAAAATCGGCACAGAGCCGCGCTCGGTAACGGCCCAGTCGAGCGGCTCATCATGGTCCTCGACTGGCAGATTATCCATCATCTGGGCGTGAAAGCCGAGACCGCAGGTAAACACCCGTCCATCCTTGCGGATGTCAGAAATAGCGCGGTCATAATGGCCCTTGCCGTACCCAATGCGCGTTCCGGCGCCGTCAAATCCCAGCAATGGCACCAGCATCAGGGTCGGCTGAACGCGCACGGCGTCCTCTGAAGGTTCGCTAAGGCCGAACGCCCGGTCCTCCAGCGCATCGCCTGGCTGCCAGAGCCGGAATGACATCTCGCCAGCATCAATGCGCGGCAAAGCCAGCTTCGCCCCGGCCTTCGCCAGCTTTCCCATCAGCGGCCGAGGGTCAATCTCGCTGCTGATCGGCAGATAGCCGCTGACAATCGGCCCATAGCGTTCAAGCAGCTTCATTGGAAACTTGTCCGCAAGCGTTTCGCCGGCATCCGGGTCGCGGGCATGGGCTTCTTCGCGCAGGGTCTTCAACTCATCGCGCAGGGCCTGTTTGTCGGCAGCACTCAAACCGCAGTCTCTTCTTCTGCAAGACCAACCAGCGCGCGGGCATAGGCCTTGGCGCTAAAGGGCTGGAGGTCTTCTGCGCGTTCGCCAACGCCGACGAAGTGAATTGGCAGATCATGGGCCTCAGCCACCGCAACGAGGACGCCGCCTTTTGCGGTGCCATCGAGCTTCGTCATCACAATGCCAGACACCTCAGCCGTGTGACGGAAGGCCTCGACCTGCGAGAGCGCATTCTGGCCGACCGTCGCATCCAGAACGAGGATCACATCATGCGGCGCGTCCGGATCGAGCTTGCGCGTCACCCGAACGATCTTGGCGAGCTCGGACATCAGCTCGGCCTTGTTCTGCAGACGGCCCGCCGTGTCGACGAGAACAAGATCGAGATCTTCGGCTTTCGCCCGTTCAATCGCTTCATAAACAAGTCCGGCCGCGTCTGCGCCCGTCGGCTTGGACATCACTGGAATATCGGCCCGCTCCCCCCAGACGGTGAGTTGCTCAATGGCGGCCGCGCGGAATGTATCACCGGCGACGAGCAGCGCCTTGGCGCCCTGTTCCTTAAGTTTGGAGGCAATCTTGCCGATCGTGGTCGTCTTGCCGGAGCCGTTGACGCCGACAAACAGCACGACGCGCGGGCGAGGCCCATCAGAGAAATCGACGATCTTTTCGCGCGGCTTCATGATGGCTTCGATTTCTTCAGCCAGCGCGAAGCGGATGTCGTCATCGGTGACATCCTTGTCAAAGCGGGTCTTTGCGAGATTGGTTGTGACGCGCGAGGCGACCTTTGCGCCGAGGTCTGAAGTAATCAGAAGATCTTCAAGATCTTCCAGCGCCTCATCATCGAGCCTGCGGCGATTGAAAACGCCTGTAAGACTGGTGCCAAGTTTCGACGAGGATTTTGACAGTCCGCCCGAAAGCTTACCGAAAAAGCCTGGATCGCGGACTTCGGCATAGGGGTCTGGCTCACCGCGCGCGATGGCGGCCTGGCGCTCTTCTTCCTTGAGGCGGGCTGCCTCACGGGCCGCTTCGGCTTTGCGCCGATCTTCCAGCAGCTTCAGTTCAGCTTCAGCTTTTTGCCGCGCGGCCTGACGTTCGGCCTCGGCGGCACGCGCGCGCTCGGCTTCTTCCTCGAGACGCTTGGCTTCGGCTTCGGCGGCCTCGGCAGCTTGCCGGGCAGCTTCATCGGCTTCAGCCTTCTGCCGGGCTTCGGTAGCGGCCTTGCGGGCAGCTTCTCTCGCCTCTTCAGCGCGCTTCGTTTCAGCTTCAAGCCGTTCGACTTCTGCGGCAGCTTCTGCTTGTTCGCGCTTCTGACGCTCTTCCCAGGCCTTGTTGGCCTCGGCGACCGCGCGGTCGATCTCGGCCTGTTCAGCGGCCTTACGCTCCGCTTCAGCCTTTTCAGCCGCTTCCTTGGCCGCGAGTTCTTCTGCCGACAGTTGCGGCTCAGGCATCGCCGCGCCGGCGTCCTGTAGCTCTTCTTTTTTCTTTTTCTTGCCGAACCAGAGGATCATGCGGGCTCCGCCATCAGTTTGTTTCCGTCTTCAGCGACTATCCGGGCTTCCACCGGGCGTCCAGCCTCCAGCGTGTCGAAACCTTTAAGCGCCACTTGCGAGAAGTCCGGGAGGCGGCCGCTATTTTCCTGCTCGACCAGCACGCTGCGCACCGCGCCGACATGGGTCTTGAGGTGCCGCGAGAGGGCCGCTGCGCCGGTTTCACGCAGCCGCGCCGCGCGGGCCTTGATCACGGCTTTCTCCAGCTGCGGCATGCGGGCAGCAGGCGTGCCGGGGCGTGGGCTGTAGGGAAAGGCATGCAGAAAGGCGATGCGGCACTCGTCCACCAGTTTGAGGGAATTCTCGAACGCCGCTTCGGTTTCGGTCGGGAAACCTGCAATAATGTCAGCGCCGAGCGCCATGTCCGGCCGGATCGTGCGTAGCCGCTCGGCCAGCTCAATGGCCTGCTCGCGTGAATGGCGCCTTTTCATCCGCTTGAGAATGAGATTGTCGCCGTGTTGCAGCGATAAATGCATGAAAGGCGCAAGGCGCGGCTCCGCCATCGCTTCGAACAGCGCGTCATCCATCTCAATCG
Organism: Henriciella litoralis; assembly: GCF_002088935.1. Taxonomy (NCBI): domain Bacteria; kingdom Pseudomonadati; phylum Pseudomonadota; class Alphaproteobacteria; order Hyphomonadales; family Hyphomonadaceae; genus Henriciella; species Henriciella litoralis. The sequence goes on from NZ_NCSS01000006.1 coordinate 2,243,450, forward strand.
CGTCGATTGAGGAGATTCTGAGCTGTTTCAGATCCGGCACGAGTTTCAGGATCCGCTGGACGAGATTTCCAAGTTGCGGCTGGCCCGGCAAATCCGCGCCCCAGCTTGTGAGATCCACACCGGTCAGCACAATTTCATAATGCCCGGTCTCAACCAGTCGGCGGATCATCTGGACGACATCGCCTGCTGGCACAGAGCGGGAGTTTCCGCGGCCATAAGGGATGATGCAGAAGGTGCAGCGATGATCGCAGCCATTCTGGACCTGTACATAGGCGCGGGCCCGGCCCTCCATCCCATCGATGAGATGGGCCGCGGTTTCCTTCACCGACATGATGTCGTTGACGAGGATTTTCTCATGGCCTTCGAGCAGGGCAGGTGAGGCCCATGTCGCGGCCTGCATCTTTTCATGATTGCCAATCACCCGGTCGACTTCCGGCATGTCGGCAAATTCACCCGGATTGATCTGCGCCGCGCACCCCGTCACCAGAATGCGCGCGTCCGGATTATCCTTTTTGGCGCGGCGGATCGTCTGGCGCGCGGTTCGCACCGCTTCTGATGTCACCGCGCAGGTATTGATAATGATCGCATCGCCAAGACCTGCATCCTCGGCATGGCCGCGCATCACCTCGGACTCGTACGAGTTCAGGCGGCAGCCAAGTGTGATGACTTTGGCCTTGCTGCTGGCGGCCTTCGTCTTTGGAGGATTGGTTACGGTCATGGGCAATTTGTCCTGCAGCAGGCCACTTCGCGCTGAATGCTAGCTGAATCAAGGGCGCGCGTCAGGCCCGGCTGTATGGCCGATCAGACGTCGAAGGTCATTTCCAGCTCGACCGGGCCGGTCATCAGCACATGGTCATCGCTGCGCTGCCAGTCGATTATAAGCTCGCCGCCGTCCAGAATGAGCTTGGCGCGGCGCTCCGTCTTGTTGGCCCGTGCGGCGCAGACAAGGGCCGCGCATGCGCCGGTGCCGCAAGCCTTGGTCAGCCCGGCGCCGCGTTCCCAGACGCGAAGACGGATCGTTTCCCGGTCAATGATCTGCGCGAAGCCGACATTGGTGCCTTCCGGAAACAGCGGATGCCACTCAATCAGCGGGCCGATGGCCGGAATGTCATAGGCGTCCACATCTTCAACGAAGAAGACGGCATGCGGATTGCCCATGGAGACAACAGCTGGCTTGGCGAGGTAGGGCTTGTCCATTGGCCCGATACGAACATCGACGCCGCGCACATCCATCTTTTCCGACAGCGGAATACGCTCCCATTCCATGATGGGGCGGCCCATATCGACCGTCACCAGCCCATTGTCCGCGCGAAGGCCACGCAGGAGATCGGCCGCGGTGCGGATGCGCACTTCATCCACCCCGCTCTCTTCCAGAAGGAGATGCGCCACGGCGCGCGTGCCGTTTCCGCAGGCGCCAACCTCTTCGCCAGATGAATTCCAGATGCGCAGGAAGGCTGTCGCGCCCTCATCTGCCTCGATGGACATTACCTGATCGGCTTTCATTTCAGCCGCAATCTCACGAATTTTGTCCGGGCTGGGCGCAAAGCCCTGCTGACGCGCATCAAAGATGGCGAAGGCGTTTCCCGCTCCATTCATTTTCCAGACTTGCATGGCCGCTCATGTAGGGGGTCTGGGCGCTGAGCGGAAGCTCAAATCTTACTTCGGCAATTTATACGCAAGCGCCCATCCGGCGATCTGGACACAAGCGGCCAGCACGAGAAGCCCTTCGACAATTGGATGGCGCCAGAAAACGGCGATCACGGCAATCGCGATACACGCCTGATCGATGCGGTCATTGCTGATGAGATGGCCTGCGATCCGGCGCTCTTGCAGGATCATCGGCAGTGTCAGCCCGTGCCACACCCGGTTCATCGCAGGCGGGCCGAAGACATCCTGCAAGTCACGCGGGTCGGTAATCCCGGTCAGCTCACAGAGCGCGGCGGTATCCACCATGCCCATCTCGACCTGTTGCTTCCGGGTCATCGTGCCAAGAAGGCTCGCAATCGCTGACAGAATGACGGCGATGATCGTCGCAAAGAGTGGAAGGCCGTCAAAGCCGGGGATGCCTGTCATATCCGTCTCAGCCGCCAGCTGTCATGGCGAAGTAGATGCCGATGCGAATGATGGCTGTGGCAATGAGGGTCACGGCCAGCCGACGCCCGGACAGCCAGCCAATGGCGAGACCTGCGAACGCACAAAGGGTCGAGACGACCAGGAAGGGCACCAGCACAAACACGCCGAATATCGCCCAGAAGGCGAGAGACAGGCCGAATGAGACGGCGAGGGCGAGCAGAAGGTGTCGGACAAACATCATGCAGACCCTTATTTGGGGATGGCGACCCAGTAATCGAAGTCGAGCAGCACATCTGGATGATATTTCCCATCCTCGCCGCGTAGCGGGAAATCACTGCATGGGTGGTTCTTGGCAGCGACCAGACGAAGCCGCAGCGCGCCAGTGGTCTCATTCAGCTCTGCGGTGTCCAGCACTTCAGACCAGGCATAGATCGTATCACCGGCAAAGAGTGGCCCGGCATGGGTGCCCGCATTGATTGCCAGCATTTGCGCGGCGCTCTCCAGCCCGTTGAAGGATAGCGAGCGGGCAATCGAGATCACCACACCGCCATAGATCAGACGCTTGCCAAACCGGCTGTCCTTCTGGGCATGTGCATCGAAGTGCACTTTTGCGGTGTTCTGATAGAGGCGGGTCGCGGTCTGATGCTCGGCTTCTTCCACCGTCATGCCGTCGACGTGATCAATTTTCTCGCCGACCTCATAGTCGCCAAAGCGCCAGTTCGAACCTGCAAGCGCCGGATCCCAAGTCTTGTAGGCCGGGGCGACGAGGTCTTCGGCGGCGACGACCTTTGGAAGATCAGGGATTACCGCTTCCGGGGCCGGGTTCGAGGCATTCTTCTTGTTCACCATCACCCAGCGAACATAGGAGAGGACGATCTCGCCATGCTGGTTCTCGCCGCGCGTGCGCACCCAGACGACGCCGGTCTTGCCATTGGAGTTTTCCTTCACGCCGATGACATCGGAAATCGCGGTCAGCGTGTCGCCGGGGTTCACCGTCTTCAGGAATTTGCCATCGGCATAGCCAAGATTGGCCACAGCGTTGAGGGAGATGTCCGGCACCGTCTTTCCAAACACCGCGTGAAAGGCGAGCAGCGGGTCAATCGGCAACTGGTCAAAGCCATTGGAGACGGCGAAGGTCGCAGCCGAATAAAGCGCGTGCCGATCTCCGGTGAGGGCGCGGTAGAGCGAAATATCGCCCGTGGTCAGCGTCAGAGGCGTCGCGTGAACAAGCTCCATGCCGGGCTTGAAGTCTTCGAAATAATTGCCGGGATTGGATTTTGTCATGCTGCCCTCAGTGTTGTCCGGGGCAGCTCAGTGCATCGCGTCAGGCGATGCTGGCCCCTACAGGTTCAATCTGAACCACCTGCACCGTGTCACCACTGGAAATCAAGACCGTTGCGGGCCCGGCCGCAAAAACCAGCAAGCAGAGCGCGCCTATCAGGAAGGCACTTACGAACCGCGCATCGCCGCGGCGGGCAAGGGACCGAAGGCCATCTGTGCCATAGGTCACGAGCTGCGGTCCGAAGAGGAGGGCAGCCGAAGCCAGCAGCAAAACGCATGCGAGAAGGATGAGCAGTGTCATGCGAAACTGTTTCGCAGAAACTGGTTTCAGCCGCGCTTCACCGATAGATGAAATTTGATTGATCGGGTGTGATCAGACGATATCGAGCAGTTTTTCAATCGGACGTCCAAGCGCCGCCTTGTCGCCCTTGATGCCGATCGGTCGCTGGATCAGACGCGGATTGTCCGCCATGGCCGCGTAAAGCTCTTCGTCGGAAAGCGTGTCTGGCACATCGAACTTTTCAGCATCTTTCGCGCGAAGGAAATCGCGAGGGGAGCTCGCGCCCATTTTCTTCGCGATGTCTTTCAGTTCATCGAAGCTCAGCGCTTCGCCGGCATTCATGTATTTGCGGATCTCTGGCTGAATGCCGTTTTCCTCAAGCAGGGCCAGGCCCTTGCGCGAGGTGGAGCAGCCGGTGTGGTGCAGGAGTGTGTAGGTCATTGGATGTCCTTGCAATCAAGTCCCTGTAAAGTCGCTTCTGAACTATCGAGGGTGCAAAATTTGATCAATTGTTCCTGTAGAAGATCTTTGTTCATGTCTTCTGTCACCACTTGCGTGAGGTATACGCACGCTTCCACGCTATTTTCAGCGCAACCCATCCAGAAATAATCTGCCGCGACTTCAAAGTTGGTTGGGCGGGCGCGAACCTGAGAAACGCCATATGCTGTGCAGCCGATGATGATGTTTGCGTCGCAGGCTTTAAGGGCTGCTTGTTGTTCTCTGAGGAATTGAGGCCCTGCGTTCTCATCGCCAAGGCGTGGAAAGTCGGCCTTAACCGACTTGTCGGCGTAAAAGGCGCACGCAAGTGGTTCTTCCATTTCGCATCCAACCCAAAGATCCTCAAAGTATCTGCGGGCGAGAGGTTCGGGCCACTGGTCTGGTAGGGTGTGCCCGACTTGCGCCTCGATCTCGGCTAACACGATCATGCCACTGATTAGACATGACCTCCCATTGCGCAGTTGGCAGCCCTTTTCAGCCAGTGCGCCTATTTGGTCACGCTCAGACTTATCGGGAAAATCCGACGTCCTGTTTTGCATCAAAAGCTCAGCGGCGTCGCCACAGCTCAACGCAAATTCCTCTTCGCACGCTTCGCTGTGAAGAGCTAAAGCCCTGTCAAAATTTGTCTCTTGGCTAGCTTGCTCAAAAAGGCAGGCCCCCCGTTCCTTGTTCGAACAGTCGACCTGCGGTTTTTCCGCTTCCTCTGATAATGAGGCTGGCGAGCACGCGGTGCTGAAGCACAATAATAGCAAAGAAGTGAAAATGCTTTTCAAGCGGTCTCCATCGCTTTGATGGCCTCGTCGACGGCGACGATGCGGCGGGCTTCTTCGAGGTGCAGCAGCTCGGTCATCTTACCGTTCACCTTCAGGACGCCTTTGCCTTTGTTTGCAGGGTCTGCAAATGCCTCGATCACGTCGCGGCATTGTTGAACATCGGCCTCGGCGGGGGCGAAAATCTCATTCGCAGCGGCGATCTGAGAGGGGTGGATCAGCGTCTTACCGTCAAAGCCGAGCAGGCGGCCCTGACGGGTTTCGGCCTCGAGGCCGTCCGTGTCTGAAATGTCGTTGAAGACGCCGTCAATGGCGATCACGTCATAGGCGCGCGCAGCGGCCAGCGTCAGGCCGAACGAGGTCTGAAAAGCGGTGCGGGCCGGATCGTTCACCGCGCGCAGTTCCTTGGCGAGATCATTCGTACCCATGACGAAGGCCGTCAGGCGCGTGCGTCCAGCCGCTTCTGCAATGTCGATAATGTTGAAGAGCGCCTTCGGCATCTCGATCATCACCCAGAGGCCCATATCTTTCGGGGCGCCAGCGCGGCTCAAGGCGTCGTCCAGCCGGTCAATATCGCCGCCATCAATGACTTTCGGTGCGAGGATGGCATCCGGGCCGGCCTCGACGGCGGCCTTGATGTCATCGAGACCCCATTCGGTATCGTGACCATTCACACGAATAACGACTTCGCGCTTGCCATACCCGCCAGCTTTCACCGCGTCACACACGGTCTTGCGGGCCTCAATTTTCGCATCTGGCGCGACGGCGTCTTCCAGATCCAGAATAACGACGTCAGCTGGAAGGGATTTTGCTTTTTCCAGCGCACGCGAGTTGGCGCCAGGCATGTAGAGGCAGGAACGGCGAGGGCGGTGGGTCGTCGAAGTCATCTGGTGTCTTTCCGTAAGCGGCTTTGTCTCGCGCATTTACAGCGCCAGCCCGGCAGAAGACAACCGCCGCGATACGAAAGGCCGCGTCGAAAGACCGACAAATTGGTCTCGGCCGATCGCGGTGGCCGTTGATGGTCAGGATTTACTGCGTCGCTTCGGCCACGATTGCCGCCAGCGTTTCATCCATCTTGGCTGCCGGAGTGTTTTCTGGCGAAACGCCGTACTGTTGCAGCACGCCGAAGATATCCTGCCGGATCACCTGCACGCCCTGATCGGTTTCGATCACCAGTATCTTCATCGGAAGCTCAATGCCGAGCGCCGGATTGGCCTGCATCAGGGGCGCCCCGGACTTCGGATTGCCGAAAATAAATAGCGTAGATGGCGAGAGGGAAAGCCCCGCCTTTCTTGCGCCTTCTGCATGTTCAACCGTCGCGAAGATCGTCAGCGGCCGCGATTCCAGGGCCGCGCGAAGCTGGTCGACTGTCGTTGCAAAATCCGAAGCGCTTTGGGCAGCAATAATGGCTTGCGTCGACGGCTGCTCAGCGGCTTCCTCCTGAACCATATTCTCCAGCTCGGGATTTGTGGCGCACGCTGAAGCGAGAATCGAAGCGCCTGCGATGGCGGCGAGAATTGAATGTTTCATCTGAAGTCCTGACTTGCTATCGCCAGATTGAACGCACAGCTGGAAGGGTCGTTCAGACAATCCCAGGAAAAGGAGCCGGCATGGCAGACATCAGAGGCAAGGTCGCAGCAGGATTTGAGCCCGTGCGGGATGTCTTCGAGGCCACTTTCGAGGCAGGCGAGGAGCTTGGCGCAGGCTTTGCGGCCATACTGGACGGTGAGGTCATCATTGATCTTCAGGGCGGCTATGCGGACCGTGCAAAAGAGAAACTCTGGGATGACCGCACGCTCGTGCCGATCTATTCCACGACCAAAGGGATCTCCGCCCTCGTCATTGCTTCGGTCATCGGCGAGCTGAATGATGACTATGAAACCCGGGTGAGCGAGATCTGGCCGGAATTTGCCGCCGCCGGAAAGGCAGAGGTGACGCTCGGTGAAATGCTGTCGCATCAGGCGGGCCTTGTCGGCTTCGTAGAGCCGATTGATCCTGAGCTCTGGCTCGACCCACCCGCTCTCGCTGCAGCGCTTGCCGAGCTTGAGCCCATGTGGGAGCCGGGCACAGCGCACGGCTACCATCCGTCAACATGGGGCTATCTCGCAGGCGAAGTTGTAAAGCGCTTTACCGGCCGCTCCCTCGGGACGATCCTGCGCGAGGATTTTTGCGAGCCGGGCGATGTTGATTTCCATATCGGCCTGCCAGAGTCCGAGCATGACCGGGTCGGCGACATCATGCGCCCCCGCGAAATGCCGAGGCTTGGTGAGATTAATGAGTACAAAAAGGCCGCTTTCCTCACGAAATGGGCCTCACCCAGCCGTGGCGGGTCCGACTGGCGCACGATGGAGCAGCCGGCCGCCAATGGGCACGGCTCGGCGAGGTCTGTCGCTGAACTTTACGGCGTTTACGCCAATGGCGGTATGCTGAAGGGCAAGCGGGTGATCAGCGAAGAGGGCTTTGCCGCGCTCACAAAGCGGCGTGTCATCGGCGATGATCTCATCCTGCCCTTCGTCACAGAGTTCGCAGCTGGCGTCATGCGCAACAATCTCGGAATCTACGGCCCGAACCCTGAGACGCTGGCCCATTCTGGCTGGGGCGGCTCGCTCGCGCTTGGCGACCCAGACCGGCAGCTGTCGGCGGCCTACATCATGAACCGCCAGTCTGGCTATTTGCAGGGCGATCCAAGGGCGCGGCGCCTCGTCGATGCGCTCTATGGGTGTCTTTAGCGCAGACTGGCACGGCGCTTGCTCCACCCTGTCCTGAATATGGATATCCAGCCATCTTCACATGCATCTGACTGCCCCGGCCCCTCCGACGAGTGGTCGGGGCTTTTTTATTCCGCGAGTCTTGCTGAGCGCGCAAGACGCCGGGCCTTGCGCTCGCCCAGCACACTGTCGGTCGTGAAGATGGCAAGGGCGGTCCAGATCAGGCCGAAGGCAATGGCATCGACCAGGCCGAAGGGTTCGCGGAAGATCAGCACGGCAATCAGGAACTGAATGGTCGGGGTCATGTATTGCATCATCCCGATCGTTGCGAGCTTCAACCGTTTGGCCGCCAGCGCGAAGAGGATGAGCGGCACCGCCGTGATCGGGCCCAGCAAGGGCAGGGCGATCCAGTCCCAGCCGCCATCACCAAGCCAGCTGCCGCCATCAGTTGTCTGAAACCAGCTCAACCAGATGAGCGCGATGGGAAACAGCAGCGCCGTTTCGATGCAGAAGCCGACGCGGCTATCAACCGAGATCACTTTTCGCACGGCACCATAGGTCGCGAAGCTGAAGCACAGCACCAGCGACACCCATGGCAGGCGGCCAAGCTCCCAGGTCAGCACGCCGACCCCGACGCAGGCGATGACAATCGCGATCCATTGCGCGCGGCGCAGCGTTTCTGAAAAGAACACCATGCCGAGCAGCACGCTAACCAGCGGATTGATGAAGTAGCCAAGGCTCGCCTCGGTCACCCGCTCAGCGGACACCGCCCAGATATAGACCAGCCAGTTGATTGCGATCAGCGTCGCGGAGATGGCGAGATAACCGATACGTCTCAGCGTCAGAGCGGCCCGAAGTTCTTTCCAGCGCGAGGCCGCGAGAATGAAGAGAAGCGCGGTCGGCAGGCCCCACAGAATGCGATGCGCGAGGATTTCCGTCGGCGCGATATGATCGAGCGCCCGGAAATAGAGCGGCAATCCGCCCCAGAGCAGGTAGGCGCCCAAAGCGCTCAAGAATCCAAGGCGAAGCTCTGCTGACATGCGCGGCAGGTAATGCGCCTTGCGTCACAACGCCACCTGATTCTTGCGCAGGGACTGCGTCGTTGAGTTTTACTTAAACCTAACGAAAAACGCCGCTCCGAAAGAAACGAAGCGGCGCCTTTTTTACATAGTAAGGCCGAAAATCAGGCCTGCTCTGTCTCTGGCGTCACAGCGCCGCGCTTGACCAGCTCTTCAGCGATCTGGACCGCATTAAGGGCAGCGCCTTTGCGCAGATTGTCGGCGACAACCCACATGGAGAGGCCGTGCTCGACCGTTGGGTCGATGCGGATGCGGGAGACAAATGTGTCCCACTCGCCGGCGCAATCGATGGCCGTGGCGTACTGGTCTTCTTCCGGATTATCGATCACCTGAACGCCGTCAAAGTTGCGAAGAACTTCGCGGGCATCTTCAACCGATAGAGCGTCATTGAGCTCAAGATTCACCGTCTCTGAGTGGCCGACAAACACCGGCACGCGGACGCAGGTCACCGTCAGCTTGATGTTCGGGTCGATCATCTTGTGGGTTTCGTTCCACATCTTGGCTTCTTCATCGGTGAAGCCGTCATCGCGGAACGAGCCGATCATCGGGATGGCGTTGAACGCGATTTGACGGGAAAACTCGTTCGCTTCAGGCTTGTCGTTGACGAAAATGCCCTTGGTCTGGTTCCAGAGCTCGTCCATGCCGGCTTTGCCCGCGCCCGACACCGATTGATAAGTCGAGACGACGGCGCGTTTGATGCCAACGGCATCATGGATCGGCTTCAGCGCCATGACGAGTTGCGCGGTTGAGCAATTCGGGTTCGCGATGATGCCCTTTTTCTTGTAGCCCATCACGTCTGCGCCGTTCACTTCCGGCACGATCAGCGGGACATCATCGTCCATCCGCCACGCAGATGAGTTGTCGATCACGATTGCGCCCTTGGCGGCGATTTTCGGCGACCATTCCTTGGACAGCGTTCCGCCAGCCGACATCAGCACGACATCGACCTTTGAGAAATCGAAGTCATCCAGGGCCTGGCATTTCAGCGTCTTGTCGCCATAGCTGACCTCGCGGCCGACCGAGCGGCGCGATGCGAGCGCGTAGACCTTGTCTGCCGGAAAATTCCGCTCATCCATAATGTTGAGAAGCTCGCGCCCCACATTGCCTGTTGCGCCGACGATTGCGACTCTGAGTGCCATATTTTTATCCTTTCACGAGCGACCATCCCTTAAGACAGAATGTTCCGCTTCTCAATCCAGTGTCCCGTATGCCTTGTTGCTGCGCGATAGCCGCGCCGCAACATTAGGCTTGATTCAAAACGCATGTAGTGCAGGGTTAAGGCGGATTCAGGGTGGGAACTGTAATCAGCTGATGACGGGAGAGATCATGATGGAAGACATGATCACCAAATATATAAAGAGCTATAATTCCCGAGACATTGAGGGGATGCTCGATTGCGTCACTGAAGATGTCGTGTTCGAGAACATTTCGAACACCGGCCGGACCATGACATTCGAGGGCCGCGACAAGATGGGCGAAGTGGCCGAATTGTCAGGCCATGCCTTCTCCTATCGTCGCCAGAAGCTCATCAGCCTCGTCATCGGACAGGGCCGGGCCGCTGCCGAAATCGAGTTTGAGGGCAAAGCCGCTGTCGATCTGCCAAATGGCGTCAAAGCCGGCGAGACAATCAAGGTGCACGGCGCGAGCTTCTTTGAGTTTCGCGGCCCGCTCTTGTGCCGGGTTGCCGATTATAGCTGAGGCGCCGCGTGCCTAGAGCTGGTCAATGATGGCGTCGGTCATCTGATCGGTCGACATTGACCCACCAAGATCGCGTGTGCGGGCCCCGCCCTCAAGCGCTTTGGCGACAGCGCCCATGACACGGTCTGCTGCGTCCGGTCGGGCGAGCGACCAGCGAAGCGCCATTTCGAGCGACAGGATCGCCGCGCACGGATTGGCAAGGCCCTGACCAGCGATGTCTGGCGCAGACCCATGAACCGGCTCGAACAGGCCAGGCGTGCCTTCAATGCCAAGGCTGGCCGATGGCAGCATGCCGATCGAACCCGTCAGCATCGAGGCCTCATCCGATAGCAGGTCGCCGAACAAATTATCCGCCAGAATAACGTCGAATTGCTTCGGGTTGCGCACCAGCTCCATTGCGCACGCATCGGCCAGCATGTGTGACAATTCGACCCCGGCGCCATGCACCTGGTGAACCGATGTCACTTCATTACGCCAGAACAGGCCGGTTTCCATGACATTCGATTTTTCGACTGAGCACACACGCCCGGCACGTCCACGGGCAATTTCGAGGGCGACCCGCGTCACACGTTCGACTTCAGGCGAGGTGTAAACCGAGGTGTCATAGCCGCGGCGCGTGCCATCAGCATCGGTGTCGATGCCACGCGGCTGGCCGAAATAAACGCCGGACGTCAGCTCGCGCACGATCATCAGGTCGAGACCCTCAACGATCTCACGCTTCAGGCTGGACGCATCGACCAGCGCGTTGAAGCAATAGGCCGGACGCAAATTCGCAAAGACGTCGAGCCCCTTGCGTAGACCGAGCAGGCCCATTTCCGGGCGCTTGTCGCGAGCCACATCTGTCCATTTCGGTCCGCCGACGGCGCCGAGGAGGACGGCGTCCGCATCTTTTGCGCGGGCCAATGCGTCGTCCGTCAGGGGCGTGCCATGGGCGTCGATAGAGGCGCCGCCGACCAGATCATCCTGCAGCTCGAGATCCGGGGCGACGAGTCCTGCGATGCGGGCGGCCGCTGCGGTAACTTCGGGGCCAATGCCGTCGCCGGGCAGAAGAAGGAGCGTCTGTGTCATGTTGAATGTGCCATTATTTTGCGGTTAGCGGTGAGGTCAGAGCTGAACGGTACGCCTAGGTCTGCGCGCCTGCGAGCCAGGGCATGGCCAGGCGTCGCTGCTCTTCAAATTTGGAAATGCTGCTCTCAGCCGTCAGCGAGACGGCGATATCGTCGAGCCCTTCAAGCAAGGTGGCTTTGCGACCTTCATCCACATCGAAATTCAGCACTTCGCCATCGGGAGTGGTGATGGTCTGCGCGGCGAGATCGACGGTGAACTGGTGGTTGGCGCCGCCTGTCTGACCAGCGAGCGCCTCACAGATATGGGCGGGCAGCGCGATTGGCAGAATGCCGTTCTTGAAACAATTATTGAAAAAGATGTCGGCAAAGGAGGGCGCGATCACGCACGTAATCCCCTGATCCAGCAGCGCCCAAGGCGCGTGTTCGCGGGACGAGCCGCACCCGAAATTTTCTCCGGCGATCAATATGCCAGCATTCTGTGCGGCGGGTTTGTTGAGCACGAAGTCCGGATTGGGGCTTCCATCAGCGAGCGTCTTGAGTTCATAAAACAGACCCTCGGACAGACCTTCGCGCTCTGTCGTTTTCAGAAACTGCTTCGGAATGATCATGTCGGTATCGACATTGGCCATCAGCCGATCATGGTCGGTCAGAGGCGCGGCGGTCGTGGTGAGCGTCGTAAAGGCTTTCATGAAGTCTGCTTTACCTTGGCATGTGAGAAATGAATAGGGTCGGAACATTCAACGTGCCGTCTCTCACCGTGAAGACGCGAGAGCCTGGCTTGCGGCCCTTACGAATGTCCGAGACATTCAGGCCAGAGTCCTCAAGCCGCGAGTGCGCAGCATCCAGATTCTGAACGGACCATGTCAGGTCCCAGATGTGGTCGTTGACCTGGGCGTCCTGTTTATTGTCCAGCCTATGAATGACCTCAAAGGTAAGCCCACCCACTCTGAAAAAGAGGAAGCGCGTCTTCCATTCCTCGGCGGTTCGGTCGAGCGCGAGGTCAAGCCCAAGCCGCCCGCCATAGGTTGCAAGCGCCCGGTCAGGGTTCGGCGTGTTGATCACGATGTGGTCGAGAGATGAGACACTGGCGTCCGCTCCGTTCCGGTAATCGAGCTCTGTTTCAGGCTGCAGGACAAAGGTCTTGATTCCCGCCATCCTGTTGTCACTACAGCGGAACCGGCGCCAAGAGCGCTTACGTTCACTTATGGTATCCAGACTTTCGCCAACAGAAATATCGCTAGGCTCCAGGCCGCGCCGGCCAAGCTTGTGATGCGCCGTCTCTATATTTTCGGTCGAAAATGCGAGGCTGGTAAGCGCTGGACCGTCTGCAGTCAGTTCACGAAGCCGGGGCGCTGCGCCGTCAGCGCCATCCGGTGCCATAAGTTCAACTGCTGTATTCTGAACCTTGAATACAGCTGTTGCGACGCCGTCTGAGCTGGCACGCCAGTCCGGGGTGCGTCCGAGCAGCGTCGCATAATCTTTCGTGCCCGCCTCGATGTCGGGACAGAGAAGAACGACATGGTCAAGGCTGGAGACAAGCTGCATCTCGTTCACAGACCTAATTGATCACGCCGCGTATCGCAGCACGCGCAGCCAGGACTGGGCTTACAAGATGGGTCCGACCCCCGCGCCCCTGCCGACCTTCAAAATTCCGGTTGGAGGTCGACGCGCAGCGCTCGCCGGGCGCGAGCGTGTCCGGGTTCATGCCGAGGCACATGGAGCAGCCAGGCTCTCTCCATTCAAATCCGGCATCCAGGAATATCTTGTCCAGCCCTTCGGCTTCGGCTTGCGCCCGGACCAGTCCGGACCCGGGTACGACCATGGCGCGAACGCCTGAGGCTACATGCGCGCCTTCGGCAATTTTGGCGGCCGCACGCAAATCCTCGATCCGCGAATTGGTGCACGAGCCAATGAAGACGCGCTGCACGGGCGTCCCTGAAATGGGTGCGCCAGCGTCTAGCCCCATATATTCGAGCGCGCGTTCGGCGGCTGCTTTCTTGACCGGGTCGCGGATATCGGCCGGATCCGGCACGCGGCCGGACAGCGGAATGGCCTGCTCAGGGCTTGTGCCCCAGGTAATGGTCGGTTCGACTTCCTCTGCGCGGATTTCCACGATCCGGTCCCAGTGGGCGCCGTCATCGGAATGCAGCGTCCGCCAGACTTTCTCGGCCATTTCCCAGGCGCCGCCTTTTGGCGCGGCAGGTCGGCCTTTCATATAGGCGAATGTCTTCTCGTCCGGGGCAATAAGCCCGGCGCGCGCCCCGCCTTCGATCGACAGATTGCACAGCGTCATCCGGCCTTCCATCGACAGGGCTTCAACCGCCTCGCCGCGAAATTCCATGACATGGCCTGTGCCGCCAGCCGTCCCGATAACCGAGATCAGATGCAGGGCGAGATCCTTCGCGGTCACACCGTCGCGCAGCTTGCCGCTCACTTCGATGGCCATATTCTTGTTCTTGCGCGCCCGAAGCGTCTGGGTCGCGAGCACATGCTCGACTTCAGACGTGCCGATGCCGTGGGCCAGGGCGCCGAACGCCCCATGGGTCGAGGTATGACTGTCGCCGCAGACGATGGTCATACCGGGCTGGGTACGGCCCTGTTCGGGGCCGACCACATGGACGATGCCGTTTCGAAGGTCGCCCATCGGAAAGAATTCGATCCCGTGCTCGGCGACATTACGCGACAGCGCCGCAAGCTGGTTGCGCGCGGCCTCATCCTTCACGCCTTCAAGGCCAGCGGCCTGGTTCTCTGTCGGGGTGTTATGGTCAGCCACAGCCAGCGTAAGATCGGGGCGGCGGACCTTGCGATTTTCGACCTTCAGTCCGGCAAAAGCCTGGGGTGTGGTGACCTCGTGGATAAGATGAAGGTCGATATAGATGAGCGATTCGCCGCTCGACTTGTCGGTCTGAACCGTGTGGGAATCCCAGATCTTGTCGTAAAGCGTTCTGGCCGTCATAGCTTGGTCTCCTGATGCGGCGCAACAAACCATCGGAGCTTCGATTACGCAAGTTCAGGCATGCCTGAATTTCCCACCACATATACGAAAAAGGGCCAGCTTCGCAGCTGGCCCTCTATCTTTATAAGGCTGGGTCAGTTTAGCAGACGCAAGTCGGGCCAACATTCAGGACAACCAGCGAGGCACGTTGTGTCTCATACCGGGTCGGTGCAGTGACGCGCTCGACCTGTGGGCGGACCCGGCGGTATTCGACAGGCTGGATGATCTTGCGAACAACCGGCTGGATGATATCGCGCTGGGTCACCGCTTCGAAGTAGGATTCTGTCACTTCTTCACGTGTGCGGGTCTCAACCTGCGGGATGTAGTTCACCTGGGTTTGCGGGATCGGCTCAGCTTCAACGCGGCCTTGAAGGTACTGTTCTTCATAGCGTGTTGGCGCAGTGACCGTTTCCGTCGTGCCGCGAAGGATGCGACGCTCAACAGGCTGGATCGTGGTGACGACAACCGGCTGGATCACATTGCGGGTGACCTGGTCGATATAGACGTCTTCAACTTCCAGAACCGTACGCTCGGAGACCTGCGGGATAACCTGCTCGGAGATCTGTGGCGCGGTCTCGGTTTCGACGCGAACTGGAAGGTACTCTTCCTCATAGCGGGTCTGGTTGGTGACGGTTTCGGTCGTGCCGCGAAGGATGCGGCGCTCGACAGGCTGAACCATCGTCTTGACGACTGGCTGGTACACGTCGCGGCGGGTGACAGCATCGACATAGGTCTCGGTCACTTCCGGGCGGGTCACTTCATTGACCTGCTCGATAACATTTTCGACCACTTGTGGAACAGCGTCCTGCTCGACACGAACCGGCGCGCGGCGCGTTTCGTAACGGGTGTCAGCGGTCACAGTTTCCGTGCGAGGACGGGTCACGCGGCGCTGAACGGGGATAATCGTGGTGCGCTCGATCGGTTGGGTGATTTCGCGGCGGGTGACGACGTCGTAATAGGTTTCGCTCTCTTCAGTCACGTTTTCGACGGTGACTTGCGGGATCACGTTTTCCTGGACGGCTGGAACAGGCTGCTGTTCAACGCGAACTGGAAGGTACTCTTCCTCGTAACGTGTTTCTTCAGTGACTTGTTCTGTCTGAGGGCGAACGATGCGACGCTCGATCGGCTGGATCAGCGTGCGCTCAACCGGCTGGATAACTTCGCGGCGGGTGACAGCATCGAAGTAGGTGGTCGTCTCTTCGACTTCGGTCTTCTCAGTGACACGCTCTTCAACGTTCTCACAGCAGAGCACGCTCTCAACGGCCGTTTCGTTGCCGCCGAGATAGCTGACATCGGCGACGCCGGAGGCGCCGCTGCGCTGGATAATGTCACGGACCTGTTCGTCGGACAGGACGCGTTCGGTCGTGGCAGATCCGTTGGACGAATAACGCTCACCAACGGCATCGCCGTCCCAAGTACCCATTTCACCGTCGGCGTGGGCTGCGAAAGGTAGGGCGGCCAAGGCGACAACACCCACCAGAAGTTTCTTGCTCAGTTTCATATCACCTTCCCCAATATGACCCACGGCCATCAAAGGATTTAAATTGTGTTCCCGAACGCCCTCGGGATTGCTGGTTGACGCGCTGAAAACAACGCCGCTCATTTCGTATACGAAACGATAATGGTGAAACCAAATGGATTCGCTTCGTACGCGAGCGGGCGGTTGAAACCACGTGTCCCGGTTTGGGATCATTCGGCCTCTAGGACCGCTCTACGGCCTACTCTGCAAAGGGCGTGCCGAAATCCACAGCCGTAATGATTGCTAGGAATCCGGCCGAGATACAAAAAAGGCCCCGCGGATCTCGCAGGGCCTTTGTGTCATGTATTGAAAGGGGAAAACCTATTCGCCGCTCTTTTCGGCATCGGCTTCAGCGGCAGCAGCTTCCGCCTCAGCAGCGGCCGCTTTTGCTTCAGCTTCTGCAGCAGCAGCTTCCGCCTCGGCGGCTTTTTGCTTGGCTTCTGCTTCAGCAGCGCGGTCTTTTGCGGCCTGCTCACGGCGGGCTGCTTTTTCTTCGACACGCTGGCGCTTACGCTCGGTTTTCGAAACCGTGACTTCAGCGACTTCCATGCCGTGGCCGGATGTCCGCTCAGCGATACGGGCCGATTTGCCGCGCAGATTGCGCAGATAGTAAAGCTTGGCGCGACGAACGCGGCCCTTGCGCTTCACTTCAATGCTTTCGATCATCGGCGAGACAACCGGGAACACGCGCTCGACACCTTCACCGAAGGAGATCTTGCGAACCGTGAAGTTCTCGTTGATGCCTGCACCGGCGCGTGCAATGCAAACGCCTTCGAAGCGCTGAACGCGCTCACGGTCACCTTCGCGAATGCGCACATTCACAGACAGGGTGTCGCCAGGGGAAAATTCTGGAATCTCTTTGCCGGAAGTGACGCGGGCCACTTCTTCAGCTTCGAGCTGCTCAATCATGTTCATCGTCCGTCTCCGACGCTCGTATTTCTTGCCCGTTGAGGTAAGCGGCCCATAAATCGATCCGGCGGGCCTCTGTCAACAGTTTACTGCGGTTGAGCCGCCATTCGGCAATCTTTTGATGATCCCCGGATAAAAGGACATCCGGTGTCGGGTGATCTTCCCAGACGCGCGGCAATGTATATTGCGGATATTCAAGCAATCCGTTGGAGAAGCTCTCATCCTCAATCGAGGTCTGGTTGCCAGCAACGCCGGGCAGAAGGCGCACGGTTGCTTCTATAATGGTTTGCGCGGCAACTTCCCCGCCCGCCAGAATAAAATCCCCGATCGAGACCTCAATCATGTCGCGATGTTCGATCACTCGTTCATCGAGGCCCTCAAAACGTCCGCAAAAACAGACCATGCCCGGGCCTCTGGCAAACGTCGCTGCCATGTCCGCATCGAAGGGCTGGCCCCGCGGACTTAGATAGATAAGCGGGCGCTCGGATGGCCCAAGACTGTCGATGGCCGCTGCGGCCACATCAGGGCGCAAAACCAGACCAGCCCCGCCGCCAGCTGGCGTTTCGTCGACCTGTCGGTGCCGGCCTAAGCCGAATTCGCGCAGATCAATCGTGTCGAGGGACCAAAGGCCGTCTCGCCTGGCGCGCCCAAGAATGGAAACATCCAGAACGCCCGGAAAAGCTTCCGGGTAGAGGGTTATAACAGAGACATCGAAGGCCATGATGATTGCACGGGGCCGATCACGGCCCTCGCTTTAGCCTTTCATCATGCCGGCGGCCTTGAGCGTTTTGCCCGCCCGAAGAACCCGCGCCAGCATATGCTCGGTCGAGCGGTCGCCGCCATTCGAGTCCGGGTGATACCGGCGAACATATTCGCTGTACCGCACGCGGATTTCGGTGGCGGTTGCGCCGGGCTCAAGGTCCAGCTCATCAAGGGCACGCGAGGTGACACCAGCCGATTGCTGTTCCTTGCGCCGGGCCTGACGGGCTTCGGCATTTTCCTCGAAGAATTCGCGGCCACGCCAGCGACGCGGATCGTGCGCAGCTGCGGCCTTGTCCTTGCCCATCGGGCCGGTGCCGAACTTCCAGGTCTTGTTGAAACCGTGGCGCGCCATCTCATTGAAGGCTTCCAGTTCGGCTTCCGACATGCCTGCGAAGAAGTCATAATTGCGATTATACTCGCCAGCATGCTTCTGGCAGAACCAGAGCACACCATCGAGGCCACGCGGTTTAGGCGCCGGATGGGCACCGGCCAGGTCGCAGTCTTCACGGTGACATTCACGCGTTTCGACAGCTTTCTGGCGCTCGGCCTCGTCCTTGGGGGGCTTCACCCTTATATCGGTGAACTTGACG
The DNA here is from genome assembly GCF_002088935.1 of Henriciella litoralis. Lineage (NCBI taxonomy): Bacteria > Pseudomonadati > Pseudomonadota > Alphaproteobacteria > Hyphomonadales > Hyphomonadaceae > Henriciella > Henriciella litoralis. The sequence continues at coordinate 2,261,679 of NZ_NCSS01000006.1, forward strand.
CGGTATGAAAAGTCTTTTGCCATGGGTCGGGCAACATAGAGCGTACTTCTTAATGAGGCTAGAATTGACAAACAGATCAGAGCGGATTCGTGCAGTTTTGACGCAGGTTTTTTCACCGGAGACGCTGAACGTCACCGATGACAGTGCCCGTCACGCCGGTCATGCCGGGGCATCCCCCGAAGGTGAGACCCATTTCAACGTCGAAATCGTTGCGGCTGAGTTTTCCGGAAAAAGCCGTGTCGAGATGCAGCGCGCGGTCAATTCGGCGCTGAAGGATGAGTTTGATCGCGGCCTGCACGCCTTGTCGATCAAGGCGCGGGCGCCAAGCTGATCTGGCTTTGAGTCTGTAATCAGGATGTAGGATAATCTGCAATATTCATTACAGAACACGCGTCTAGATGCGCGCGACCGCAAACCCGATCGCGACGAGGATCACCAGGATAAGCACAAGCGTCAGGCTCACGGCCACCACGCGGCGCGCGCTGCCGCGTTGCTTCTTCCGGGTGGCTGCGCTCGCGGAGCGACGATGCGGGGCAAGTGTCCAGCGATGGGTGAAAAACCCGATCGCGGCGACCATGCCGATAATCCCGGACGTAAAAGCCTGCGCAAAGAATGCGAGACCTGCGCCCAGTAAGACCACGAAGCAGACCTGCGTGCTGACATTCACCAAAAGCGAGCGGACATGAAGGTCAGCCCGGCGCGCATCAAGATTGTCATAAGAGGCATTCGGCGCGGCAATCGCAGCCGTCCACGCGCTGCCAGCGCCAAAGCCGTAAAAGGCGATGGCCAGCAATTGCGACAGATCCCGCAGCTGTTCGATCATTTCTGCCCTTACTTTCCGTTGAAGAGCCCCGACTGGGTTGGCGTATCTGGAGGGGTAAGCCCCATACGCTCATAGGCCAGCGGCGCCGCCACACGTCCTCGCGGGGTTCTGGCAACATAACCCTTCTGCATCAGAAAGGGTTCAATCACGTCTTCCACGGCGTCGCGCGCCTCTGAAAGTGCAGCCGCCAGCGTATCGGCGCCAACCGGGCCGCCCGCATAGGTTTTGACAAGGGCATTGAGATAGCGCCGGTCCAGCGCATCAAGACCATCCTCATCGATTTCCAGCCGCGCCAGCGCACGGGTCGCGGCCGCCTGGTCAATCTTTGCGCCTTCCGCTTCAGCAAAATCTCTCACGCGTCGCAAAAGCCGGATCGCGATTCGCGGTGTGCCGCGCGCGCGCCGGGCAATTTCCAGCGCCCCGTCTTCGCTAAGCTGCGCACCGAGTTTCCGGCCTGCCGCCATGATGATGCGCGCCAGCTCGTCCGGCTCATAGAATTGCAGGCGCATCGGAATGCCGAACCGGTCGCGCAACGGATTGGCGAGGAGTCCCGCCCGCGTTGTCGCGCCGACCAGCGTAAATGGCGCAAGGTCCAGCCGGACAGACCGGGCAGACGGCCCCTCGCCGATCACGATATCCAGCGCATAGTCTTCCATCGCGGGATAGAGGATTTCCTCCACCGCCGGTGGCAGACGATGGATCTCGTCGATGAAAAGCACGTCATTGGCTTCGAGATTGGTGAGGATCGCCGCCAGATCCCCGGCCTTGGCAATCACCGGTCCGGACGTCGATCTAAAACCGACACCCAGCTCTTTCGACACAATCTGGGCGAGCGTCGTCTTGCCCAGCCCTGGCGGGCCGAACAACAGGACATGGTCCAGTGCCTCCCCCCGGGCCCGCGTCGCATCGACATAGACTTTAAGGTTCGAGATGATGGTTTCCTGCCCGACATAATCGGCAAAGCTCTGCGGCCGCAGCGCCCGGTCAAGCGCTTCGCCGGATTGGCGTTCGGGATCAGTGAGGCTTCCATCACGGCTCATGAGGTGGAAAGCTCTTTAAGGCCAGCCCGGATCAGGGCCGAGACATCAGCCTGAGGATCATTTCTGGATGCAGATAGAACCGCGCGAGAGGCATCGGCTTGTGGATAGCCGAGATTAACGAGGGCCGAGACCGCTTCGCTTCTTGCGCCCGATGCCGGTGCAGAGTCTGCCTCAGTGCTTGATTTGGATGTAGCGGGAGCGAATGCGCCAAAGCGCCCCATTGGCGGCGGCTTTCCAGAAAGTTCGCCCACAATACGCTCGGCCAGTTTCTTGCCGACGCCCTTGGCGCGCGTGATCGTCGCCGCATCTCCGGTCGCCAGTGCGTCGAGAATTTCCGGCGGCGATAGCGCATCCATTATGGCCATGGCAGATTTGCCCGCGACGCCCGGCACATCCTGCAGCCGCACAAACCAGGCACGTGCTTCGTCGGACTCAAATGCAAACAGGGTGATCGAACTTTCGGTAACCCGGGTCTCTATATGCAACTCAGCCTTCTCGCCCGGTGACAGGCGCGAAAGCAGTCGGCTTCCCGCCAGGGCGACATAGCCGACGCCGCCAACGTCGATCATCACGCTGTCTGTGCCAACTGTCGCGATCTCTCCTCTGAGGCGCCCAATAATCATGCTGCCCCCCGCTTGAGGGAGACTGCGTGATGCGCGGTACAGATCGCGCAGGCGAGGGCGTCAGACGCGTCAGACGCCATCTTCCCGGCCTTGGGCAACAGCCGCGCCACCATGAAGGCGACCTGCGTCTTGTCTGCCCCGCCCGTGCCAACCACGGCGAGCTTGATGGTGCGCGGCGAAAATTCGAGAACCTCGAGGCCCTGCCCATGAAGCGCGGCCATCGCTGCGCCGCGGGCCTGGCCGAGTTTCAGCGCTGAGCGCGGGTTCGCATTCACAATCGTTTCCTCAACCCCGCCATAGCCCGGCCGATATGCTGCAGCGAGCTCACTGATCGCGGCATGGATACCGCCGAGCCGAGCCGCCAGCGCCAGACCCGGATCAATCCGGATCACACCATGTGCAATGTGAGTGAGACGAGAGCCGGCCTGCTCAATTACGCCCCAGCCAGTATGGCGGAGGCCGGGGTCGATGCCGAGGATGCGAATTGCGTCAGTCATACGCCCAGAGAAGCCCGCTTCAGGTTAACACCAGCTTTCACTATTCCTGATTTGTTCACTTCTGCAAGGCAAGGGCAAGTGTCAGGAAAAGAGGTAATGCACCGGCTCATCCGGCCCGGCGAAGACACCTGCCGTCAGCTTGCCGCCATAGACGGCGCCTGTGTCGAGATTGTAGCGGCGCACCGGTGTGCCGGCGGCATCAGGCTGAAAGTCGCGGGTTGGGGTGTGTCCATGCACAACGGTCCAGCCGTCCAGCGCCGTTGTTCGCCACGTGCTGGGATCGAAAAAGCGCTTGGAGCGCGTCCACATATGCACCCGCTCGCCGCTATCGGGAAAGGTGCGCGGCTCAACGCCCGCATGCACAAAGGCCAGTTTCTGGTCTTCGATCATATGGATCGTGTCGAGATTCTTTGCCCAGTCGAGATGGGCTTGCGGCGGGTGTTCACGCCCACGCCGCCCATAGCTGCCAATCGTCTCATCGCCGCCATTGATCAGCCAGTGAAGGCGCGCTTCTGACTTGTCCGGCCCATAGGCCTCGATCATCATCTGCTCATGATTGCCGCGAAGATTGATGACGTTGATATCGTCGCGCGCTTCCATCTCGATCAGAAGCTCCAGCACACCCGCGCTATCAGGCCCGCGATCAACAAAGTCACCGAGATGGATGAGGGTCATCGACCGGTCGCTGTAAAGCCGCTCATGATGGAACATGATCCGCGCATGCAGATCACGCAGCCGGTCAAGCTCACCGTGAATATCGCCGATGGCATAGATAACTGGCTGGTTCATGCGCTCGCTCATAGATGGCCAGAAGGTGTGGACTCTTGCCTATAGGCGCAAGACTCGCCGCTCAGAGACGCCCCTTAATGAGGGAATGTCAGTCGGGAAAAGGTGCGTGACCGCTTATCGGACAAGCAGGACAGGTGCACGCGCTAATTTGCGCCTACGGGGTTTTCGACCGCACCGCCAAGCGCATCAACGACACTTTGCGGCGCAGTGCTGACCGAACCAGCATTGAAAGGCGGCGCCGGATCATACTCGATGCCCAGCTGCGCCTTCATCGCCGTCTCGTCGTCATAAAGATCGGCGATCAGGGCCAGCGTCAGATCGATCCCGGCGGACACACCTGCCGAGGTCCAGTACTTGCCGTCCCGCACCCATCTCGCGTCTTCATAGATGGCGCCGCCACCGGCGAGCATCGGCGTGAATTTCCAATAGGTCGTGGCGCGCCGCCCTTCCAGCAGACCGACATGCGCAAGGAAAAGTGCGCCCGTGCAAATACCGACTGTATATTGGCTGGTCTCGTCAATTGCCTTGATCCAGTCTGCAATTTCCGGATCGTTGGCTGCCGTCATCATCTCCTTCGCGCCGCCCGGCACGATCAGGACGTCAGTGTAGTCGATCTCGCTGAGCGGCACATTGGCCTTGTACTCCACGATCCCGCTATCGCTTTTCATCAGATCGGTCGTTTTCCCTGCGAGCACGACCTCGACGCCGTCGACACGGTGAAGGGCCTCATACGGGCCGATCCAGTCCAGCACAGTCGTGCCTGGATAAAGAAGAATGGTGACGCGTGTCGGCCGGGCTTCGGCTTTTTCTGGTTCAGCCTGATCGGCATGTGCGCTGCCGACGGCAAGACTTCCGCCGGCGGCCAGGATCAAGGCATTAAAGGTGCGGCGACTGATATCATTCTTGCTCACGAGTACCTCTTCATCGACAGGCTTGTTCGCAGGTTTGCGACGTCCACTCTGCCGCATCAGACGAGGCCAAAGCAAGCCGGTCGACCGAGGGGCCAAAAGCGCCACACAGAGAGATGAACATCAGAGCTGATGTCCATTCGTCTCGACGAAGAATAGTGAGAAAATTTGGAGCGGGCGATGAGATTCGAACTCACGACCCCAACCTTGGCAAGGTTGTGCTCTACCCCTGAGCTACGCCCGCATCCGATAGGGTAACTAACTGGCCAAGGCCAATCAGCGAGAGACGGGCTTTAAGCGCAAATCTGCGGCCCTTGCAAGGGGGATTCACACCTGTCTGCTCACAATCTGCATACGCAGGAAGCCTAGACGTCCTTCGGGGGTTTCAGGCGGCGTTTGGTCTGGTGAGCGTCTGCCTTGTCGCCGGTGACTTTCTCGCCGCGCATATAGTGGCGCTGCCAGCCAGCCTTCACCGTGTCGGAATCCAGCGCGTTCAGCTTTTCCAGAAAGCTGCCGCGGCTCTTATGCCAGGCATGATAGTCTTTCTGCAGCTCCGGATTGGAGGCAAGCAGCTTGCGTTCCGGCTGAATCTGCTCGGTCTTGCCGTGCTCGAACGGCATGATGAAGCAGAAGGGCTCACCTTTCTTGAAGGTCACCTCTCCGGGCCGGGTCATCTGCCAGTTCATGGTGAAAGGAAAAGGCAGCCAGTCTGTCTCGACAAGTCCAGTCAGTGGCGCAATGCCATCCTTGAAATAGTTCGGCGGGCCAGACGCCCAGAGGCCCCAGCCAGGCGGGGTGCGGAAAAGGTGCCCGGTATGGAAGGTCACGATGCCGCGCCGGAAATGACTGTCGGCAAATGACGGGATCGCCGCTGGATTGCCTGTGGTGAAGAGTTTCAGCGAATAGTCATGTTCGCCGCCGTCCCAGATGATCTTGATGTCCATCGGGCAGAGAATTTCCCAGCCCGTCGAATTCGCCATGGTCAGCGGCAGGCAGCGATAAGGATGCCTGTCGGGGAAAGCATCCATCCAGTCGCGCTGGGAACGGCCCGGCACGATTTCCGGAGCGGTGTTGTAGATCTTGTAGCATTCGAGCTCCATCAGGAGCCTCCTTGTCCGTTTTCAATTCTGGTTTCCCAACCATCATACACCCCGGAAAGCGCTTCGGCCTGCCGTCGATGCTTGATCGTGTGATGGGTTATGTCGTCGAGTTTCATTGTGCAGTCATGATGACTGCGAACCAACCATTCTGGGCTGAAGAACTTGCCTCGCTTCTCGACACCGCTGGGCTGGTAGCCGGCAGCTTCGAGCCAATTGCAAAATGCCTCTGCGCCCTGCTTGGTTTTGAAATATGTCCAATGCTGCACCGCGTGAACGGCGTCCTTCTTGTCACCCTTTTTGGACAATTGCTCCAGGACCAGCATGTCTTTCAGCACCTGGCGGCTATCTGGATCGGGGTAGAGATCGTCCCAGTAAACGGACTTCTCGGGATCGGGCTCAACGAAAAGATCAAATTCATATCCTGTTGCAGCAAAGAGCCTGGAAAGTGATGCTTCAGATTGCTCCGAAGAAAGCAGACCGAGCATCCATCGGATGCCATTCGTCGTGACCCTGCCGAGCAAGATGCCGCCCTCATTGCCAAGACTTGCTTCAAGCTCGCGCTGGATCTGATCGAGGGTTTCTGCTTCCTCATCCGTCGTCAGGCCGTCAGGTCGCGCCGACCGCAGGCCTAGACGCAGCCTGAAGGCGAACGAATGGGGAAGTTTGTCGATGTCGTCGGAAATGCCGTCGTCGAACACGATTGACGCCGGGTGCCCGGCCATATCGGCAAAGTATAGTCCCCAATTATCAGACATTATCGCGGTCCCTGCTTGACCTTCTGAACCTGATTGCCTGAAACACCGCTATGACCGCAAGCCCTGACGATCTTTTCGCCTATCTCGACGAGTTGAAAATAGCCCACGAGACCCGCCATCATGAGGCGACCTTCACCGTCGATGAAGGCCGCGAGCTGAAAGCCAGCATGCCGGGCGGGCACACCAAAAATCTTTTCATGAAAGACAAGGACGGTGTGATCGTCTTGATCTCTGCCCTCGCCGAAAGCGAATTGAAGCTCAACCAGCTCCACAAGCTGATCGGCACACGGCGCCTCTCTTTCGCGAGCGCTGAGTTGATGGTTGAGCTGCTCGGCGTCACCCCCGGCTCTGTCACGGCTTTCGCGCTGATGAATGACAAAGACCAGAAGGTCCGCTTTATCGTCGACAAGGCGCTGCTCGCGCACGAAACGCTCAACTTCCACCCGCTGGTGAACACAGCCACGACGGCGATTTCCCGCGAGGATTTCCGCAAATTTGTCGCCGCAACCGGGCATGACATGACTGAAGTCGACTTTTCTGAGCTTCTGGGCGGCAGTTAGCCGCTCGCCTGCCTGTTGCCTTTTGCAAGGCGCGATCCCAAGTTCTGGCCAGCAGATCCGAAAGGCTCAAAAGACATGGAAAATATCTCGCTTGGCCCCGCTGGCGGCAACATCAAAGACGCAACCGACCAGAGCTTCATGGCCGACGTCGTCGAGGCCTCCAAGGAAGCACCAGTACTGGTCGATTTCTGGGCCCCATGGTGTGGGCCGTGTAAATCCCTGACGCCCGTCCTCGAAAAGGTCGTCAATGACCAGCAAGGCAAGGTCAAACTCGTCAAGGTGAACATTGATGAGAACCCCGGCGTTGCCGGACAGCTTGGCGTGCGATCCATCCCGGCCGTCTTCGCCTTCGACAAGGGCCGCCCGGTCGATGCCTTCCAGGGCGCCCTGCCTGAAGGCCAGCTTCGCGAATTTATCGCCAAAATCCTTGGTGGCACCGATGAAGGCCAGCAACTCAAGGAAGCCATCGAAAAGGCAGATGAGCTGCTACAGGCCGGCGATATCGCCCAAGCGGCCCAGATCTATGGCGCCGTAGTCGAGGCGGACCCTGAAAACATTACCGCGATTGCAGGTCTCGCACGCTGCTATCTTGCCAATGGCGATGCAGAGCGCGCCGGACAGATCCTCGATATGGCAGGCCCTGAACGCCAGACCGACCCGGCCATCAAGAGCGTCCGCATGGCAATCGAACTGACCGCCGATGCGCCCAAGGATGATGAGCTCGACGTGCTGATCGAGAAAGTCACCAATGACCGGTCAAACCATGAGCTTCGCTTTGAACTGGCCGAGGCGCTCGTCGCACGTGGCAAGAACAAGGAAGCGGCCGACCATTTGCTGAAGATCCTGTCCGATGACCTCAATTGGGAAGAGGGCAAGGCGAAGGCGAAGCTGCTCGAACTGTTCGAGGCTGCAGGCCCGAAAGACCCCGCCACGATTGAGGGACGCCGTCGTCTGTCATCCCTGATGTTTGCCTGATCGCTCGACACAGCGCGTCATCGCTCCATGTAAAGTGTTTGAAGGGCCCGAGGAGTGCCCGTTATGACACGACACGGATATCGAAAAGTCACTGACCTGCCGGAGACGCTTGCCGTCTTTCCGCTGAGCGGCGCTTTGCTGTTCCCGCGCTGGTCGCTGCCGCTCAATATATTTGAGCCGCGCTATCTCAACATGATTGACGATGCGATGTCCGGCTCCCGGATGATCGGTATGATCCAGCCGGCGAACGACGACCGCACCTTTCCGGCCCTGACAAGTGTCGGCTGTGCCGGTCGGCTGACCTCGTATTCGGAAACCGAAGATGGGCGCTATCTGATCAGCCTGACGGGTGTCTGCCGTTTCCGCGTCGCCAGAGAACTCGATGAGAAGACGCCATACAGGCAGGTGAAACCGGACTGGTCGCCCTTTGAGGATGACCTGAAAGAGGCCGATCTTTCAGGCGTGCCTGAGCGAGAACAGCTCGGCGGGGCCCTTAAGAAATATGTGTCGGTGAACGCGATGGATGTGGACTGGGATGCTGTCGAGTCCGCGCCCATCGAAACATTGGTGAATGCCCTGTCAGCGGGTTGCCCGTTCTCGCCGATGGAGAAGCAGGCCCTGATCGAGGCGCCGGACGTGTCGGCAAGATGTCGCGCGCTCATTGCTTTGCTTGACATGGATACGCCGGGCGACGATTCATCGACCCTGCAATGACAGACAACACATCCTCCACTGAGCCTTCGCCAGAAACCGCGGCCCGCACAGACCCGCGCCTGCTGGAACAATTGGTGTGCCCGGTCACCCGGACGCCGCTGACTTATGACCGCGAACGACAGGAGCTGGTGTCCAAGCGCGCCCGTCTTGCCTTCCCGATCCGCGACGGTTTGCCCATCATGCTCGAAAGCGAAGCCCGCTCGCTCGATGAGGACGGCGCGCAATGACGGTGATGCCGTGGCCAACAGAATTGCGCTTCCAGAAAAGCGCCGCCCGGCTGCTTGTCCGGTTTGAAGACGAAGCCGTCTTTGAGATTCCGTACAAACGCCTGCGTGAGGAAAGCCCATCGGCCGAAGTGCGTGGGCATGGCTCTGGCCCCCGACCGCCGCAGCCCCCGGTTCCGGCAGATATAAGTGTCACCAAGGCTGACCCGATTGGCCGCTATGCCGTCCGCATCCATTTCAGTGATGGCCATTCGAGCGGGCTCTATACCTGGAAGCAGTTGCGCGAGCTTGGTGAAGCCGCGGCCTGACGGCGCTTTCAGCCGCCTGACAATTTAAGAAAGTACGCTTTCTGGCGGCTGCATGAGCCGAGGCACATCCGTGCCTGAGGCGCTGGCAACGCCGGCAATGGCCTGGCGCAGCGGCGTGATTTTGTCGGCCATCATCAGGCCGAGACTGCGGATTGGCTTGGTCAGCATGTGATCATTTGAAAAGAGACGGTCAACGCCATCGAGCGCCAGGGCGGCTGATGCTGCATTAAAGCGGCGCGCAATCTCATACACGCTCAGCGCTTGCGGCGACCCGATATCAAGGCCGGCATGGTCGGCATCGACAATCGCATCATAAAGCGCGGCCACATCGCGGAAGCCCTGATTCAAACCCTGCCCCGCGAGCGGATTCATGCGCCGGGCCGCATCGCCAACCAGCGCTCTTCTCTCAGCCACTAGGTTTTCGGCAATCCGCAGGATCAGAGGATAGGCGCCCATGCTGCCTTCAATTGTCATCCTGCCGCAGAAATCCGCGAAGCGGTGATTAAGTTCAGCCTCGGCCTCCTCGACCGAGCCTTTCGACAAGGCCTCGGCGGCGCCGCGCCTCATATACCAGGCGAGGTTCGCCCGATCGCCCCGCAAGGGGAGTGTCGCAAACGGGCCTTCCGGCGTGAACAGCTGCCGTGCGATCCCGTCATGCGGCGCGCTCAGTGTGACATTGGCGACAAAGACCGATTTTTTGTAATCGCGGCCGACGGTCGGGATGCCTGCATCGCTTCGGACTGGAGAGTTCATCCCGTCTGATCCGACAAGCACCCGCGCCTTGATGGCTGTGCCGTCTTCAAGATGCACATCAATCTGGCCCGGTTTAGCGTCGGCATGTGAAAAGCGCGCGGGTGCGAAGAGCGTGATTTTCGGCTCCGCCGCAATCGCCTCGTCCAACGCAGCCTGCAAAATGGACGCTTCGACCATCCGGCCGAGTGTTTCGTCCTCGTCGCGCACGACAAGATCATCGTCGCCAAACAGCGCTTGAGGGGCGCCAAACCAGTGTGTGCCGCCATCTACGGCTTCCAGTCCGTGCAGCGCCACCGTCTCTGACACGATCTCATCGGCAATGCCGATCGCTTTGAGAAGGCGCCAACTGCCCGTGACAATTGCGTAATTGCGCATATCCGGGGGCCGTGCCGCGTGCGGATCGCGCGCGTCGATCAAGGCGACGTCAAACCCGGCCTGCGCCAGTGCCAGCGCCAGAGGGGCGCCTGTCTGGCCTGCACCAACAATTGCGATTTCAGTTTCGTGCGCACTCATGGGTCTGAACTTAGAGCGGGTGCCGATTCCGGTCCAGAGGTGACACACAAGCGGGCGTTTGCGTCGCAGTGTGCACGATTTTTGTTCATCGGGCCTGCCGCCTCATGACCCGGACGTAATCTAGCTGGTCGATGTGTGAGCAGGTCTTTTTATTCAGCCGGGTCATACCAATGAATGGGAGAAGGGCATGAAAAGTTTGATCAAGGGGTCAATGCGGGGATTGGCAGTTTTGCCATTTGCCGCGCTAGGCGCGCTGAGCGCGTCCGCGCAGGAGATTTCCGAAGTCAGCGCATATGTGGACAATAGCTATCTGTTCCTCATCGGGGGATTGATCGTGATGTTCATGGCTGCGGGCTTCTGTATGCTCGAGGCGGGCCTCGTCCGCAAAAAGAATGCCGCCATGCAGTCGATGAAGAACGTCGCGCTGTTTTCGGTGGCCGGTATTATGGTCTGGTTGGTCGGCTACAATATGGCCTATCCGTCCGAAACCATCCTTGGTGGCTGGCTCGGTATTCCAACCTTCTTCTGGTCACCCGTAGAAGACCTTGCGACTGGCTATGCAGCCTCGTCCGACTGGTTCTTCCAGATGGTGTTCGTGGCCACAGCTGCCTCCATCGTGTCAGGCACCGTCGCAGAACGCGTCAAGCTCTGGCCCTTCCTGATCTTCACCGTTTTCCTGACCGCGTTCATCTATCCTGTCGTGGCGTCATGGGAATGGGGCGGCGGCGCGCTTGATGCACAGTTCGGCTTCTCCGACTTTGCAGGCTCGACGCTGGTTCACTCCACCGGTGGCTGGGCAGCGCTTGTCGGTGCCATCATCATCGGGCCACGTATCGGCAAGTTCGTGAACGGCCAGGTGCACCCAATGCCAGGTTCGAACATTCCGCTCGCGGCTCTAGGTACATTTATCCTCTGGTTCGGCTGGTTCGGCTTCAACGGTGCATCGCAACTTGCCGCTGGCAGCTTCGATGACATCAATGCGGTCTCCAAGATCTTTGCCAACACGAACATGGCGGCTTGCGGCGGTGTCATCGCGGCAATGATCCTCACGGCGATCCTCTACAAGGGCAAAGTCGACGCCACGATGTGTTTCAACGGTGCGATCGGTGGTCTGGTTTCCATCACGGCTGAGCCGCTGGCGCCAACCATGGGTGCATCCATCCTGATCGGTGCTGTTGGCGGTATCCTCGTCGTCCTGACGGTTCCACTGCTCGACAAGTTGAAAATCGACGATGTTGTCGGTGCCATCCCGGCTCACCTTGTCTGCGGCATCTGGGGCACGATCATCGTCGCTGCGTCTTATGGCAACGCCATCATGATCCCGGCAGCCGATGCAGACGGCGCTATCGGCGTCAGCTACATGGGTCAGCTGATCGGCGTCATTGCGACAGGTATCTTTGTCTCCGCAGCTTCTGCGATTGTCTGGTTCGCTCTCAAAGCGACGGTCGGTGTTCGCCCGAGCGAAGAAGACGAAATCGCCGGCATGGACAAAGCCGAAGTTGGCCTCGAGGCCTACCCAGAATTCAGCTGAGGCTGATTACCGGTTCGCTTTCCTTCGTGGAAGCGTTTCCTCCCAGACTTCCCCGGTCAGGCAACTGACCGGGGATTTTTTTGTGGATTTATCAGCGGTCCGGCCCCGCGTTTGCGCTGTGTTAAGGCGAAGGCGTCAATTTAAACGAAAGTTTATGAAGCCGAGGGCCGCGCCAGATGGCAAATTCAGTCGCCAACACTCCCACTCAGATTAGCCGTGAGGCATCAGACCCTGTCTGGCGCATCATGACCGGCGCCGCTGCTTTTGCGGTCGGCGTCTTTCTCTGTGGCAGCGTCGGATCCTACAAGCCGACCGATCCAAGCTGGAATTCAGCTACCGGACTCGACATCGCAAACCTGTTCGATGGCCCTGGTGCCCTTGTCGCAGATGTTGCCCTGCAAACACTTGGCTTCGCGGCCTGGATGGCGGGGCTGTGCCTGATGATTGGCGGGGCCATGCGCGCCGTACTGATCGGCGCCCCAAAACTGCGCCGCTGGTTCTACGGCTTTGCCTTCATCCCTATCCTGGCCGCGACGCTGGCCGCCTTTCCTGTCCCGGCCTCGTGGCCTCTCTGGACGGGCCTTGGCGGCATGGTCGGTGACGCTCTGTTTGGCCTCGTCGAGATGCCGTTCAAAGCTTTGCTCATTCCATTCCCCGGCTTCTTTGCCGGATTGTTGCTTGGCGCGGCTGCGCTCACGCTCGCCTTTTCCGCGCTCGGGTTCCGACGCGGCGACGCGCGTCTCCTGCAATCTGCGGCGGCCAGCTCCGGCCTGCGCGCCGCCCGAAGTGCCGGACGTATGAGCCAGGGCCTTTTCGGCCTCTTCGGCCGCAAGCGGGCCTCGTTCGATGATGACCCGCTGTCCTATGAAGACGACGCGCCCTCCCGCGTGAAGCAACGCGTCCCGGTGCCAGAGCCGGACGATGACGACGATTATATTGAGGATGAGGACGACACACCGCGCCCGGCAACCCGTCCAAAACTCAGCAAGCCCAAAACGCCTCAGCCAGAGAGCGTCACCGTCAGCAAGCGCTCCCGGCGCGGAGCTACAAAGCTGCCTTCGCTGGATCTGCTGGGTGTTCCGCCAGCCCGCCGCGGCGCTATCGATGAGGACGGTCTCCTGCTTCAGGCGAACCGCCTCGCGGAAGTCCTGCGTGAGTTCGGCGTGCGCGGCCGCATCAAGGAAGTGCGCCCCGGCCCCGTCGTCACGCTGTTTGAGCTTGAGCCGGCCGCCGGCGTAAAATCCGCCCGCGTGATCTCACTGGCAGATGACATTGCCCGCTCCATGAGTGCGGTCTCCGCCCGCGTCGCGGTGATCCCCGGCAAGAACGCCATCGGGATCGAACTGCCAAATGAAGAGCGTGAGACGGTGTATTTCCGCTCACTCCTGTCCTCGACCGCCTATACCAGCTCCAAGGCGTCGCTGCCCATGGCGCTTGGTGAGGATATTGGCGGTACGCCGACGGTCGTTGATCTCGCCAAGATGCCCCACCTGCTCATCGCGGGTACGACGGGTTCGGGTAAGTCGGTCGGCGTCAACGCAATGATCCTGTCGTTGATCTACCGGCTGACCCCGCAGCAGTGCCGTTTCATCATGATCGACCCGAAAATGCTCGAACTTTCGATCTATGAGGGCATCCCGCATCTCCTCGCCCCGGTCGTCACAGACCCCAAAAAGGCGGTGAATGCGCTTCAATGGGCCGTTCGCGAGATGGAAGGCCGTTATGAGCTGATGTCGAAGGCGGGCGTGCGTAATCTTGCTGGCTTCAACGAGAAAGCCGCGAAAATGCGCGAGCGCGGCGAACAGCTGACCCGCAAGATCCAGACCGGCTATGACGAGCGCGGCAAGCCGATCCACGAAACCGAGATCCTGTCGATTGACCATATTCCGAACATCGTCGTGGTGATCGACGAGATGGCGGATTTGATGATGGTCGCAGGCAAGGAAATCGAAGGCTGCATTCAGCGCCTCGCCCAGATGGCGCGGGCCGCTGGCATCCACCTCATCACCGCGACACAGCGTCCATCGGTTGACGTCATCACCGGGACGATCAAGGCCAACTTCCCGACGCGTATCTCCTACATGGTCACGACCAAGATCGACTCACGCACCATTCTTGGTGAGCAGGGCGCCGAACAGCTGCTTGGCATGGGTGACCTTCTCTATCAGGCCGCAGGCGTGAAAACCAAACGCCTTCACGGTCCATTCGTCTCCGATGAGGAAGTCGAGACGGTCGTTGGCTGGCTGCGCGAACAGGGTGAGCCTGACTATAATGAGGATATTCTGGAAGAGCCCGATGAAGGCGGCACAGGCAGCGCGATCATGGACGCCATGCTGGGCGTCTCGACCGGTGATGGCGATGATGATCTCTACGGACAGGCCATGGCCATCGTCCTGCGAGACAAGCGCGCCTCGACGTCCTATCTGCAGCGCCGCCTGAAGGTGGGGTACAATAAAGCTGCCACGCTGATCGAACGGCTGGAAGAAGAGGGTGTCATCTCCGCGCCAAACCATGCCGGCAAACGCGAAATCCTCGCGCGTGGGGACCCTTCAGACTAAAAAAGACGGTTCGCTCAGAGACTGAACGACAGGCAACGAAATCCGGCGGAAATACCTTATTTCAGCCCTGTTTTGAGGCTGATGCGTTGCTATCTCTTGTGGGCAAACACAGGAGGACGAAATGACGTCACTACTGCCATCAATCGCTGCGATGTTCTTTATGGGCACCAGCCCGCTCGCCTTTCAGGCGGAAGTTTCTTTTGTTGCGCCGACCGACGGCGCAGCCTGGCATTATGTGCCATCGAGTGCGCAGCTGTCGCCAAAAGGGGCTGCCCCAGTGGTGAACGTTGAAGACGCCGTCATGAGAACGGTTGAGACGCCGAAGCTGCAAACGGTTCAGGCCAATGACCCAACCGGTGTCGCGCCGCCACCGACACCGCCGAAGGCTGAAGTTTCGACAGAAACGGAAGCATCGGTTGAGACTGACACCAAGGCCGTGTCGGCCACCGACCGCCGCGCAATCCTGAAGGCTGCGGCCAACTCGCTTGCAGCGGCGAAGACGGCCAAGGGCCGGTTCACCCAGATTGCGCCGAACGGATCGGTCTCATCAGGTGATTTCGCCCTCCGCCGTCCCGGCCGTATGCGCTTTGACTATGATGCGCCGACCCCTGTTCTGATCGTTGCTGATGGCACGACGGTTGCCATGGAAGACCGGGATCTTGAAACGGTTGACCGCGTGCCGCTCGCTTCGACGCCGCTTGGTCTTATCCTCGACGATGAGCTGAGCTTCGAAGACGAGGCCCGCGTCACAGATGTCGAACGCCTCGACGGCGAGATCGCAATCACCATTGAGGACCGCTCTGGCGAGTCCGAGGGCAATCTGACGCTCTACTTCGATGCGGCGAACTATCAGCTGCTCAGCTGGCGCGCCGTCGATGCGAACCAGCAGGTCACCCGCGTCGCCCTGCAGGACATCCAGACAAATGTCTCGGTCGATCCGCGCCTCTTCCGTCTGGAAGACCCGGCCGACAAGGAAGACGACGAGCGCTAGGCTCGAAAACCCCCAAGAGACCCAAAAAAGAAACCCCGCGAGCTGTCTCGCGGGGTTTTTGTTTTGTCTGAACCGGAAGGGCTCTAGCTGTCTGCGGGCAGTTTACCGGCCTCATCGCCCCAGAGTTCTTTAAGCTTTGCGTCGCGGCCGCAGCCCTGACGATAGAAGCGATACTTCACCGACGTCGTGTTGTGATAGTCCTGGTGGTAGTCCTCTGCTGGCCAGAACTGGCTGGCGTCGAGCACCTTGGTGACGACGGGGCCTGGAAGCACGCCGGACGCTTCAATCTCGTCGATCTCGCTCTCGACGACCTCGCGCTCATCATCATTCTTCACGAAAACGGCGGAGCGATAGCTCGATCCCTTGTCGCAGAACTGTCCGCGAGGGTCGGTCGGGTCGATGGTGTGAAAATAATAATCGACCAGCGTGTCATAGGACACTTTCTGCGGGTCGTATGATACTTTCACAGCCTCATAATGCCCGGTCGTCCCTGTGGTGACCTGCCTGTAGGCGGGGTTGTCGACAGTGCCGCCCGTATAGCCGGACACAGTTGAGACAACGCCATCGACCTTGTCGAAATCGGCTTCTGTGCACCAGAAACAGCCGCCCGCGAAAATGGCTGTCGACAGGGTGGACGACTGGACGGGCGCGTCTGGCGATTGGTCGGCCATGGCGCTCCACACAAAGGCTGACGCGGCCGCGGCAGCACCCGCAACGATAGCGATTGTGAGCGACGAGGTTTTTTTCATGATTATGCTCCAGCTCCGACTGTCTTTATTCTGAAGCTCATATGGTCATTCGCCCCTCCGCTTTGGAGAGGGGAATCACATTCCTCACACAATGGTGACTGCGTCGTGATCGGGTCTGAAGACCGCGCCGACTTTAGCTCGAAAGACGCTCGATCTCTGCTTCAGAAAGTTCTGAATTGTCGTAGACGTTCTGCACGTCATCGAGATCATCCAGCACATCCAGAAGCTTCATCAGCGTATCGGCGCTGTCGCCTTCGACCGGCACATTGTTCTGAGGTTTCCAGATCAGCTTGGTCGATTTGGCTTCAACCTCACCAAACTTGCCTTCCAGCGCACCCGCGACATCCATCAGGTCTTCACGCTCGGTGTAGATCCAGTGGCCGTCTTCATCGCTCTGAACATCGGTCGCGCCGGCCTCGATGGCCGCTTCCATGACAGACATCTCGTCGCCAGCCTCTGGTGGATACTCGATCTCGCCGACCTGCTCGAAGCCAAACGACACAGACCCGGTTTCACCGAGATTGCCGCCATTCTTCGAAAACGCGGTACGGATTTCCCCGGCTGCCCGGTTTTTGTTGTCGGTGGAGGCTTCAACGATGATGCCAACGCCGCCGGGGCCGAAGCCTTCATAGCGGATGTCGATATACTCTTCGCCGCCGCCGCCCTGGCCCTTATCGACCGCGCGTTTGATATTGTCCTTTGGCATCGATTGGCCGCGCGCATTGTTGATGGCAAGGCGCAGGCGTGGATTGGCGTCCGGGTCCGGTCCGCCAAGTTTCGATGCGATTGTGATTTCCTTGGACAGGCGCGCGAACAGGGCAGCACGCTTCTTGTCCTGTGCACCCTTGCGGTGCTGGATGTTGGCCCATTTGGAATGACCGGCCATTGAATACCTCTTCAAGCTTGAAGCTGTTGCAGATTATCGCGCCGAAATAGCCGAGCTACAGCAATATTGAAAGGCATCGACGCAGACTTACAGTTTTCGCAAGGAACATATTAACGAGCAAGCGTCAGATACGGCCACAGATAATAGGAGCCGTCCTTGGATCTCGACCGTTTTACCAGACGCATTTTTGAGCTCGATGGAGGCTACAACGCTTTCGGTTTCGGGGCGTTTGAGATTCAATCGGCCTTTCAGCCCATCTACGCCATCAATAATCAGGCCGGAATGCTTTATGGCGTCGAGGCTCTCGCCCGACCACTCGCGCGTGGTCATGCCTCGTGCTCCATCTGCTCAATACCCGTGCCTGGGAGCTCGATGGCACCAGCCTTTTCGTCAATCTGAACCCGGCTCCTGCCACCTGAAGACCGCAATGTGGAGCGGGCTGAACGCCTATGCCGACCTCGCCGCAGCGCAGGGTGTTTCGCCAGACAGGATCGTTTTCGAGATTTCAGAGCGGAGCGACGCGGACAGGGCCGTGCTTGCCGAAACCGTCGCGCGAATCAAATCCCTCGGCTTTCGCATCGCGATTGATAGTTTTGGCGTTGGAAACTCCAACCTATTGCGCCCGGATATCGTGAAGATCGATGCCGGCTGGTTTCGGCGGATGATGGAAGATGACGACAGCCGAAGGCTTGCCCATTGCATCATCCACAAGCTGCATGAGATCGGCGTGCACCTCCTGTTCGAAGGGGTCGAAACGCCGCGAGAACTGCATTGGGCGCGCGAGTTTGCCGGATCGCTGATCCAGGGCTGGCTGTTCGGAAAGGCTGCAGCCATGGTTGACGCGACGCGCGACCGCCGGGTCAACATGCCATCAACCGCACTCCTCGCCAGACATCGCGCCTGACGGGCCGACGGTTCAAACTCGGTCAGTCAGTCAAAAACATCGGCAAGTGGCCCATGTCGAAATGATCTTTGGCGAACCTCAATCCGCTGCATGATCCCCAGTAGAGATAGGGCTGCGACGATCCCGGTCAGGCAGGACAGTCCGTCAAGGACCGTCGTAAAGAGCGTATAGGTCCCTATTGAGCCACTGATTTGAGATGCACAGAATGATACTAGCCAGGCGCCCCACCATATCGATATCGGTGAGTTTGCCCGGCTTTCCTCTCCGGTCATCTTGTACGTCCCGTGATAGATCTCGCTCATCGCTTGGGCTGGCACAAACAGGTTTGCAATCGGTAGAAAATAACTACCGACGGCCCATCCGGGATGATGGGTGACGGTTTTCGGGGCAACTGAGTAGAGGTTGCGATTGGCGCGATAGGTGAACCGGCAGACAAAATAGGCGCATGCCAGGAAAGGCAGCAAATAGAGCGCAAGACCCGCCCAGGCGAAATAGGTCAGCGCATCGCCAGGCTCTGAACCAGCCTGAAAACGCCGCGCCTCCTGATACAGCAGAATTGACTGAGCGATCAGTACAAGTTCGCCGACCACGTAAAATCCCACCAGCAGTCGGTAGCCTGTCAGGAAGGGACCTAGAGGCTTCGCCCCGTCATCATAAGCATGCCGGTGAGGCGCCGACTGTTTCGGCTGACTGGCCTCGCGGCCGGTTTCCCGTGCGGGCGCGTCATCTATACTCTGATCCAATAATTCGTCCGCCTCTTTCGACTTATGGTTTTGTCGGCGGTTTTGAAATATCAGGCAAGCGTTTTCTAGCGGGGAATTGCCTCGGCCAGCCGCCCACCAATCCGGATCGGTTCAATGCGTGTGGCATAGCCTGTCTTGTCGTCTGTTTCGACATAGACCCCGCAAAGCGTCCCTTCGCCCAGCGCCGGCGCGTAACGCTCTCCCGGCAACTGGGTGGCGAACCGCTGGACAGAGTTTTCCTTCTTCATCCCGATGACGCTGTCATAGTCGCCGCACATGCCGGCATCTGTCTGATAGCCGGTGCCGCCTTCAAGGATCATCAGGTCTGCGGTCGGGACGTGGGTATGGCTGCCGACGACCAGACTGGCGCGGCCGTCGCAATGGTGGCCCATCGCCATCTTTTCGCTGGTTGCTTCGCAGTGCATGTCCACGATCAGCGCGTCGACTGCCATGCCGAGGGGAATGTCGTCGAGGACGCGATCGGCATGCTGGAATGCGTTTTCCAGCTGCTGCTTCATGAACACATTGCCCTGCAGCTGAACGACGCCGACGCGGCGACCATCCGGCAGGACGAAAACATGCGCGCCCTTTCCGGGGGCGCCAGCGGCCTTTGGATAATTGGCGGGACGCAGCAGACGCGGTTCGCGCTCAATATAGGTCAGCGCCTCGCGCTGGTCCCAGGCGTGATCCCCAAGCGTCAGACAATCTGCCCCAGCATTGAAGAAATCCCCGGCAATGGATTCGGTCAGTCCGAAACCGCCCGCAGCGTTCTCTCCGTTCACCACGACGAAATCGAGCTTCAGCTCCCGCCGAAGGCCCGGCAAATGGTCCATCACAGCCGCGCGGCCCGGTTTGCCGACGACATCTCCGAAATAGGCTAGTTTCATGGGATAGGGATATGCGCCGCGCGGGCGCAAAAGAAAAGGCGCGCCAGACAGATCGTCCAGCGCGCCTTCAATTGTTCAGGCTGAAACGCCCTGCTTATTTATGCGAAGCAGAGAAGCCGAGATATTCCTTGGTCAGGAGGCTCGGGTCTTCCATCTCAGCAAGGCTCGCGACCGAAAGCGGCTGCTCTGGTGCCACTTCAATCGTCAGTGTGCCCGGATCGGTGATGAAGGCGGAGACGGCTGTTGCCAGCTCGGTTACCAGCTCCATGTCGACGCCGCTGCCCTGCGCCATCATTGGTGCCATGCCCATCATCATCGAGACTTGCTGGCGCATCTGTTCTGGGTCTTCGCCGCTCTGGGCGGCCACCGCGTTGAAGATGCGATTGACGAGGCTGTCATCTTTGATTTTCAGCTCGAACGCGCCGATTTTCAGCTCGCCGAGGGCTGCCTGCATGGCGGCCGTATCAGGCTCCTGGCCTTCAGCCATGGCTTCGAAGTCCAGCGATTCGCCGGCTTTCTTGCTGTAAGCAGCATAGCCTGCGATGTCGCCACCGAAGGAGAAGGTCGCCCCGTCCACCAGCTCAAAATAGTTATCCTTGGCTTTGAAGCTGATCGTGTCGGAGTCAGGATCATAGTCGCTGGTGCTGGCCGCTTTCAGCTCGATGCTTTCATAGCCGATCATGCTGAAGCCTTGTGCGAGGCTGGCCCCGGCTTCGCCGCCATCTGGATCAGCATCAAGCGTCATGGAGAACGGCTTGGTGATGTATTGTACCGGCTGACCTTTGGAATTGCGCTTAACGGAAGCGTCGAGGGATGGAAGCTTGAAGCTTGCCCCCGCCGCATCGAACGCAAATTTGTCGAGCGTGAAGGTGTCATAGCCCGGGTCCATCGGGTTTTCGTAGGCATTCTCCATGATGGCTTCCATCATGGCTTCACCGTCTCCCGAATTTTCCTGCATGGCTTCGATGAAGCTTGCATCAACGTTCGACACCTTGAATGCGCCGAGGCTCATATTGATCGGATAGCCTTCTTCAGCATCCGTAAAGCTGAATGCCACATCCTTGATCATGGCGAGAGCAGCTTTCTCGTCTTTCAGATCACGAACTTCCATCTTGGCGACCGAGAAGGTCCCATCGCCGTCTTCGTCTGCCATCGTGGCGGCAATGTCGCTGACCGACCATGCATCGAAACCGAACTTTTCGGCTGTCGGGAAGGGCGCAGCGCTCGACTGGCCGAGTGAGGCAGCGAACCAGCTTGCCAGTTCAGGCGTCGGGTTCAGAAGTTCGATGTTGCCGATACCCAGCGTGCCATCCTCCATCTCGTCACTTTCGATCGAGATGTCTTTGAGGCTCATCATGGAGAAGGCGGCTTTGCCGTCGATCATGTCGAGGCCATCAAGCACCAGCGTGCCGGCTCGCACCGTTGAGCCGTCATTCGTCGCGACGAGGTTTTTGAAGGTGGCCTTGTCGCCGTCGAGTTCCTTGGAATCAAACTGGATGGCGCCGTCGCCGGAATTTGACAGCATCATCGCAGCAAGCGCATCTGGCGCTTCGGCTGGATCGCCGTCGCGGATGCTGATGTCACCAATTGGCTTGCTGGCTGGGTCTTTGGAATCGGACTTGCCGCAAGCTGTAAGCATCGCAACAGCGGCGACGCCGCAAAGCAGATATTTCATGTTAGGTTCCCCTAGAGTGTATGCATAAGGCTGATTTAATCGCACCGCGCCCAAAGGTTTATCATGATTGTCGATAAAAACCAGACTTTGATGCTGACGGCTCGTTCTGGCCAAGATGTGCCGTTGCGGGTTGAAATCAACCCGCGTGCTAAACGGCTCATTTTAAGGCTTGATGAAAAAAAACGTGAACTTGTTGCGGTCGCTCCATCGCGCCGTCATGTCGGCGATGCTGCCAGATTTGCTCAGGACCGGGTCGAATGGGCTGTGTCGAAACTCGCCAGCCTGCCCCCGCAGGTGATGCTTGCGCCGGGACAGACGATCCAGCTACGGGGTCGCCCCTGCGCAATCACGCATGAAGGCGAAGGCCGACGTGCCCGCCTGCTGGAGGGGGACCCCCAGACACTCTGCCTGCCAGGGGATGAAGAGACGCTCTCGCGCCGGGCCGAACGACATCTTCGAAAGATGGCACGCGAGGATCTGTCTGTCGCCGTTCAATCCTATTGTGAAATTCTTGGCGTCGATGCCCGGCGGGTCACGGTGAAGGACACACGCTCACGCTGGGGCTCCTGCACATCGGACGGCCGGCTCGCTTTTTCGTGGCGGCTCATCATGGCGCCGCGTGAGGTGCTCGACTATGTCGCCGCGCATGAATGCGCGCACCTGCTTGAGATGAACCATAGCCCGCGTTTCTGGGCACATGTTGCGAGATGCCGCCCCGGCTGGAAGGCCGAACGGGCCTGGCTGCGCAAGCATGGATCAGGTCTGCACGCCGTCACGCTTGCCTGATCCGCTCTAGGCTTTTTCCGGTTCTGACGCTGGCGAATTGGCCGGTGAGGTGTCAGCGGCCGGGGCTGGCTGCTGATCAGGTGCGAAGCTGAGAATGGTCGCGCCTTCGCCGCCACGGGCTTCGCGGCTCGGCCCCAGAAGAACCAGCGTTCCGTCTGGCCGGATCTCTGCGACGAGATCGCCCTTGGGCCGTTCAGCGAGGAATTGCTCCAGCGTGTATTTGTCGGTGAGGCGCGTGCGCGAGAACGTCCAGCCGCGATACTGGTCACGCACGAGGCCATCATAGGTCCGGCCACGGCGGATCAGCGTGCGACCGCGCGCCGAAGAGCCGACCGACTTTTCATCCACTTCGTCGCCTTCAGACAGTGACAGCTGATAGACGCGGTGGCGGCCAACTTCCGGCGCGAACTGGTTACAGACGAGCGCATTGTGGGAGTCATTCGTCGACAGGGCGACCACAGTGTCAAAGCGCGAATGGTCGAGCTTGATCTCGGCGTCTTCGGAGAGAACCTCGCCGAGGAAGGTGTCGAGACCCGTCTCGCGGGCAGGGCGCAGGCGGCGATAATTGCTGTCCGCCACGATGACATCGACCTTGCTGGCTTTCAGGGCCTTGGCAAAATCAATGCTCCAGGAATTCGCCCCGACCAGCAGCACGCCGGGCTTTTCTGACCGGGCAAGGCCCAGCCGGCGGGCAAGCGGACCAATGGTAAAGCCGTGAAGCACAACCGTCGTGAACACCATTGCAAAGGCCAGTGGCACGATCTGATCTGCGCCGGAAAAGTAGAAACGGCCTTCGCGGGAAAGGTCCACCAGCAGCGAGCCGAACAGGCCAGAGACGGCCACGGCCACAATACCGCGCGGCGCGATCCAGCCGAGCAGCAAGGCCTCCTTGCGGCTGAGCGTTCCTGCCGTTGCGATCCAGACCGACAGTGGCCGGACAACAAACAGCATCGCGATCAGGAAGAGCAGCGTATTCCAGTTCAGCGCCGAGCGGATGATCTGCGGGGTAAGGTCCGCCGTCAGGATGACGAACACGCCCGAGACAAGCAGGACGGCGATGTCTTCCTTGAATTTTCGAAGTTCGGAAAGGTCTGCGAGGCGCGAATTGGCGAGCGTCATACCATAGGCGGTCACAGCAACGAGGCCGATTTCCTTCTCGACCTGTTCGGCCAAGGCGTAACAGAGAATGATCGAAGCGAAGATCAGCGGCGCCTTGAGGTATTCCGGCGTCCAGCCTTCGCGGAAGGCGCGCGACATCGCAAAGCCAAAGGCGATACCGAGCACTGTGCCGATGGCCGCCGCGCCAAGGATCCAGCCACCTGCGAGCAGCGTGGATTCGCCCTGCGAGGCCACGCGAATGATCTCATAGGCCGCCACGGCAAAGAGGGCGCCAACCGGGTCATTCACGATGCCTTCCCATTTCAGGAATTGCGCCGGACGGCCTGAAAGCTTCGACTGGCGTAGCAGGGGCATGATCACGGTCGGGCCGGTCACGACCATCACACCCGCGAAAACGATGGCGCTGGCCCAGTCGAGGCCAGCGGCATAACGCGCGGCGAGCGAGCCAAAGAACCAGGCAAGCGGGCCGCCAAAGAACACCACGCGCCGGACGGCTGCGCCGGCATCGCGGAGGTTCTCAAACTTCAGGATCAGGCCGCCTTCAAACAGGATGACGGCTACACAGAGCGACACGATGGGCCGCAGCAGATCACCGAATGTGCTCGATGGGCTGAGTAGCGGTTCGCCAAAAATAACCTGCCAGAGCGGGCCGGCGGTCAAGCCTGCCAGCGCCATTAGAACGATGGCCGGGGCCTGAAGACGCCAGGCCAGCCATTGCGCACCAAGCCCAAGGGCGCCGATCAGCGCGCAGGCGAAGATCAGGCTGTCAGAGCCGACGGCGGCGGAGAGAATGTTCAGGTCTGGCATGGGTCTATGATAAGGAGCTGTTCACTCAGGCCTGAGCGCTGTCGGTCACGTGCGAAAATTCAAAACCGATTTCGCGCGTTCCGTATTCACCGGTCTCGTAACGATCAATCTGCGTCTGAAACCAGCCCATCAGGTGCTGGTAGACATATTCGAACAGCTGACTTGAATCATCCTTTGTGAGTGGAAGGCTTAACGTGAAGGAGTCTCCCCCCTGAATGTCAAGTACAAAGCGGTCTCCGATTTTCTGACACTGGGTAATTACCCGCATCCAGTCAGTTCCGCCTGAGACGCGGACGGCGAGACCAAAAGCAATCGGTCCAAGAGGCCGGAACCCCTGCGGCGGGATTGAAAAGGCCTTCGGGCCGTAATCCTTGGGCTCAAACTGACCGGCAGGCGGCACGAGCCTTACGCAAACCCCGTCAGATGCATCAAGATAGTCGCAGAGGCCCGCGCGCACTTCCTCAGCGAGCTGGCGCACGCGCGCATAATTTTCTGCTGCGAGATCCTGATAGGTCTTCGCAATAGCCTTCAGTTCGTCGAATCGTGACATTCAGGCGCTCCGTCAGCCTCTTTAACTGGGCAGAACCTAGGTTGCCTTGGCCTGCAAAACCAGATCAGCACATGAATTTAGTGTAAGACCTCAGGCGACGCGGTCTTTGCGGCGGACCGGAAGCGTCTCGACTTTCGTCATTGAGGCATCGATGTCCTGAAGCGATGGCCGCAAGTCCATCGGCAGGCTGGAGCGGACCAGTTCCACAGCCGTCGCGGGCGCAACGCCTTCCTGCCAGGAGCAGATCAGCGCCCGGATCGTATCAAGATAGCGCATTTCCTCATCGACGACCTGTCCGAAGCGGCCAGCAATCGGCCCGACGATCCCGTACGCCAGAAAAACGCCAAGAAATGTCCCGAGAAGGGCCGCTGCAATCAGTGGGCCCAGCACATCGGGTGATTGGTCAATCTGGCTCATCGTCTTGATGATGCCGAGGACGGCGGCAACAATGCCGAGCGCTGGCAAGGCATCTGCCAGACCGTTCAGCGCACCGACGGCGCGGTGGCGTGTTTCGGCTGTCGTGGCGATCGCTTCCTCTAAGTGGGCGGCGACAGGTGCACGGCCACCGGGATTCAGCGCCAGCAGCCGGAAACTGTCTGTAATCAGCGAAACGGCAGCCGGGTCTGCGAGCAGTCTTGGCCGGTTCTGGAAGATGGGCGAGGATTGGGGGGCTTCGATATCGGCTTCGATGGCGACAATGCCGCCGCGCCGGGCCCGGCGCATCAGCTCATGCATGCCCGTCAGAAGGTCTGTATAGTCGCTTCGTTTCCACTTCGAGCCACGCATAGCTTTGGCGAATCCACCCAGCGCCTCACGTGTGATGCGGGGCGAATTGCCGATCAGCAGCGTGCCAAATCCGGCGCCGCCAATAAGGGCGAGTTCAAACGGAAGCGCGCTCGCAAGCGCCGGGCTGCCGCTGAACACAAGCGCGCCCGCGATGAGGATCACCACGACCAGAAGGCCGATCAGCTGGGACATGTGGCAGGCTCCATACTCGTTACGAAACAACAGTGTGGCGCAACAGGCTTTAAATATCCTTTCACGGCGGTGAAGGTCCGTGGCGTCACCCAAAGCAGCGCTTGAATTTTTTCTCGTACAAGCCGATGAACCATCATGGCTCAAACCGTCGCACCCCAACGCGGAACCGACAGGCCGGACCGCAGAGGCGCGTTCCGGCTCTTATTCTTTGCCCTTCTGGCGGTGGGCGCAGGCAATACAATGCTGGTCAGCGCGATCCTGCCGCCCCTGTCGCGGGACCTTGGCCTGCCAGACTGGATGGCAGGCGCGATCTTCTCCCTGTCGGCAGCGATCTGGACGATCACCTCCTCCTTCTGGGGCCGAAAGAGTAATGATTGGGGGCGGCGCCCCGTCGCCGCGCTCGGCATGCTCGGCTTCTCAGTGTCGATGCTGCTCTTTGGCACGAGCGCCGCGCTCGCCATGGCGGGCTATCTGGAAGGTTCAATCGTCATCTTCGTCTGCCTGCTCGCCTCGCGGACGCTTTTCGGCCTCTTCGGGTCAGGCACCAACCCGGCAGCCCAGGCCTATATCGCCGACCGGACAAGCCGGGAAAACCGGACTGAGGAAATCGCGTCGTTGACGTCCGGCTTCAGCTTTGGCGCGGTGGCAGGCCCGGCTTTCGCGGCCGCCGCTGGCGCCGTCTTTGGGCTACTGACGCCGGTCTTCATGATCAGCGCGGCAGCCGCGCTCCTGTCTTTCCTGATCTATACGCGCCTGCCAGAAAAGACGCGGCCAAAGAAGGAAATGGGCCTCAAGGCGAGCGGCAAGCGCGAAGGTGACGGCCTCTGGCGCGACCGGCGCGTCTTCCCGTTCCTCGTCTTTGCTGTGTCGCTGTCGCTCGTGACCGGCGTCTTGACCCAGACATTTGCGTTCGCGATCATGGACAAGCTGTCGCTCACCGGCGCGACGGCCATGCAGTTTACCGGGCCAGCCTATACTGTGGGCGCAGCGGGCACGCTGATTTCCCAGCTTGCGATCATTCCGCGCCTGAAAATGACCAATCGCACGCTGATGGTCACCGGCGCGCTCTGCTTGTCGGTTGGGGCGTTCCTGATCGTGCCGACGGCGCAGTTTGCTGTCCTGGTTCTGGCGCAATTCTTTGTCGGGATCGGCCAGGGCCTTGCGCGCCCCGGTTTCTCCAGTGGTGCGTCACTTGCCGTGGGCTCCAGCCTTCAGGGCAATGTTGCAGGGCTTGTGATTTCCGCCAACGGCATGGGCTTCATCGTCAGCCCGTTCTTTGGGCCGTGGATGTATGAAAATGTCGACCCAAGCGCGCCCTTTATCGGGGCCGGGTGCATTCTGCTCGTGATGGCAGCGCTCGCTTACCGCGTCTTCCCGGCCAACCAGGTCATGGAAGACGACCCGGATGATAGCCCTGACATCTACGATTAAAGCCTAGCTTCTCAGCCGTGCCAGAACCTGATCCAACGCCGGACGCGAGGCATAGCCGTCTGCAAGCAGACCGTTTGCCTTCTGGAACTTCCGCAAGGCTGCGCTCGTGCCTGTGCCCGCGATCCCGTCAACGACACCGGCATCATAGCCAAGCTCATTGAGCGCCGCCTGCAACTGTTTGACCTCGCCATTGTTCAGCCGCGTGATGTCCTTCGGCCAGGCGGCAACAGGGCCGTATTGACCCGCAAGACCATCGGCCAGCAGGCCAACCGCCAACGCATAGGAATTGGACCGGTTATACGTCTTGAAGACGTCGAAATTCTTGAACAACAGGTATTTCGGACCCGTCGCGCCGGTCGGCAGCCAAAGCTCGGCATAGTCGCTGTCTTCGACACCAAAATCGCCGCCCCGGATCGGGCTCACGCCGAACGCCTTCCAGGTCGACAGGCGCCGGTCATTGCCATCCGCCATGGACCAGTCGAACCCCGATGGCGTGATGACTTCAACGCCCCACGGCTCATCAAATCGATATCCGGATGAGGCGAGATAGTGCGCCGCCGAGGCGAGCGCATCCGGCGCAGATGACCAGACATCTGAAAGCCCGTCGCGGTCAAAATCCTGCGCATAGGAGAGATAGGTTGTCGGCATGAACTGCGTCTGTCCCATCGCGCCGGCCCAGCCTGAGCCGAGCTGCGCGCGCCGGGCATAGCCCTGCTCGACGATCTTCATCAAGGCGATCAGCTCGCCTTCGGCAAAGCTGCGACGGCGCCCTTCGACCGCCATGTTTGCCAGCGTGTTGGCCGCATCGAAGTCACCGATATAGCCACCGAAATTGGTTTCCATCGCCCAGATCGCACTGACGGCTTCGCGGTTAACGCCATAGGTCTGCTCAATGACATCGAAGACCGGGCCAAGCTCGGCGAGTTTTTGCGCGCCGGTCTCGAAACGCGCATCGGTCACGGCCGTGCTGAGATAGTCCCAGACAGGTTTGGCAAATTCGGCCTGGCTGGCCACGCCGCTGCGATTATCGTCCTTGTCGAGATAGATGGAGAGCGGCGAAATGTTGGCCAGCAGGGAATAGACGACGGCGGGGTTATGGCCCTGAGCGCGGGCGCGGGCGGTAAAATCATCGCGCCAGGCATCCATCTCCGCATGTCCCGAACTTGTGAACGGCCCGGCCGGGCCGGTGAGGTCGGCAGAATTCGGCACGCCGGTCGGATCGCCAGGGATCAAGCCAGAATTAGTCGTCGTTCCGGAATTGGTCGTGTACACCGTGCCGCCATCGGTCGTTGCCGCTTGTGGGGTGGCCGCGCATGCGCCCATAAAGGCCCCGAAGGTAGCTGCGATTGCCCAGCGATACGGTATCGTCTTCATTTCGTTCATTCCCGGATATTCCTTTTACCGCTCTGGTGTGTCTGCATCGTTGACTCTTTACAAGCCATTGGCTATCTCGCCGCCCTTACGAGTTTCCAAAAATCGCAGGGCCCGCCCCATGAAAGTCAAGTCATCGCTTAAATCCCTGAGAACGCGTCACCGTGACTGCAAGGTCGTGCGCCGCAAGGGACGGACATACGTCATCAACAAGACTGATCCACGTTTTAAAGCAAAACAGGGTTAAGAAGAAGATGAACGCGCAGTTGCGGCCTGGAAGGTTTTCCGGCCGTGAGTGAGCGGATCGTCCTCTTTGATCTTGGTAATGTCGTGGTGGACTGGCAACCAGTCCGCCTGTACCGCAAGATATTTCCGACAGAGGCAGACGCTGAGGCGTTCTGCAATAATGTCTGCACGATGTCCTGGCACGTCGAGCATGACCGTGGGCGCAGTTTCGCTGAAGGCGCGCGCCTGCTGAAAGCTGAGTTTCCGCACTTCGCTGACGAGATCGATGCCTGGCATGGGCGCTGGTTCGAGATGTTCGACGGATATGAGTCCGGCGTCCCGGCCCTGATGGCCCGTCTCGAAGAGGCCGGACACCCGCTCTATGGTCTCTCCAACATGTCCGCGGAAGTCTGGCCGGAAACGCGTGAGCGCTTCCCCATGATCAAGCTTTTGCGTGATGTTATCGTCTCGGGCCATGTAGGCCTGATCAAACCTGATCCTGCTATCTATGAAGTGGCGCTGGAGCGTATGGGCCGCCCGGACCCAGCCGATGTCTTCTTCATCGATGACAGCCTGAAGAATATTGAGGCGGCGAGGGCATTCGGGTTCACCGCCCACCATTTTGCTGGGGCAGCCGGGCTGGAAGCTGCGCTGCTGGCTGAGGGCCTCCTCTGAGTTTCCAAGCAATTGCCGCATTCAGGCCTTGCCGGAAACCAATTCAGCCTCATAGTTGAAACCATGTTCAAATCGCTTTTCACCGCAGGACTTATCCTCGTCGCAGGGCCGCAATACGGCCCGTCTGATGAGATGTTCGAGGAATTGAAAACCGCGCCCACCGAAGAAGAGGCGACCAGCGTTGCGCTTGATATCTGGGCCGCCTGGATGGAAAGCGGTTCAGCCGCGGCAGATCTCGTCATGGAGCGGGCGGTCACCGCCCAGTCAAACGGAGAGCTTGAGCTTGCGCGCGAGCTCTATGACCGCGTGATCGCCATCCAGCCAGATTATGCGGAAGTCTATAATCGCCGGGCGTCCCTCTTCCTGCTGGAAGACAATATGCCCGAAGCCCTGCGCGACGTGAACGAAGCGTTGCGGCTTGAGCCGCGCCATTTCGGCGCCTGGGTCGGGCTGGGCCGCGTGCTTGAGCAGCTTGGCGCACCCGACGAAGCGCTCGTGGCGTATCAGGAAGCACTGAAGATACACCCGACGCTTGCGCCTGCCAGAGATGCCAAGGCGCGGATCGAACGGGCCAATAACGGTCAAGGGCTTTGAAACTGATACTCACCGGGATCTTTATTCTCGCGCTGGCAGGTGGGCTCGGCGCCTGCGTGAGCAGCGCGATTTACACAGACCGTGTTGAGGAAGCCTATCCCCCCATAGGCAGACAAGTCGAGGTGAACGGCGTGCCCGTTCACGTCATCGAAGCCGGACAGTCTGGCCCCGTCGTCTTCATGATCCATGGCGCATCGGCCAATGCGCGTGAGTTCACAACCACACTCGCCCCGCATCTTGATCGCGATCATCGCGTGCTGATGGCGGACAGACCGGGGCATGGCTATTCCGGCCGCCCACCACATTCCGAAGAGCTTGGCGTTCAGGCCGCCCAGATGGCCGGCGCGCTGAAAGTGCTGGCACCGGGCGAGAAGGCTGTGGTGGTAGGTCATTCTTTTGGCGGCGCGGTCGCGCTGCGCCTCGCGCTTGATTATCCGGAGCTGGTAAAGGGGCTCGTCCTGCTCGCGCCGGTCACCCATGATTGGGGCGGCGGCGGCGAGACCTGGTATAATCAAGTCGCCGGCCCGCCCATCATTGGCCCCATCTTCTCCCAGCTCGCGCCGCTTGTTGGACCATCGGCGGCAAAGAGCGGCATCGATGGCGTGTTCAGCCCGAACGAGGCGCCTGAAGGGTATTACGAAAATTCCGGTCTCGGCCTTCTTTTCCGGCCACCTGAGTTTCGTGCCAATGCTGACGATGTGAACGCGCTGCGGCCGGAATTGGCCGCCCAGCAGGGCCGTTACCCTGAGATCAAGGTACCGGTGATCCTGTTTTCAGGCGCGCAGGATTCGGTGATCAACCCGACCTTACACGCCGGGAAGATCAAGTCTCAGATCGAGGACTTCACGCTGGTCCCCCTGGCCGATAGCGGGCACATGCCGCACCACGATCACGGCGCAGAGGTCGCAGACGCAATCCGCAAGCTCGCCGACTAGTCTTTTTCGGCGGCGAGCAGACCGCTGGCCCGTCCCATGACGTGGAAGATTTCATTCTGTTCAATCGTGCCGCGGAACAGTTCCGCGCCCGGTCCGCTGGCATAGACCGGCACATCCTCACCCGCATGGGTTTCGGACCCGGAGAAGATCAGCGTCTGCTGCTGGAAGTTTTTATCGGTCGTATCGACATCGGTGAGGTCTTCACGCACGCAGCTTTCCGCGCCGGGTTTGCAGCCGGTTGCGCCATTGGCATAGCTGAGCGTCGTGTAAGGCTTGCCGTCATCGGCGCGGGCCATACCGCCGGGGCCGTACGCCACCTTGCCGAGGATCGGGTTTCCGCGGGCTGGATAGCCTGCAATCGTCAGCGTGTGGGAGTGGTCAGCTGTCACGATGATCAGCGTGTCTGAGCTGTCCGTCATTTCAAGAGCTGCGGCGACGGCCTGATCCAGCGCGTCCGTATCGGACAGCGCGTGGGCGGCATTGACATTGTGATGGGCGTGGTCGACGCGGCCGCCTTCGACCAGCAGCACGAAGCCATCTTCATCGCGTGACAACCTTGTGATCGCTGCGCGGGTCAGCTCTGCGAGCGAAGGCTCGCCGGCTTCATCTTCGTCCCGGTCCAGATCGTACTGCATATGCGACGGCTGGAAGAGGCCGAGGACCTTTGTGTCGCTGTCGAAATCAACGCTGTCAAAACCGGCCTGATCGGTGATGTAGACATGGTCAGGCGATTTGGCGGTCCAGATGGCCGTCAGGTCTTCGCCATCCTTGCGGGCCCCGGCAGGTTTTCCGGTTTCCGGGTCGGTGACGCTCGCAGGCAGAAGCGATGCGCGCCCGCCGCCAAGGACGACTTCAAAGCCATCCCCGGCCGGCCATTCAACGAGCTGACGGCCAATATCTGCGCAGCCGGATCCGCCGACCATCCGGTCATCTTCCCAGTTGCGGTCAGCGCTTTCGGCATAGGTGGCTGCTGGCGTGGCGTGGGTGATGCGGGCGGTAGAAATGATGCCCGTGGCGAGCCCGGCGGCCTCAGCGATCTCGAAAATGGAATCGGTGCCCTGTCCTTCGGTGGAGGCGCAGTTTCCGTAAGAAATACCTGAGCGCAGGCCCAGGGTCCGCGAGAGCGTTTTCACGCCGCTCATCATCGCCGTCGCTGTGGAGGCGCTGTCAGCGACCTGGGCGTCGTGGCTATAGGTCTTGGAAAAGGCCGAATAGGGCAGGCTCTCCATGGTGAGGCGATAGCTTTCGCCGTCGAGGCCGCGTCTCTGCCCGGCATAGATGCGCGCGGCGGTGACGGTCGCGATGCCCATGCCGTCGCCGACGAACAGGATGACATTCTTTGCGTGCGGGGCGAATGTTTCGGGGGCGCGGGCGTCTACTGCGGCTGCGGCGGCTGTGAAATACGGGTCATCTGCTTGTTGTGGGACGGCCGCCGTCCGGTTCAGCGATGTTGGCGCGGCCGCCGGTTCAGCCGTCTCAGGCTGGACGTTCGTGGCGGCGCAGGCCGCGATCGCGAGCGTGCTGGCGAGCGAGAAAAACAGAATGCGCATGGGGGGCCTCCCGGAGGTGCTTAAGGTCAGATGTGGGTCTTAGCCGTTTCTTGTGACGGTTTCGATGCGATTTTTCGGCGCCGCTTCATGCCGCGCTGCGATAGCCAGATGCCGAACAGGATAAGGGCTGCGCCAGCGCCTTGAACGCCAGAGAGTGGTTCGTCGAACAGTTGCCAGGATATCGCAGCGGCAAACACCGGCTGGATCAGCACGATGATGCCGGCAATGGCCGCGGGTGTTCGGCCGAGCCCGGCGATGATCAGGCCCTGTCCGCCAACTTGCGCCGCCAGCGCCAGGAAAGCCGGGGCCGCAAAGCCGGACAGGGTGGCCGGGATGAAGCTCTCGCCCGAAACGATCACGATGATGGCTGCGACACCGGCTTCGACAACTGTCAGCCAGAAGATGACATCCATTGCGCCGAGCCGGTTCCGCGCGAGCTTGGAGCACAGCATATAGCCAGCCACGAGACAGGCTGCGCCGAGGGCCAGCAAGTCGCCGCGAATATCGGTCTTGCCACCTGTTTCACCGCCCAGCGACAGGGCGGCTGCGCCTGCAATGGCAACGAAGACAGCGACGAACCAGATCGGCTTTGGCTTGTCCTTCAGGAATAGCCATGCCGCAAAACCGACGCAGATATTGCCAAGGTTCACGATGAAGGTCGCGTTCGCGACGGTCGTCAGCGTCAGGCCCCAGTGCCAGAGGCCGATGTCGAGCGCAAAGAAGATGCCCGCCATGATGACATAACGGTTGATGCGCGCGGGCATACGCCGCTCGATCCCGATGAGCAGAATGAAGAGGATGGGGGCGGCGAAAGTGTAGCGCCAGAACGCAATCGCCTGCGGGCCCATCGTGTCGAGCCCCATACGCAGACCGATCGGCGCCAGACCAATCAACATGCCGCCCAGCAACAGAAGAAGCGGGCCGAGCCAGGCGCGTGCGACTGGCGGTGTCTCTACAGTTTGGGTCATTCAGACACCTGCCAGTCGACGAACATCCTGCGGCGTTAAACCGTCCGCCCTGAGGCTCGCAAGGCTTTTTGATTGAAAGCGCTTGGCAAGCCGCTTGCCATCTGGCCCGAGCACGAGGTCATGATGTGTGTAGATGGGCTGCGGCCAGCCCATCAAAGCTTGCAGCAGGACGTGAATATGGGCGGCGTCTTCAAGGTCGCGCCCGCGGATCACATGGGTGATGCCTTGCAGGGCGTCATCATGGGTGCAGGCGACATGATAGGCGGTGGGCGTATCCTTGCGGGAAAGCACGATATCGCCATGGCTCGCCGGGTCGGCCTTGATGATTTCGTGGTGGCCGTCTGGCGTTGTGAGATCAAAAGCCAGCTGATCGTATCGTTCGCCGAGGTCTGCGCGGGCCGCCTCCAGCGATAGTCGCCAGGCAAAGGGCTCACCTTGCTCAAGTCGGCGCGCTTCTTCCTCAGCTGGCAGCGGCGCGCCGGTATAGGGGGCAGATGGCGGCAGGCCTCGCTTGGCTTGCAGCTCGCCAATTTCGCGGCGCGTCAGGAAACAGCGATAGGCGAGCCCGCGTCTCGCGAGGTCGTGTGTGACCGCTTCATAGTCTGCGAAATGCTCTGACTGGATGCGGACAGGGCCGTCCCAGGAAAATCCGAGCCAGGCAAGGTCTTCCAGAATGGCCTTGGTGAATTCCGGTTTGCAGCGGGTCTGGTCAATATCCTCGATCCGCAGCAGCACCGTGCCGCCCGCTCGTTCGGCGGCCTGCCAGACATGAAAGGCCGAGGCGGCGTGCCCGAGATGAAGGCGTCCGGTGGGTGAGGGCGCAAAGCGGGTCACGAAATCTGGCACGTGACCCGCTTAGCAAATCAATCAGGCGCTGACACCTGTCGGCAGCGGACAGGACACGCCCGTGCCACCAATCCCGCAATATCCGTTCGGATTCTTGGCGAGATATTGCTGGTGGTAGTCCTCAGCGTGGTAAAACTTGTCGAGCATGTCGATCTCGGTCGTGATCTGGCCACGGCCAGCCTCGTTGAGGGCCTTCTGGAAAATCTCACGCGTTGCCGCAGCGATCTTTTCCTGCTCTTCGGTCGTGGTGAAGATGGCCGAGCGGTACTGGCTGCCAATATCATTGCCCTGGCGCATACCTTGCGTTGGGTCATGGCCTTCCCAGAACCTCCTGATCAGATCGGTCGCCGAGATTTTTGACGGATCATAGACCACGCGGACAGCTTCGGTGTGCCCGGTCTTTCCAGAGCAGGTTTCTTCATAGGTCGGGTTTGGCGTTTCGCCGCCAGCATAGCCGACCTGCGTCAGCCAGACGCCGTCAAGCTGCCAGAAGATACGCTCAACGCCCCAGAAGCAGCCCATGCCGAAGACGATCTCTTCAAAGCCTTCGGGGGGACGCGAGTTGAGTTTAACGCCGTTCACATAATGGACCGGTGCGGTCGGGATCGGTTGGTCCCGGCCGGGTAGAGCCTCGCCTTTTGCGGGCATGTCAGGTGCTTTTCTGCTAAAGAACATCTCATAGGTCCTTTCGATTTCCTGCCCATTATATGGGGTGTCTGCAGTTGAGGGACAATCTCAGGCTTGCTTAAGTCTGCATCCATCCATTATAGACGCGCCCTTACGGTGAGGTGGCCGAGTGGTCGAAGGCGCACGCCTGGAAAGTGTGTAGGCTAGCGATAGTCTCCAGGGTTCGAATCCCTGTCTCACCGCCACTTCCTTCCTGCGCTACCAGCACGTCAAAGAAACCCGCGATGGCGCCGTTGGTTTTCCATACGTCTGAAACGCAGGACATTGAGCCCTTGAAAACGATCCAAACCGACCGCCTGACGATCAGAAATTTCCGTGTGGGGGATGCGGAGGCTTTGTTCGATTACCTGCGGGAGCCGACTGCGAGTTGCTTCTTCTCGCTTAAGCTTGCCGACCTGGCAGCCGCCGAAAATGAGGTTCTGAAACGTGCCGGCGATGACGAGTATCTCGCCGTCTGCCTGACAGAATCAGGTCAGCTCATCGGCGACCTCTTCAGCCATGCGGATGCTGCTTGGCCGGAAGACCCGGAAAACCCTCAACAAACGGACACGGTTTCAGTGGGCTGGAATTTCAATCCCGTGTTCGGTGGCAAAGGCTATGCGTTCGAAGCGGCGCAGGCCCTGTGTGCCGACTTATTCACGCAACAAGGCAAAAGGCGCATCTACGCCTATGTCGAGGATCACAACGCCCCGTCGCAGCGGGTCTGCAAAAAGCTTGGCATGCGATTGGAAGGCCGGTTCCTGGAATATGTGACGTTCCAGAACGATAGCGACGGAAATGCAATCTACGAAAACACCATGCAGTACGCGATTCTGTGGCACGAATGGGATCGGCGTTAGAACACGCGTGACGGCTGTTTCAACTTGATCGCAGGCAAAGGCCGCCCGCCCTCAAGGGGCAGATTTTGCGGCTTCGGCCTGTGCGCGGGCGACGATGAAATGGCGGATCGAGGCCAGGTCCTCATCATTCATGACCGGCGAGAAGCTGACCATGCCGCGCGATTCCAGCGCGCCATCCTTCACAACTGACATCCAGCCAGCCTCGCTATCGATGGCTGCCGAATAGCGAAGATCGGTGATCGCGCTCCCGCCCGCATGGCAGACGACACAATAGCGACCATAGAGCTGTCCGCCACGTGCGACCTTGGCCGGGTCAACCTCCATGACGGGCGGATCGAGTACGCGGGCAGTCTCAGTGGGCTCGGGCAGGGTCGCCTCACCATTCAGCTTGAAGACGAGCAGGCGGCTATGGTTCTGCACCACACCGCTCAAGAGGCCATAAACGCCGCCCCAGCCGGTGACGATGGCAACATATTGCTCGCCATCGATTTCATAGGTCATCGGGGCTGCGATCGCGCCGGTCTGGATGGGGTAGGACCAGAGCTGGTCACCCGTCGCGGCATCATAGGCGCGGAACTCGCCGCTGGCCGTGCCCTGAAAGACAAGACCGCCAGCCGTCGATAGCAGGCCGCCATTCCAGATGCCCGGATAGTCGACGCGCCATTTCTCGGTCTGGGTGACAGGGTCCCAGGCGAGGAGGGCGGCGACGCCGATCTTCCGTTCTTTGACCGGCTGCATGTTGTCAGGCGCTGGGTCTGGCGCCGCGTCTGCAGGGGCCGCAGCTTTCTGGAAAACCTTGGACTCCCCCGCCGATGAGCCTGTCGACGCGACTGAGGAGCCAACCGCATTGTTCCAGCCGAGCGGGGTCGGGGCCCATTCATCCGGGCTGCTATAGGGCTGCGGGGCGTTCTGGGCGGGGATGTAGACGAGGCCCTCATCCGGATTGAACGCCATCGGGTGCCAGTTGTGGCCGCCCAGCGCGCTTGGATAGACGAGCGCCGGGCCGCTCTTATAGCGCGCGGCAGGGTTCTCGATCGGCCGGCCGGTCTCAGGGTCGATGCCGAGCGCCCATGTCACCTTAGTGTAGTTGTCGGCTGAGATGAATGCGCCAGTTTCCCGGTCGAGCACATAGAAGAAACCATTCTTTGGCGCCTGCATCAGGACTTTGCGAGTTTCCCCGTCGATTTCGAGATCAGCCAGCATGATGTGCTGGGTGGCTGTATAGTCCCAGGTCTCGCCCGGCGTTGTCTGGAAGTGCCAGACATAGTCGCCGGACTTTGCTTCAATCGCGACGATGGAGGAGAGGTAGAGATTGTCGCCGCCTTCAGGGGAGCGAAATTGCTGGTTCCAGGGCGCGCCATTGCCGACGCCGATATAGAGAAGGCCGAGCTCAGGGTCATAGGCCATGGCGTCCCAGACGGTGCCGCCGCCGCCAAGCTCCCACCAGTCGCCGGTCCAAGTGTCGGCGGCGGCTTCGAGATAATCTGGCTGCGGGCCATTGGCCGGATTGTCCGGCACGGTGTGAAACCGCCAGACGAGATCACCCGTTTCGGCATCATAGGCGCTGACATAGCCGCGCACCGCGCCCATATCGGCGCCGCCATTGCCGATGATGACAAGCCCATCGACCACGCGCGGGGCGCCAGTGATCGTATAGGGGCCATCGCCGTCTACCGTCTCAGCCGTCCAGACAGGTTCACCACTTTCGCGGTCGAGGGCGACGAGACGTCCGTCCAGCGTGCCGAGATAGAGTTTGTCGCCCCAGGCCGCGAGGCCGCGATTGACGACATCGCAGCAGGCTTTCGCGCCGGTCGCGCCGGGAACCTCGGCGTCGAATGACCAGACCGGTGCGCCGGTTTTCGCGTCATAGGCTTCGACATTGCTCCACGAGGTGCTGGTATAGATGCGCCCATCAATGACGAGGGGGGTCGCTTCCTGACCGCGGGCGGTGGAGAAGTCCGCCGACCAGGCGAGGCCTAGCTCGCTGACATTCTCGCGGTTGATGCTGTCGGCCGGGCTGAAGCGCTGCTCGGACCAGGTGCGCCCATAGCTCAGCCATTCGGCAGTGTTGTCGCCAGCCGCCTTGAGATCAGCTGAGCCGATGGTGCGGGTGTCATCTGAAGATGTGCCACCTGCACCAGTAGAGCTGCCCGCGCGGTCACACGCCGCCAGGCTGCCGCAGGAAAGAAGAACAACAATGGATGCTGCAAAAAAACGCATTTGATCTGGCCCCTCGCCGACTGGGCAGAATCTAACGTCCGCACCAATAGTGCGCAAAGTGCCCGCGACAGGTCATCGGCGTCAAGTCAAAGCAGGCGTCAGCTTTAAATCCGGCGGATCGGGTCGCTGCCATCCCAGCCCTGGGCGACTTTGCGGATATGGGCGAATGTCTTGCCCTTGGTGCCGCTGATGTCGGAAATCTCGACCACTGTGCCGGGATGCGCCTCGGTATCGAAATAAGCGAACCGGCCTTTCTCGCCGCCGATACAGCCTTCATGCCCGACCGTGTAGCCGAGCGAGAGCGCCTTGTCGTAGAGGGTCTGATAATCCTCGGTCCAGTAGGACATGTGCTGCAGGCCTTCACGGCCGGCATCGAGGAATTCCTTGTACATGCTCGGCGCATCATTGCGCTGCTGGATGAGCTCAATCTGCAGATCACCGGAATTGGCGAGCGCGATCGACATCTTCACGTCAGACGGCTGTCCGCGATGGCGGAACCAGTCTGTCTTCACGTCCTCAATGTAAAACCACGGTCCGACGCCCATGACGTCAATCCAGTGCTGCATGGCCGCTTCAATGTCGCGAACCACATAGCCATTCTGGCAGACATTTCCGAAGATGCGGCTCATTTGGCCGGGCCGTAAATGTCGCGCAGCTCCCGTTTCAGCACCTTGCCGATGGCGCTGCGCGGAAGATCGTCGGTGATGACAAAGTCTGCGATCCGCTGCGTCTTGCCGAGCTGGCTATTGGCCCATTCACGAATGTCCTCGGCGGTCGACTTGGCGTCCTTGGTGAGCACGGCAAACGCAATTGGCGTCTCGCCCCAGTCACGTGATGGCACGCCGACCACGGCAACATCGGCGACGTCCTCATGCTGGCGCAGCAGCAGCTCGATATCGCTTGGATAGATATTGAAGCCGCCGGAAATGATCATGTCCTTCTTGCGGTCCATCAGCGTAATGAAACCATCCTCATCGAACCGGCCAACATCGCCGGTGCGGATGAAGCGCGTGCCTTCCGGCGAATACCATTCGGCCTCGGCGGTCTTGCCCGGCTGGTTGTGGTAGCCGTTCATGATCGCTTCCGATGAGCCGACAATTTCACCCGTCTGACCGGGCGGAAGCATATTGCCGTCTTCGTCGATGATACGAATGTCATGCCCCTCTATCGGCTGGCCGACCGTGTGCAGCTTGTCGGGATGCTCATGTGCGACAAGCATGCAGCTGCCACCGCCTTCAGTCATACCGTAATACTCAACCAGGCCCCCGGGGAAACGTTTGAGCACTTCGGCCTTCAGCTCAGGGGTAAATGGCGCGCTGGTGCAGAACTTTATCACGAAGGATGAGAGGTCGTAGTCGTCAAAGCCCTCGAAATCCATCAGGCGCTGATACTGGACCGGGACCAGCATGGCGTGTGTCGCGCGCCATTTTTCGGCAAGCTTCAGGAATTTCTCCGTGTTGAACTTCTCCATCAGGATCGCGGTGCCGCCCCCCGACAGGGTGGGGATGAAGCTGACCAGAGTCGTGTTCGAATAAAGCGGGGTCGACACCATCGTGATGGCGTCCGGCCCATGTCCCGGTGGATCCATAGGGCGGCAATGGCCCCAGCGCATCTGATGCGACTGGACGATCCCCTTGGGTGTGCCCGTCGTGCCGGAGGAATAGATGATGTTGAAGCCAAGATCCGGGTCGATCTCGACAGGCGCGGGCTTTGTTCCGGCCGGTGCGAGAAAGCCTGGCACGCTGCCCTCGCCGGTTTGATCCATGCGCAGCACCGCAACGTCGAGGCTTTTCAGCTCTTCGGCCAGCGCCTCATGAGAGGCGGCATCGACGAGGAAGAGTTTTGCGCCGCTGTCCCGGATCATGTCAGCCAGCGAGGTGGGGGTCGAAGACGGGGCGAGCGGCGCAACCGTCATGCCGGCGCGCAGCGTGCCGAGAAAGCCGACAACGTATTCAATGCTGGTCAGGCCGCAGATGGCGACTGACCCGCCGGCCTCATAGCCATTTGCTTGAAGGGCCGCGGCGAAACGATTGATGAGATCATCAAGCTCGCCATAGCTGACCTCCCGCTCATTGTGCACCAGCGCGAGGTGGTCCGGTTTCGCGGCCGCCTGCAGCGCCACAAGGTCTGAAAGCGTTCCGAAGTCGCGTGTCACATAATCTACAATCGCCTGGCTCATGGTCCATCCCTTGGTGTTCGATAATCTGACGCAGGCTGTAGCCCGCTGATGCGTGCGACGCAATTTGCAGCTGTGATCAATCTCCGGAGGTCGTTTTGCCGAGCCCCAATTCCTTCAAAACCTCGTCGCTATGTTCGCCAAGGCGCGGGGCTGGCCGGATGACGCGCTCAGCTTGACCCACGAAGCGCACCGGTGGCTGCACTTCCCAATACCCACCTTCGGTCGGATGGTCGCGCCGCTGGAAGAAATTGACGGCCTTTAGATGGGGGTCTTCACGCAGATCGGAAATGTCGTTGACGCGGGCCGCTGGAATATCGGCCTTGCCCAGCATGTCGAGCAGCTGCTCGGTCGTGAAGTTCACAAAATGCGCCTGAACGCGCGACATCATATAGTCATGATTGAAGTAGCGGCCGCGATAGTCGTTGATGCGCTCGTCTTTCAATTCGTCCGGCGCGCCGATGGCGTCGAACAGCGTCACCCAGCGATGGTCGACATAAGGGGCAATGGTGATCCAGCCATTCTGCGTGCGGACGGGCTGGCGCGACGGGTCGATCTGGCGCTGATAGTAATAAGGGCCGACGGGTGGGTCGAAAGCGGCCTCATAGAAATGCTCTTCCAGCAGAAAGTTGGACACGCATTCAAACATTGGCACTTCGACATGCACCGGCTCACCTGTGCGGTCGCGGTGATGCAGGGCGGCCAGCGTCGCATACATGGCGTGAAGGCCGGAGACCTTGTCGGCAAACGCCGTCGGAAGGAAACGCGGGGCTTCATTGCCATCGACCTGCGGCAAGAGATTGGTCGCGCCAGACAGCGACTGGATGAGGTCATCATAGGCTGGCCGGCCTGCATACGGCCCTTCCGCGCCGAAGCCGAGACAATGGACATAGACGATATCCGGCTTGATGGCTTTCACCTCATCGAAGGTCAGGCCCAGCCGCGCGACGGCGTCGGGCCGGATATTGTGGATGAAGACATCGCTTGTCTCGATCAGCTTGCGAACCGCCTGCTGGCCCTCATCTGACTTCATGTCCCAGACAACCGACCGTTTGCCGCGATTGATCGTCATATGGCAGGGGCCCATGCCGCGCGTGTTCGCAGGCTTGCCGACCTCTCTGAACGTGTCGCCTGTTTTGGGCTCCAGCTTGATCACCTCGGCGCCCATATCGCCCAGCGTCTGCGTGCAATAGGGGCCAAAGATGACGGTCGTCATGTCAGCGATGCGGATATCGGACAGAAGCGAAGTGGCAGGCATTGGGTCGTCTCCTTCAGTCATCTATTCAGCAGGATCAGCCGGGCAGGTAAACAATGAGCAGAAGGTGTCGCCGCGTAAGTTGGCCTGTCAGACGCCTCGCAGCTTGACTTGCCCATGGGTGAGGTCCACCTCCTCGCGCCATGACATATGTAAAAATCTGCGGTCTGACCGACGAATCTTCCGTGCGCATCTCCGCTGAGGCCGGGGCTGACTGGGTGGGCTTTGTGCTTGCGCCCAAAAGCCCTCGAAATGTGCTCGGCCATGGGCAGGAGACTTTTGATCGCGTCTTCGACCTGATGTTCGCGGCCGCCGACATGGATATCCGCTGCGCAGTCCTGCTGACCAATCCGAACGAGCAGATGCTCGACGCCCTGACCGGGAATGTGATGCCGGATGTCTTCCAGTTGCATGGCACCGAAACACCGGAATTTGTTGCCAAGCTGAGATATCGCTTGCCCGA
Organism: Henriciella litoralis; assembly: GCF_002088935.1. Lineage (NCBI taxonomy): Bacteria > Pseudomonadati > Pseudomonadota > Alphaproteobacteria > Hyphomonadales > Hyphomonadaceae > Henriciella > Henriciella litoralis. The sequence continues at coordinate 2,303,660 of NZ_NCSS01000006.1, forward strand.
CAGTGTCGAGGTCTGGAAAGCGATTGGGGTGGCGAGCGAGGACGATCTGGAGCGCGCGCTCGAATATGACGTCGCCGACCGGCTTCTGATCGACGCCAAACCGCCGGAAGGCTCTGACCGGGCGGGCGGCCATGGCCAGACATTTGACTGGTCGATCCTTGAAGGCTGGGAGCCGCCGCGGCCCTGGCTTCTGGCGGGCGGACTGACGCCGGACAATGTCGAGGAAGCGATCGCTGCAACAGGCGCACCTGCGGTCGATGTGTCATCTGGTGTGGAACGCGCGCCCGGCATAAAGGATGAAGAGCTTATCAGGGACTTCATTGCAGCCGCGAAGATGGCCGACTAGGACGGGATGCGAGGCATATGACCAAACTCAATACATGGGACCAGTGGCCGGATGAAAATGGCCGCTTCGGCGAATTCGGCGGGCGCTATGTCGCCGAGACGCTGATGCCGTTGATCCTTGAGCTGGAGGACGAGTATCGCGCCGCCAAGAAAGATCCGGCCTTTACCGCGCAGATGGATGATCTGTGGGAGCACTATGTTGGCCGCCCGTCGCCGCTTTATTTCGCAGAGCGGATCACAGAGCATTTCGGCGGGCCGAAAATCTATTTCAAACGTGACGAGCTGAACCATACCGGCGCGCACAAGATCAACAATTGCCTCGGCCAGGTCCTGCTGGCGATGCGGATGGGCAAGAAGCGGATCATTGCCGAGACCGGCGCCGGACAGCACGGCGTGGCGACGGCAACCGTTTGCGCGCGGTTCGGTCTCAAATGCGTCGTCTTCATGGGCGCGACCGATGTTGAGCGTCAGAAGCCGAACGTCTTCCGGATGAAGCTGCTCGGCGCCGAGATCGTCCCGGTCTCGTCGGGCACGGGCACGCTGAAAGATGCGATGAACGAAGCGCTCCGCGACTGGGTCACGAATGTTCACGACACTTTCTATGTGATCGGTACGGCGGCAGGCCCGCACCCTTATCCAGAGCTGGTGCGCGACTTCCAGTCAGTGATCGGCAAGGAAGCCAAGGCGCAGATCATGAAGCGCGAAGGCCGCCTGCCGGACGCCGTCATGGCGTGTATCGGCGGCGGATCGAATGCCATCGGCCTGTTCCATCCTTTCATCGAGGATGAGGGCGTCCGTCTGATCGGCGTGGAAGCGTCCGGTCATGGCATTGAAACCGGTGAGCATGCGGCCGCGCTAAACGGCGGCAAACCCGGCATCCTGCATGGCAACAAGACTTACCTGCTGCAGACCGATGACGGACAGATTATCGACGCCCACTCGATTTCAGCCGGTCTCGACTATCCGGGGATCGGGCCGGAACACGCTTTCCTTCGCGATACGGGCCGTGCCGAATATCTCACCTGCACCGACAAGGAAGCGCTCGAGGCGTTCAAGCTCTGCACGCGCCTTGAAGGCATTATTCCGGCGCTTGAGCCAGCCCACGCCATCGCGCGGCTGGGCGATGTCTGCGAGACGATGGACAAGGACCAGATCCTGATCATGAACCTTTGCGGTCGCGGCGATAAGGATATCTTCTCGGTGGCTGAGCATCTGGGCATGGAGATTTGAGGGCAGACCATGATCTCTCACGTCACGATCGGCACCAATGACATTGACCGGGCGACAGGCTTCTACACCCCGATCATGGCGGCGCTCGGCCTGAAGCGTGTGCCGATGGAGCGGTCGGCGCCGTTTGTGATGTGGACCGGGCAGGAGAGCTTCCGTCCGGTAATCGCCCTGACCACGCCGGAGAATGGACGACCCCACGAGCCCGGCAACGGCCAGATGCTGGCCCTCCTTGCGCCGGACCGTGCCGCGGTCGATCGGGTCCATGCGATTGCGCTGAAAGGCGGCGGCAGGGACGAAGGCATTCCGGGCCTTCGTGCACACTATCATTCCAACTATTATGGCGCCTATTTTCGCGACCTCGATGGCAACAAGATTTGCGTTGTCTGTCACGATCCGCTCGATGACTAGATCCAGCGCCGCGCCATGTTGAGCTTCAAGCGACCGTCCGACTGGGCAGATGTTTGTCAATCTTGCTTCTGGCAAAAAGAACTGGCTGGCAAATTGCATCAATTTTCCATACCGGGCCTGTTGCCGAGATGCTGTTGGCCATAAGGTCTGCATTGTGCGGATGACATCGGCCATGAGGCAAACAATATCCGTCAGACAGGTGACAGGGAAACTTTTACGATAATGACCGACGCGCTTCTCATCCGGATCACATGCCCGTCCAAGGACGTGGCACAGAAGATTGCCGATGCATCCGTCGAGCAACGCATTGCCGCCTGCGCCAATATCGAGGGGCCGGTCTCCTCGACCTATCTCTGGAAGGGCGTGGTGGAGCAGGCGTTTGAGCATGTGCTCTGGCTGAAATCGGTGAAGAGCTGCTGGCCAGCGCTCGAAAAACTGGTGGCAGAGCTTCACCCCTATGATGTTCCGGCTATGGTGGCGCTGCCCTGTACGCAGATGCTAAGCCCATTCGCCAGCTGGCTTGAAGACAACACGGAAGCGCCCGCAAACTGATGCCTACTCAAAGAATTACTGACCGGTTCGACAAGGTGCGTGCCGAAGGCCGCGCCGCGCTCGTGACCTATCTCATGGCCGGCGACCCGGATATCGAGACGAGCTATGAAGCCTTGTGCGCGCTGCGCGATAATGGCGCAGACATTATTGAGCTCGGCGCGCCGTTTACTGACCCGATGGCCGATGGCCCCGCGATCCAGATGGCCGGACAGCGCAGCCTGAAAGCGGGTACGACACTGAGAGATGTGCTGGCGCTCGCCAAGCGGTTTCGTGAAACCGATGAAGACACGCCGCTGATCCTGATGGGCTATGCCAATCCGGTTCACTCCATGGGTTACACCACTTTCGCCGAAGCCGCCGCCTCCGCCGGGATCGATGGCACAATCATCGTCGACCTGCCGCCGGAAGAGGACCAGGAGCTGCGCGACGCCTATGAGGCGTATGGCATCTCGGTCATCCGGCTGGCGACGCCAACCACGACTGACAAGCGTATCGCCAAGGTGGCTGAAGGCGCTTCGGGCTTTCTCTATTATGTCGCCGTTGCGGGCGTCACCGGGTCTGGCTCCGCCGATCCGGCTGACATTCGCGAAGGCGTCGAGCGGGCACGGAAAGTGTCTGGCCTGCCGGTCTGCGTCGGATTTGGCGTAAAGACCGGGGAACAAGCCGCTGCGATGGCCGCTATTGCAGATGGGGTTGTCGTCGGCTCCGCATTCGTGGATCATGTGCGATTAGCTCTTGAGGCTGGCGAACGCGGCGATATAGCCGCACGCATGGGAACGCTGGCCGAAGAATTGTCGAGCGCGCTTAAAGGCGCGGCCTGAAACAGACGGGCGGTCCAAGGAGTCCGAAACTATGAACTGGCTGACAAATTTCAGAACACCTGGTCTGAAGACATTCCTGTCTTCCAAAAAGGACACGCCGGATAATCTCTGGGTCAAGTGTCCGAAGTCCGGTGAGCTTGTCTATCGCTCTGATCTTGAGGAGAGCTGGTATGTGACGCCAGCAGGCGCGCATCTGCGCATTTCGCCGCGCCGCCGCTTCCGTCTCTTCTTCGATGGCGAGAAGTGGGAGCCGCTTGCGCTGCCGCCGGTGACGCAGGACCCTCTGAAGTTCAAGGATGACAAGCCCTATCCCTCGCGCCTGAAAGCGGCCAAGTCCAAAATTGCCGGACGCGAGAAAGAAGAGAGCCCTGAAGGCAGCCCGCCGATTACGCAGGATGACTGTATGGCTGCGGCCTTTGGCCGGGTGAATGGCAAACCGGCTGTGATCCTCGTTCAGGACTTTGCGTTCATGGGCGGATCGCTCGGTATGGCGGCTGGCGAAGCTTTCATTGCGGCAGCTCAGATGGCTGTCGCCCGCAAGGCCGCCTTCGTGGTCTGCACCGCTTCTGGCGGCGCGCGGATGCAGGAAGGCACATTGTCGCTGATGCAGATGCCGCGCACGACGCTGGCCATTGATGAAGTCCGCGAAGCGGGCCTTCCTTATATTGTGATCCTCACCGACCCGACATCGGGCGGCGTGTCTGCGTCCTATGCGATGCTGGGCGATGTTCATATTGCTGAGCCGGATGCGATGATTGCGTTCTCTGGCCCGCGCGTGATCGAGCAGACCATTCGCGAGAAACTGCCGGACGGCTTCCAGCGCTCTGAATTCCTGCGCGAGAAGGGACAGGTCGATATTGTCTGTGACCGTCGCAAGCTGAAAGAGACGCTTGGCCGCCTCTTGAACCATCTTCTGCCTAAGCGGGCATCGGACAATGCACCAATCGGTCCGATCAAGGCGCCGTCGGCGGATGTGCCGGCAGCCGGTTCAAAGGGCAAGAAGGCTTGATTGACCTGGAGTTGGCCGTCGATGCGGCGTTGAAACGGTTCGAACGGTTTAATCCGACGGACCGGGTTCTGACGCTGGACCGCCTGCTTGTTGTTCTCGAAACGCTCGGTAACCCGCATCTCGATCTGCCGCCGACGATCCATGTCGCGGGCACGAACGGGAAGGGCTCGACCACGGCGTTCATGCGGGCGATGGCCGAAGCGGCGGGCCTCAAAGTTCATGTCTCGACATCGCCGCATCTCGTTCGGTTCAATGAGCGTATTCGTCTGGCCGGTGAGCTGATCAGCGACGCCGAGCTGGTGAAATATCTCGACCGGGTCGAGCAGGCGCTCGAGGGCCGGGACATTACCCATTTTGAAGCGACGCAGGCGGCGGCGTTCCTCGCCTTCCATGAAGTGCCGGCGGATTTGCTGATCCTCGAAGTTGGTCTGGGCGGGCGGTATGACGCCTCGAATGTGATTGAAAAGAGCGCGGTCTCCGTGATTACGCCGATCGATTTTGATCACATGCAATTTCTTGGAAATACGATCGAGAAGATTGCGAGCGACAAGGCGGGCATTCTGAAGCCGGGTTGCCCCGGCGTGTCGGCGATCCAGCGGCCAGAAGCGCGGAGCTCGATCGAGGCCGAGGCGCTGAAAGTCGGCACCGAGGTCTCGTTTCTGACCCCAGAAGATGTTGCCGCGATTTTCCCGCCACTGGGCCTTGCCGGGAAGCATCAGTTTTCGAACGCGGCGCTCGCGGCAAAGGCGCTGCGGCAATGGGGCCATCCGGCGATTGATGACCGGGCGATCCTGACCGGTTGCGCGACAGCGAATTGGCCAGCGCGGATGCAGCGCCTCTCGGATGGACCGGTGACCGCGATGGCGGGTGGTCATCCGGTCTGGCTCGATGGCGGGCATAATCCGCATGCGGCGCGGGCGATTTCCGAGACGCTGGATGATCTCGATCGGGAAGAACCGGCGCGGCGGACGATGCTGGTCTCGGCCATGCTCGCGACCAAGGATGCAGCGGGTTTCTTTTCGGAACTCGCTCGGCCGGGCCTAAAGGTTTTCACGACCGAAGTGGTCGATAATGAGTTTACGGCGAGCGCTGAAGACCTGGCTGAAGCAGCCCGTGAGGGCGGGGTTGAGGCAACGGCCTGCCCGTCTTTCGAGGCGGCGATGAAAGCGGCGCTTGAGGCGGGCGCTGAGCGGATCTTGATCTGCGGTTCGCTTTATCTCGCCGGTGATGTGCTGCGCCAGAACGGTGATTTGCCGAAATAGAACGGTTTTCAAGATTTGTCGCTGAGCTTGCGGCCACACGCTCGCTATGAGGATGTGGTCAGGGGCGCAGGTTTGGGGGTTACATTTGCCTGAGATCCCCGCTTTCGCGGGGAAGATCGGATGTTAAGGCGGGGCGCGATATTTAGCTTGAGCTGAAAAAGCGCCTCAGCCCGGCATTGAGCTCGAACGCCAATAGATTTGGTAGCCCGTCCAATTTTTGCCAGTTGCGACGCGGGCGTTTTTCGTAAGTGCAAACAGGCCGCATTTCGCCATTGGCGCGAAGCCTGCGAAGTCGAAAGGCCATGCGCCGGGCCGCTTTTGCGGGATTCTCCAGCATCGCTTTCAGAAGCTGGTAGCGCTGATGAAGCTTCGTCAGATCTGGCGGATCAAGATGGGCGGTGCTTGGCCGGGTTTCGGGCGCGCGCGGCGCGTTAGGGTCCAGCCGGTCAGCGACGAGATAGGCAAAGCTGGGGCCGATCAGTTGCGGAGCCTGTGATGCAGGGTCGCCGGGGTTTTCCGGCTTCGGCTTGGCTGAAAGCTCCACTTCAATCTCGAGAGCCATAAGAACAAGCACGCGCCGGAGCAGTCTTGTGACGAAGCGCAGGCTTGCGGAGAGGCGCCTTGCGGCGGCGTGGGTGACGGCGGTCGGATAGAGATCGATGTCGGCGAGACCCCATGCATCCTGCAAGGCGTCCTTGAGGGTCGCGAGCCCGTTTTTGATGAAGGCCAACATATTTTCCATGCGCCAAGCATAGGTGCCGGTAAAACCGGGGCGGAAATTTTCGGGAAAGTTTGGTGGCTTCTGCGCCGCTACGCGCACTGCCTAGAAGTCGACCGTGATTTCAGCGAACCCGTAGAGGGAGCGATCGCCTGCCGGGCCGCCGGGGACGTTCTTGGCAAACTCGCCATAGAAAAGCGCCGAGCCGCCAAATTCGAAACGGACCGAATCCGGGATCACCCAATAGCGGATCCGCGAATCGATGGCGTGGCCGATAAAGTCGCCGGACTGGCCGGAGGGGTCGCGTAGGCGTGCGACGACCCATTCGTCGGTCGCCGAGGCGAGATGGGCCGCCTGATACTTGACCCAGCCATCCCAGCGTCCGTTCGGCTTGACCGTAATTCTGAATCCCGGAGACGAGATATTCGCCGGGGTCAGCGGGCCATAGATGGAGGTGTTGTTGAGGTCCGATCGGCGCCCGCCGAAGAGGCGCTCATGCTGATCGAAATTGAAATCGTTCGGGTCGTCATCGCCGCTGGCATAATAATATTCCAGCGAGAGCCGGGGCTGCCACGGTGCGTCCCAGGTATACCCGGCGGCGGCAAACAGCATCTCGGCGTTCACATTGAGGCTTTGTGTGTCGGCTGGGTTGGAGGAGGCATAGCGCGTGCCCTTGCGAAGCGCGCCTTCGATATCGACGTCCCACTGGCCAACTTCTGGCGCGCGATAGAGCCGGGCGCCCGGGCTGACATAGGAGCGGTCCGGCGTCTGGACGTCGGAGGTATCGCGCTCTTCCAGGCCATAGACGAAGAGCTCGGCTGTGAGGCCCGGCGCGGCAGTGGGCAGGACATCGGCGCGGCGATAATGCGCGCCCCAGATGCGGCGGCCCCACTGTTCCTCGTCGCCCGACAAGTCATTGTCATCGAGCGCGGGCCGCCCGGACGGGAAAAGAGAAAGCGGCGAGACATAGAAGAGGTGAAACTCGTCCCCACGCGGATTGGTCGAGAGGAGATAGGCGCCGGTAAAGGGTTTGATGACGTTGGCGTAGCTCTGGCGCTCAATCTGGCGCTTTGAGCCGATGGCAATCGTCTGGCGACCGAGTTTCAGACTGCTGACGGAATTTTCGCCCAGCAGGCCGGGCAGATCATCGAAGCGAGCATAGAGCTGAAGGATGTCGAGTGGATTGGCGATGCTGGTCGAGAGCGGCGTGCCACTATCGCCGAGATAGGTCCGCGCATCCTGAAGCTCGATCCCGAAGCTGACCGGGCCGGTGTCGGCCTCTGCCAGCAACAGGGACCGAAGGGCGATAATCTGATCGGAGCCGGTGCGCCCGGCGCGGAACTGGCCGTCGAGCGTTTCATAGCGGATGCGGGTGTCGCCTTCGAGGGTCAGCCAGTCTGGCGTGTCGAGCGCGGTTTCGAGCCGGAAGGGCTCGTCAGCGCCTGCGTTGAAGGCGGCAACGCAGGCAAGAAAACACACACATAACAGTTTCATGACGGCCCACGTATCTTTTCGACCGTATACGATCAAGCGGATTTAGGGCGGGTGGGGCCTATTGTGCAGAGTTGCTGCTGGGGTGTCCCCTGGAATGTTGAGCCATGGATACCTGCCTTCGCAGGTATCTGCGGAGGTTGAGGGTTTAAATTGGTTCGGGGTGAAGCCTAGTGGTTGAGTTTGAGGTAAAGGTCATCCCAGTCGGGATTGGTTTCCTCAATCAACCTGATCTTCCAGGCGCGTTTCCATGCCTTGATCTGGTATTCGCGCGTCTTCGCGCCGTCGCGGGTCTGGTGATGTTCGTACCAGACGAGGCGTTTGACGCCGTATTTCCGTGTGAAGGCAGAGCCGCGTCCTTCCTTGTGCGCATAGATGCGCGTCGAGATGTCATCCGTATGGCCCGTGTAGAGCGTGCCGTTCTTCTGGCTGGCGAGGATATAGACGTAGAAGGGTTTCATTGGTGCTCGCTCCAAATTCCGCAGACCCCTGCGAAGGCAGGGGTCCATGGAATGAGCTTGGAGGCAAGTGGAAGTTGAAAAGTTGAGCCATGGATACCTGCCTTCGCAGGTATCTGCGGACAATTTCAAGCGTCGTCGCTTTTACGCGTTCTTGATCGTCATGCCGCCGTCGACGGGGATGTGAACGCCGTTGAGGAAGCTGGCGGCGGGGAGGACGACCGAGAGGGTCATGTTCGCGACCTCTTCCGGGATGCCGTAACGGCGCAGCGGCACGCGGCGTTTGGCGTAGATGGTCTTGTGCTCATCGGAAATGCCGGAGGTGATGCCAGTGTGGATCGGGCCGGGGCAGATGCAGTTGACGGTGATGTCGGTTTCATCGTCGCGGCCAAGGTCGCAGGCGAGGCCGCGGGTGAGGCCGATGACGCCATGTTTGGCGGCGACATAGGGTGAATTGCCGGGGGTGGCCCCGAGGCCTTCGGTCGAGGCGACGTTCACGATGCGGCCGAATTTGGCTTTGCGCATATAGGGCAAGGCCGCGCGAATGGCGCGCTGATGGCTGGTCAGCATCACATTGATGCTCGGGCCCCAGCTGTCTTCATAGGACTCCTCGGCGACATTGGCCGGGATGGCGAAGCCGGCATTGTTGACGAGAATTTCGAGCCCGCCGAAATGGGCGGCGGCTTCGTTGACGACGCGCTTGATCGCGTCGCCATTGCCGACATCCATGGCCCAGCCTCTGACGTTCTCGAAGCCGGCATCCTTGATCTCCTGCACGACCTTGTCGACGGCCTCCTGTTTGAGGTCCGTGACGGCGACATTCGCGCCCTCATGGGCGAAGAGATGGGCGGTCGCGCGGCCCATGCCGGAGGCGGCACCGGTGATCAGTGCGGTCTTGCCTTTGATCGAGCGGGACAGGGGTTGATAGGGCTCCATGATGTTTCCTCAGATTTGTTTCATGTGTGAAGTAAATCAGTAGGGCTGGCGAGGCGCGGCGTAAATGGGTGACGTGTGGGGAAAGGGTTTTTGGGTTTTGGGGGTGGGGGATGGTGGCTTCATCCTTCGACGGGCTCAGGATGAGGTTGGGGTGGGTGTTCAGGATGAAGGCGCGATATGTGGCGGTTGTCCGATCTTCTTTTCCGGGTCAAGGGCGCTTCGCGTCCGGAGGATTTCACCCTTGACCCGGAAAAGAAGATCGAAAGAGGCTGGCTGTGGCCGAATGGCAGGATTTGCCATTAGGCCTGAATGAAACTTGTAAGTCCCGGTTTAAGCGCCCTGCTCAGTCACTCGAGTGCGTCACCCTCGACCGCGCAGCGGTCTGAGGGTCCATCTCCTGTGTTTTCATCCTGCGGGACTTTTGGGGGTGCAGGAGATGGGCTCCCAGATGAGCCTGCGGCTCATCGGGAGTGACGCGGAACGGTGAGGGGTGTGCTTCTTCATCCTTCGACAAGCTCAGGATGAGGTTGGCGTGCTCAGTATGAGGTGGGGTGGGCTCAGGTTGAGGTAGGGGAGCGGTGAACAAGAAAAAGCCCGCCGCGGTAGGACCGGGCGGGCTTTCTGGTTCATTGGGTCGGCAGAAACTAGCTGCTTTCCTTGATCCATTCGGCGATGCGTTGTTTGGACATCGCGCCGAGATGGGTTGCGGTGACCTTGCCGCCCTTGAACATCATCAGGGTTGGCAGGCCGCGGACGCCGAATTTGGAGGCGGCAATCGGGTTCTCGTCGACATTGATCTTGGCGATCTTCACCTTGCCGGCGAGCTCATCGGAGACCGCTTCCAGATGGGGGGACATCTGCTTACAGGGGCCACACCATTCGGCCCAGAAATCCACGACAACTGGCGTGTCGCCAGCAATTGCGGTGTCGAAATTGTCATCAGTGATATGTTCGGCGGCCATGTCTGCCTCCTCGCTTTTTGTGTCTTGTTACCCGTTATAGATAGGCCGTGTCAGGATTCTTCAAAGGCCGCTAGCTAAACGGTCGCGTGAGTTCTGCAATAAGCTGTCGGAAAGCTCAATCAGGCGCGGGCCGTCGGTGTAGAGGAGGGCCGGGCGCACGGGGCGACCTTTGAAGGCCTTTTCCAGTACGGCCTGATAGGCTGCCATCTGTAGCAGATATGCGGCATCCACGTCTTCGGCGCTGTCTGGCGCGGGACGGTCTGTCTTATAGTCGATGATGAGGATTTCATCGTCGGAAATGACGAGACGGTCGGCCCGGCCATTGATGATGATCTCGCTGCCGCCACTGTCAATTGTTCCGACAATCGCTGCTTCCGAGCGACCGCCGGGGGCAAAGACGTGGGCAAAGCCGGGCGTTGCGAGCGTGTCGAGCGTCGCCTGCAAGATTTCCGTGCGAGCGGCCGGCTCAAGGCTGGTGTGGCGTTCGAGATAAGATGTGGCGGCCTCATTGCGGGCGGGCTCTGGCAGGTCTGGCAAATATTGCAGCAGGGTGTGGATGAGACGGCCGCGTTCGAGGGCAGCGCTGCGGGCCTTGCCGAAAGGTTTGGCGACGCGGGCCTTGTCCTCAAGCAGGCGGCTCGGCGCGCTGATGCGCTGGGCGGTGTCTTTTGCGGCAGGCTGGCGGGCCCAGTCCGGGGCGCTGGGTGGCGGGCGTTTGGGGGCGGCGTCCTTGCTGACCGGGGGGAGGGTTGCGCCGTAAGTCAGCACTTTGTCGTCGTCTGTGGCTTCACCTGCCTCTCCGGTAAGGTCGAGCATGGCGTCGCGGCAGAGCGCATACCAGGAGTCGTCGCTATAGCCCTTGCCGGTGCGCCGGCCAGCAAAGGCGCCGCCGATGATCAGCCGGTCCTGCGCGCGGGTGAGGGCAACGTAGAGAAGGCGGCGCGACTCGCGGGCCTGAGCGGTGTCGCGGGCGGTGCGGAAGGGCTCAAGCTCGGGCGGATCGGCGCTCTTGCTGGCGCTGAAAATGGGGAGGTCATCTTCGACCATGAAGAGGCTGGAGCTGTCGGCGCGGTCGCTTCCCGTGGTGTCCGGCAAGAAGACGATGGGCGCTTGCAGGCCCTTGGCGCCGTGGACGGTCATCACGCGGATCTCGCCATTTGGCTCGGCAAGGTCGCGTTTGAGCTGGCTGGTATCGCTTTCGATTTCGGCGAGGAAGGTCTGCAGGCTTGCCGCCTCGCCCATGTCGAAGCCGAGAGCGTGGCTTATGAGGGCGTTGACCGGGTCGCGGGCCGGCTCGCCAAGGCGCTGGATGATATGGTCCCAGCCGGACCGGCCATCTTCGCGCCGTGTGTTGAGGACCTCGGAGAGGAAGTCGAAGGCGGGCAGGTGTTTGTTGTCCAAGAGGGACTGGCAGAAGGCGCGGGCGGCGGCGAAGCGGGGGTCTGTGTGCGTGCGCAACCGGTCCCAGAGGGTTTCGCCGCGGGCGCGCTTATGGGCGAGGACGAACAGCTCATTATTGTCATCGACGAGGCCGCAAAAGGGCCCGCGCAGGATTTCGGCGAGCGTCAGATCATCGGACGGGAAGAGCGCAAAGCGCAGGAGGTTGAGACAGTCCTGCACGGCGATATGGTCCAGCAGGACGAGACGGTCGGCGCCAGCGACGGGGAGGTTCTGTTCTTTCAGTTCGCGGATGAGCGCGTCGAAGAGCGGGCCGCGTTTGCGAACGAGGATGAGGATGTCTTCAGGCGAGACGGGGCGTTTGTCGCCGCGATCCCAGACCGGGTCTCCGCGCTCGATCATGGCGGCGATTTCTGTCGCGACATTGAGGGCGAGGCGATTGCGCGGGGAAGCTTCCGGCAGCTTGTCGACGGGGGAGTCCCACGGGTCGTCTTCCTCACTCTCCGTATGCTGAACAATTGGCCAGAGCTCGACGCGGCCGGCTTCATCCGCGCGGCGGGCGACGTGCTGAAGCGTGTCAGCTTCATCGGGCGGGGTGACGGAGAAGGGGTCGCCACCAAACTTGTCGAGGTTGAAGACGCTATCGACGAAGCCAAGGACTTCGGAGGTCGAGCGGAACGACATGGTCATGGCGGGCAGATTGGCCTGCCCGTGGAGGGCTTCCTCGGCGCCGATGAAGCGGCGCTTCTCGTGGATGAAACGTTCAGGGTCTGCGCCCTGGAAGGAGTAGATGGACTGCTTCTTGTCACCGACGGTGAACTGGGTGCGTGGGTCCGCCTTATGGTCAGCGCCCTTGCCGGCGCGGAACTCCTCGACGAGGGCGTTGATCAGCACCCATTGGTCGGGGCTGGTGTCCTGGGCCTCATCGAGCAGGATATGGGTCAGCCCGCCATCGAGTTTGTAGAGCACCCATTCGGCGGTACCGGGCGCGGTGAGAAGATCGCGCGTGCGCAGGATGAGGTCATCGAAATCGAGCGCGGCGCGCTGAGTCTTGCCGGCGGCGTAATCGCGAAGGACTGGCAGGCCGACATCGAGAAGGGCGGCGGTCTGCTCATAGCATTGGCGCGCGGCAATGGCGCGCGACAGGGCGCGGAAGCGGGCGGTTTCGGTGCCGTCGCCATCCTTGATCTGGAAGAGATCAGCCAGCGCGGGGAGCGCATTGCCCGTAGGCTTCGTGTACGGATTAGTTTTGCGCCAGTCGCCTGAGCTCGTCAGGAAGAGTGAGGCATAGGTGGCCCAGCGATCCTCAAGGGATGCGTCCGACATGATGAAGGGCAGCTTTTCGAGCAGGGTGAGATCAGCCTTGCCGAGTTTGTCGATATTCTGAAGCTCGGCCAATATGGACCGTACACGGATAGTCTGGAAGTCCGCATCCAGTGCGCGCTGTAGCAGCGTATCGACGGAGTCCTCTGGCGCATTGAGGAATGCCAGAACGCGGTGTTTCAGATCATCAGTGTCGGCACCGGCGAGCCGGCCTGCTTTGGAGCGCAGATGCGAGAGCACGCTCGCCGCGCCATTGCCGCCGCCGATCTGCGAGAGGGTGACGAGGGCGTCCGGCGCATATTCGTGCGCGTGGAGGATCTGCTCGCGAAGGCTTTCGGCCCAGAGGCGGTCTGCCTCGCGGTCCTCAATCTCGCCGAAGCCCGGCGAGACATCGGCTTCCAGCGGGAAGCGGCGGAGGATGCGCGAACAGAAGGCGTGAATGGTTTCAATGCGCAGGCCCCCCGGCGTTTCAAGCGCGTTGGCAAAGAGGGCGCGGGCGGCATCAAGGTCTTCCGGTTGATAGGCGTCAACCGGGCGGCTCTCGAGTTTCGAGAGCTCGTCGCGCAGCTTTTCATCGTCCGCGACCGACCAGTCGCCGAGCGTCTTGAACAGACGGCTCAGCATCTCATTGGCGGCGGCCTTGGTGTAGGTGATGCAGAGGATCGTGTCTGGCGCAGCGCCTTGGCGTCCGTCTTCACGGCGAAGGAGGAGGCGGGCGACGCGGTCGATCAGGACTTTCGTCTTGCCTGACCCGGCATGTGCCTCAACCCAGGCCGAGCGCTCCGGCAGGGCGGCGATACGCTGGGCCTGTTGGGCGGCTTCGAAGGCTACCGTGCTACTCATCGCCGCTCTCCCCGATCCATTCGTCCCGGCGGGCGAGGCGCTCATAGTCAGAGCCATATTTGGCGCGCTTGGGACGTGGCATGCTGAGATAGGGGTGGGTGGGGTCAGCGAAGCGGGCGATGAGCTTGCTGACGCCGACGCGCGTATCTTCGATAATGTCTTCCAGCGCCATGGCTTCATAGTCGCGCCCGGAGGCATCGCCGATATTGCGGACATCGAATTTGGAGCCGAACCGGACATAGGTGAGGGCGCTGACCTTGTCGGTTTTCAGGGTGTGGCCCTTCTCGGTCTTGAAGCCGTCTTCGAGGGCGATGATCGCCGAGAGCGGCATTTGCGGATTGAGGCCCGTGCGCACTTCGCCTTCGCCTGGCGGCAGGCCTGACTTGAAATCGAGGATGGCGAGCGAGCCGTCCTGATGACGCTCAACCCGGTCTGCATTGGCGCTGAGCATGAAGGTCTCACCGGGGCGGCCTTCGATCGGCATGGGATAGCTGCCGCTAATCTCCGTGTACGGAGCACCTGATAAGAGGTGGAGGCGTTGTTCGCGCCAGGCGAGATATTCCTCGACGACTTTGCGGCGGACGGCGACCGCGCCGAGGATCGCTTCTTCAGCTTCGCCAGCATCGCGTAGTTCCTGTTCCAGCATGGCGACGAGCTGGTCGGCGGACTTTTCGATGCCGGGTAGTTCGAACTTTTCGAGCGCGGCGTGGATGGCGGTGCCGCGCGGGCGGACATCGACGGGCATGTCGAGTTGTTCGAGCGGATAGAGGCCGAGCACGCGCTGGGCGTAGATGGCGTAAGGGTCTCGCTGCAGCGTTTCGATCCGGGTGACGGAGAGGGCTTTCGGGCGGGCCTCCCAGTCTGGTGTCGGGCGAGGTTCTGCGCTGAAGCTTTCGAGTTTGTCCGGTGTCTTGAGGGCGGCGAGCCAGCGGCGTGGATCGTTCTCTTCTGACGGGGCGAGCGCGATGGCGCCTTTCTCTTTCAGCGCGCCGCGGGCCAGCGTGGTGAGGCGCCACACCCAGCGCGAGGCGACAGCAGGGGAATCGCCGCGCCGTTTTGAGGTGAGCAGTGTGACATCCGGGGCAGCGGCGAGCTGCGCAAAGTCATGCGCGGAAAGGCCGATCCGCTCATCCGGGTCAGAGAAGCCGAGCTTGCGGCGGAAGTTTCGCGGCAGGAAGGCGTCGGGCGAAGGCTGGGCAGGCCAGACGCCTTCATTGAGGCCAGCAAGAATGAGGCAGTCCGCGCTTTGCAGGCGCGCTTCGAGCGGGCCCCAGATGGAGAGGCGCGGATGTTCACCGCCTGCGCCGCGCACGGTGATCGTCGCGCACCAGGCTTTGAAGAGTTCGGTCCAGACCTCGGGCGTTGCTGGCAGGAGGCTTGTACTGACGTCTGCGAAATCACGAAGCGCGCGCGAGAGCGCGGCGCCGTCTTCGCCCGCCCATGGTAGGGGCGCGCTGCCGAGGCTGCCGAGAAGCTCACTGATGCCGACGAGATAGTCCTGCCCGTGAAGTTCCGTATCCGGATCAATGAGGCCTGCCCCTTCAAAGCGGGCCTGGAGATCATCTGCGATCTGGCGGGAGGCGGCGATGTGGTCGTCCGTGATACCTGAGCGTTTGCGTCCGTCCTTGTCTGCTTCGATCCGGTCAATGTGGGCGTGGAAGCCCGGCCAGTCTTCCCAGCGGCGGGGGCCGCGCAGGAAGAAGCGTTCGAAATCGAAGAGGTCGTAGTCGTAGGTGACTTGACCGTGTTTGAGCGCGGCCAGCATCAGGACCGGATGGGTCGGGTCGCGCGACCAGTCCATGACGAGGCTGGAGAGACTGCCAGCCGGGGTTTGCAGAAGCGGGCGGCCGCCTGAGGGGGTGAGGTCCACATTCCACTGGCGCATCAGGGCGGCGACGCGGCGGGCGAGACCGGCATCGGGCGTCACGAGGGCGGCGGTGCGGCCCGGCGTTTCGAGTGTGCGGCGCATGAGGAGCGCGGCGCACCAGGCTTCCTCGCCATCATCATCGGCTTCGATGAGGGTGAGGCCGGAGAGGCCGTCTTCCGCGAAGTCCTCCGGGCGGCGACCGCCTGCAAGCTCATTCAGGCGCTTCAGCCAGTGGGCGGTGCCATCAGCAGGGGCGAGCGCCTCATGGATGAGGGCGCGGCGGGCTTCGGCTTTCTCGTCGGACTTAAGACCCGGCCAGTCGGCAACTTCATCAGGCTGATAGTCGAGATCGGCGAGCGTCTGCGCGAGGGAGAATTGCGGGTGGCTGGGCGAGGTTGCGATATCGGCCCAGGCATCCTTGTCGACAGAGCGGTCGAGGCCGGGCAGGACGATGAGGGCGCGCGGGAGATGAAGCGCGGCTTTCATCAGTGTGCGGCCTGTCGGGTCTGCGCCGGTCGAGCCCGCAATGATGACATCGCCTTTTGGCGGGGTAGCGGCCCAGCTATCGGCGACGGCTTTCGCGGCAAGCAGGCGGCGGGTGTAGGGGTCTTCGCGGTCCTGAAGGCGGAGCGCATCCGGCCAGGCCTCGATGATGATCTTCAGGAACTGGACGGACTTTTCCCAATGTTGGGAGAGCTGCTGATCCTCGACCACGGCATCGAGCTGGTCCCAGTCCACCTCGCCAGAGAGGGCGGCCTGATCGAGGAGGCGCGCAAGCTCCCGCGCAGCGGCGAGCGATGAAGCGGGCGGAATGGGTTTGCCCTGGCGGTCATAATATTCACTGACGAGACGCGAGAGCTGACCGAGGCGTTCAGCAGGCGAGATGGCGGGCGGCAGGTCAGCGAGGGCGGACTCAGTACCGGGTGGCGGCTCATCGCTTTCAAGATCGCCGAGCGGGCGAATGTCCGGCATCAGGATGGTTGTGCCGCCGGCCGCCTTGAAGAGGGCGAGCGCTAAAGCGCGGGCCGAGCGCCGGTTTGGCACATAGATGAGATCATCCGCGAGCGCGTCGGCATTATTGGCGAGGTCTTTTTCTTCCGCCAGCGCGCGGGCGAGTTCTTTCAGGAAATCAGCGCCGGGCGGAATGGTGCGCAGCTTCGGGGCGCCGGGCGCGAAAAGGCCGGGCGCGCTCATGCCCCGTGGCACTTCAGCCACATTTCAGCGTCGCGCAGGGCTTGCGGGTCGCCGACATGCAGCCAGAAGCGATCAAGTGCAAATCCATGCATCCGGCGATTGGGCAGAAGCTCTGACCAGATGCGGAAGGCCGAAAACGGCTCGGCGGCATGGGCGGCGTAAAGGGTGGGATTGACGATGCGCAGGCCCGCATAAGCCCAGGGCGCGGCGTCGGCGTCGCCGCGATGGGTGAGCGCGCCATCCTCATCGAGGAAGAAGTCCCCCTTGCCGCCAAAGCCGAGGCAGCGCTGGGTGTCTGCCAGCAGCAGGATTTCATCCATGCGGGAGGGGAAATAGGCGTCGGCGAGATCGATCAGCGGCTGGGGATCATTCGGCATCCAGAACGCGTCAGTGTTGACGACGAAGACCGGATCGTCGCCGAGCAGCGGGGCGGCCTTTGCGAGCGCGCCGCCGGTTTCCAGAACCTCATCGCTTTCGTCGGAGAAGACCACTTCGACCCCGCCAATGCCGCGGGCATGGGCTTCGACCTGATCGGCGCACCAATGGGTGTTCACGACGAGGCGTTTGACGCCGGCTTCAATGAGCGGGGCGAGTTGCCAGTCCATCAGGCGTTTGCCGGCGACCTCGAGCAGCGGCTTTGCGGTTTCATTGGTCAGCGGACGCATCCGCGTGCCAAGGCCCGCGGCGAGGATCATGGCGGTGTGGGGCAGAGCGTTCATCATGCGTCCTCGAAAATAAAGGGGGCGGTGTCGCGCACAAAGGCGGCCATGCCGGCGGCCGAGGGGTGTTCGAGATTGCGGGCGAGCAGGTATTTCTGGCGGGGCAGGAAGTCCCGGTAGCGGTCTTTTCCATCGCGGGCGATGAGGCGGGAGAAGATGCCGACAATGCGCAGGGCATTCAGCGTGCCGATGATGGCGAGGCGCTCGAGGAAGTCGGCTTCGGATTTGCCAGTCTTGTTGAGATAGGTCGCGATGGCGGCGCTATGGGCGTCTGGTGAGACGGTGCGGCGGGCGTCCTGGACGAGCATCGCCATGTCCCAGGCGTCCCAGCCGATGACGGCGTCCTGAAAGTCGAGCAGGCCGACACGGGCGCGGCCTTCGCGCTCTGGCAGCCAGATGAGGTTCTCGGCGTGGTAATCACGCAAGGTGAGCTCGCGCGGGAAATCGCGGGCGCGCTCCAGCAGGACATCTAGCTCTCGTGACCAGGTGGCGTGGTCGGCGTCGGTCATCCGCATGCGGGTGTCGAAGCGGGGAAACCAGTTGGCGAACAGGCTGGCATTTACGTTGAGGGCCAGATCATCAAAGTCGAGGATCGGCCAGTCGCGGCCAAGGCCATGGAGCTTGTGAGGGGTTTCAAGCGCGTGGAGATCGGCCAGAGCGGCGGCGGCAGCGGTGTAGAGCGTCACCTCGTCGGTGCCCTGCTCGATGAGGCGGGCGAACTCATTCTGTGTGCCGAAATCCTCGATGATGGCGAGGCCGAGCGGGGCGCTGCCGGTGTAGATCTCAGGCGCGCTGAAGCCGTTGGACTTTAGCCAGCCACCGATCGCGGCAAAGGCTTCGACGCGGGAGGCGGCGAGGCGGGACTGCTTGTTCCAGCCGCCCGCGAGGCGTTCCTCGGCGCTCATCTCAGGCGTGCACGGATCATCCTCGACAAGCGGGGCGTCCATGAGAAGGGCGGTCGAGCCATCCGGGCGCGTCAGGCGTCCATAGCGGCGGGTGGAGGCGTCCTGACCCAGCCAATCGAGGCGCGCATCGGCCCAACCTTCCTCGGCGAGGAAGGCTTCGATCTGCATCTGCCGGTCTGCGTCAAATCCCATGCAGGCGAGATTGCCAGTCTTCGCCGCGCGGTTCCAGCCTTGCTGTGCGCCCGTCGGCTGTTTCCTGCAGGGTGAGGTCAAGCCGCCAGGCGGGGAGGTGGTCGCCCGCCTTGTCTGGCCATTCGATGAGGGCGAGGCCGTCTATCGTGTCTTCCCAGCCAAGCTCCTGCACATCGTCCGGGAATTCGAGGCGATAAAGGTCAAAATGGTAGACCGGGAAATCGGGCGCCTCATAGGTCTGCACGATGGTATAGGTCGGGCTCGGCACTTCGGTCTCGGTGCCCATCAGGGCTGAGACGAGCGCGCGGGCGAAGGTCGTTTTGCCTGCGCCAAGGCCGCCGTGCAGCGCGATCACGTCCCCGGCTTTGAGATGCGGGGCGAGACGGCGCGCGAGGCGGGCGGTCGCGGCCGGGTCAGCGAGATGGAATTCCAGCGCATCCATGGCCTAGAGCGAGTCCAGTGTTGCCCGGATCGTGTCGATAAGGGCGGTGGTTGGCTCACAGCCAGCTGAGAGCCGGACATAGCTTTCAGGCACAGCGTCGCCCCAGCGGGCGCGGCGCTCAGCGCTGGTCTGGATGCCGCCAAAGCTCGTCGCCGCGAAGATGGCCGGGCAGTCATTGATGAAGCTTTCAGCGGTGCTGGCGCTGCCAAAGGTAAGGCCGATGACAAAGCCAGGCCGCATCATCTGCTTTGAGCAGAGCCCGTAGGACGGGTCATCGGCGAGGCCCGGGAAGCGGACAGATTTCACGGCTTTGTGAGTGTAGAAGAGGTTCGCGAGCGCCTCGGCATTGTCGCACATGCGCGAGAGGCGAAGCTCAAGCGTCATCAGGCCGCGATAGGCGAGATAGGCTTCGGCTGGACCGGGGGTTGAGCCCGACAGCTTCCGCCACTGGCGCACGCGCTCCATGATCTGGCCATTGCGGCTGGAGACATGCCCGAACAGGACGTCGGAATGCCCGGCGATGGCTTTGGTGTCAGATGAGACGGTGATGTCGGCGCCGAGGCCGAGGGGGCGCTGCAGGAGCGGCGTCGCGGTCGTGTTGTCGACGCAGACGAGGCCGCCCGCCGCATGGGTGCGTTGGGCGATGGCCGCGATATCGCAAATGTCGAGGCCGGGATTGGACGGGGTTTCGAGCCAGACGAGGTCAAAGCCCTCGACGTCATGGTCAGTCAACTGGCGCGTCGGCACTTCGGTGACGCTGATCTCATGCTGGTGGAAGAACTCCTGCAGCAGGACGCGCACTGTGTAATAGCCATCCGAAGGAATGAGGACGGAGGATTTCGGGGTCAGTGAAGCCATGATCGCGGCAGTGACCGCGGCCATGCCTGACGGGAAGCAGAGGGTTTCGGCATCTTCCAGCGCGCCAATCGCGCTTTCCACGCTTTGCCAGGTCGGGTTGTCGTACCGGCCATAGGGCAAGGGATGGTCGGGCGAGCCGGGCAGGGCGTATTTAGCGGCATTGACGATAGGCGGGGTCAAGCTCTCGCCCTTGGACAGGCGGCCTGCGCGCCCATGAAGCAGCGCCATCATACGGGCTTCGGACTCGGTCGTTTCGCCAAGGATCCTTGCACGGTCTTTCCGGTTTCTTTTTCGCATGGGGCGGAGATAGCGCGGGCACCCTTCAGACACAAAGGAAAAGACATGTCCGACCGGGACTTGCTTGCGTTTTGGGCAAAATAGGGTATGCACCCTAAAAAATATAAATACACGGGAGGACTATATGGCTGACACGATGCAAATCTCGGACGATCCGATTGAGCGGAATCTGAAAGGGCCGATTGAGGACGTTGATCCGAGCGAGGCGATCCTGTTCGAGAGCCAAGCCTATCATGAGGTTTTCAGGCGCCTTCGCCGCGAAGACCCGGTTCATTACACTGCCAAAAGTGCGTTCGGGCCGTACTGGTCGATTACCAAGTTTCAGGACATCGTCACGGTCGATTCCAATCACAAGATCTTCTCGTCCGACCGGGATATCGTGATCGGCGATGCACCGGAGGACTTCGAGACGCCGATGTTCATCTCCATGGACCAGCCCAAGCATGATGTGCAGCGCCGGGCCGCGCAGCCTGCGGTGGCCCCCACGCAATTATCTGAGCTGGAAACGCTGATCCGCACGCGCGTCTGCAATATTCTGGACAGCCTGCCGGTCGGCGAGACATTCAACTGGGTCGACAAGGTCTCGATCGAGCTGACGACGCAGATGCTGGCGACCCTGTTCGACTTTCCGTTCGAGGACCGGCATTTGCTGCCCTACTGGTCAGATGTGACGACGACGAGCGAGACAGTCGGCGCGGACGCCGACATGGCAGAGCGTGCCCGCATCCTCGGCGAATGCCTCGCTTACTTCACCGAGCTCTGGAAAGACCGCGCCGCCAAGCCGCGCCAGTTCGATTTCATCTCGCTGCTCGCACATGACCCCGAGACCAAGGATATGATCAACAATCCGATGGAGCTGCTCGGCAATATGATGCTGCTCATTGTGGGCGGCAATGACACGACCCGGAACTCGATCTCGGGCGGGGTCTATTTCCTCAACAAGAACCCCGACCAGTATGAAAAGCTGAAAGCCAATCCGGACTTGATCCCGAACATGGTGTCAGAGATTATCCGGTATCAGACGCCGCTGGCCCATATGCGGCGCAATGCGCTTGAGGATTTCGAGCTGGGCGGCAAGACGATCAAGAAGGGCGACAAGGTGGTGATGTGGTACGCTTCCGGCAACCGCGATGAAGACGTGATCGAGGACCCGGACGCCTTCCGCGTTGATCGTGAACGCGCCCGGCATCATGTTTCCTTCGGCTTTGGTATCCACCGCTGCATGGGCAACCGTGTCGCCGAGATGCAGCTGCGTATTCTCTGGGAAGAGATTCTCGCGCGGTTTGACCGGATCGAGATGATGGCAGAGCCGACACGTGTGCGGTCCAACTTCGTGACGGGCTATACCCACTTGCCGGTGCGCCTGCATCCGAAACTGTAAGCGGCGTATGCGGACACGTGACCGGATCATCGATACGGCTCGACGCCTGTTTAATCGGCTACACTATGCGCATGTGACCACGGCAATGCTGGCGGCTGAAGTCGGCATTGCCGAGGGCAATCTATGGTACCATTTCAAGACGAAGCGGGACCTGTTGGAGGCCCTTTCAGAGCAGTTCATCGCGCGCAACAAGGCTCGCCTCGCGATTGTGCCGGACCATGCGGACGTGCTCGCCTCCTATGTCGGTTATCTCGAGGTGCTGGCGGCTGAGTTGCGGGATTTCCGCTTTCTTTATCGCGACCAGGCCGATTATGGCGCCCATACCGATGCGCTCGAGCAGCGACTGCCAGAGATCTATGCCAAGTCTCATTCCGGCTTCAGCGCGTTTTTTCTTGCTATGCGGGATGCGGGGCTTCTGGACATCGAAGACACCGAGATCGACGATCTTGCCACGAACGCAATCATCGTGATCCGTTACCAGCTTGAATATCTGCGAGAGTCTGGTCAGGCGGAAACTGAGGGCTCAGGTGCCGTTACGAGAGGTATAAAGCAACATTTGACCTTGTTTTCTCATCGGCTTACGCCTGCCGCAAAAGCAGAGCTGGAGCGACGTATTGGCGCCTTGTCCAGCAATGGCTTGAAAATTGGTGACGCCTGCGTCATGTAACGGCGTATATTGGGAGGAAAGCGGATTTGGACCTGTCCAGTTCAGAAAAGATTGTGATCATTGGTGGTGGCCAGGCGGGCGCGCAGGCCGCGCAATCGCTTCGGCTGTTCGGCTATGAGGGCGCGATCACGCTTGTCGGCGATGAGACCGCGCTGCCCTATCAGCGGCCACCGCTCTCAAAGGCCTATATGAAAGGTGAGCTTGGCGAAGACCGGCTCTATTTCAAACCGGCCGCCTGGTATGAAGACAATAATGTCGAGACACTTCTCTCCCAGAGCGTGGAGCGCATTGAGCGCAGCACGCGTGAGGTGGTGCTGGAGCATGGCGGGCGCCTGTCCTATGACGCGCTGATCATTGCGACCGGCTCTCGCCCGCGCGCCTTGCCCGTGCCTGGCGCGGATTTGAAGAATGTGTTCGACCTGCGCGGTCTTGCCGATGTCGAACATATCCAGCCGAAGATGATCGAGGGGCGCAAGCTCGTGATCATCGGGGCGGGGTATATCGGCCTTGAAGCCGCAGCCGTTGCGCGCCAGCTTGGCCTTGAAGTGACGGTGCTGGAAATGGCGCCGCGCGTTCTTGAGCGTGTCACAAGCCCGGTCATCAGCGAATTCTATCAGGACCTTCATGCCAGCCACGGTGTCGATATCCGGACCGGCGCGCGCCTTTCCTCTCTGAAAGGCAAGGACGGGGCGGTGACGCATGCGGTGCTCGCCGATGGCGAGGAGATCGAGGCGGATATGGTGCTCGCCGGGATCGGGATTGTGCCGAACATCGAGCTCGCTGCCGAAGCTGGTCTACCGTGCAAGAACGGCATCATCGTTGATGACAATGCGCAGACGAGCGATCCACGGATTTTCGCGGCAGGCGACTGCACGGTGCGCCCACTCAGCCATTATGCGCGCACGGGGCGCCTTGAAAGCGTTCACAACGCCATCGAACAGGGCAAACTCGCGGCCGCTGCGATCATGGGCAAAAAAGCCCCGCCGCTGGATTGCCCATGGTTCTGGTCTGACCAGTATGATGTGAAGCTGCAGATTGCCGGTCTGTCCGAGGGCTATGACGAAATCGTCGTGCGGGGCGACCGGGCGAGCGGCAAATTTGCCGCCTTCTATCTGAAGAATGGACGCCTGATCGCAGTCGATGCGATCAATAGTCCGCCAGAATTTATTGCATCCAAACGCCTAATCATGTCTGGTGCGCACATTGCGCCTCAGACGCTGGGCGATACATCCATAAGCATGAAAGAGATTGCGGCGCAGGCCGCCTGAGGAGACACGAGAAGACCATGCCAACAATTACCTTTATCGATCACGACGGTACCGAACGCCCAATCGAAGCCAAGAATGGCGAAACCGTCATGGAAACGGCGATCAAGAACTCTGTGCCCGGCATCGACGCCGATTGCGGCGGCGCATGTGCCTGCGCGACCTGCCACGTCTATGTCGACACCTCCTTCATGGACAAGGTTGGCCAGCCGGAAGAAATGGAGCAGTCGATGCTCGATTTCGCCGAGAACGTTCAGGAGAATTCCCGCCTGTCCTGCCAGATCACAATCTCCGATGAGCTTGATGGTCTGAAAGTGACAACGCCTGAAAGCCAGCACTAATTGCCGGCCTATAGCGAGCTGATTGGTGGGCTGAAGCCTGCCGGTCCTGGGCGGATTGAAACGACAATCCCGGAAGACTGGATGCAGGGTCGCACGACCTATGGCGGGCTGACGGCTGCGCTCTGCCTCGAGGCGGCCAAGCATCTGGTGGATGACATGCCCGTGCGGGCCGCGCAGGTCGCGTTTGTCGGGCCTGTGGGCGGCGATGTGGCCGTGTCGTCAACGATCCTGCGGCGCGGCAAGTCATCTGCGTTTGTGTCGGCCGACATGGTGAGCGCGGACGGGATTATGGCCCGTTGCCTGTTCACCTTCGGCGCGAAACGCCCTTCATCGCTCAGCCAGGCGGCGCCGCGCGCGCCGGACCTTCAATCCCCTGATGACTATCCATCCTTTTTCGGCGACCAGCGCCCGACCTTTGCCAACCATTTCAATATAAGGCTGGCCGCAGGGAGTTTCCCTGTCACTGGCGCCGAGACAGGCGACATGCTGCTCTGGCTGAGGCACAAGGATGCCAATGCGCCGATGACGGATACGACCCTGCTGGCGATCGCGGATTCGCCGCCGCCAGCGGTCATGCCGATGATGAAAATGCCAGGCCCTGTCAGCTCGATGACGTGGATGGCGGAATTCCTGACCGATGATATCTCGACGCAGGATGGCTGGTTCATCGCCCACCACGTGTCACAGTCCGCCACAGATGGCTATTCAAGCCAGTCGATGCGGTTGTGGTCAGCCGACGGCACGCCGATAATGATCGGGCGCCAGACGGTTGCGGTGTTTGCTTGAGGGCTTGCGGGCCTAGTTGACCAGCGCTGCTTTCAGATCGCTCAGATAGTCGACCTGCGCCTGAAGGGCGCTGACGTGCGGGCCGTCTTTGCCTTGTTCGAGCAGCTTGGCTTTTGCCGCTTCGAGGTCTTCAGTGACTTTCGCGACATCGGTGCTACCAAGATCGACAGCTTCCTCGGCCAGAATGGTGAGGCCAGCTGGCGTGATGTCAGCAAAACCGCCGCGCACGAAGAGGCGCATCTTGGTGGTGTCGCCATCGAGAACGCGCACAACGCCATTCTTCAGCGTGGTCATGAAGGGGGCATGGTTCACCAGCACGCCGAACTCGCCTTCCGTGCCCGGAGCGATCACGTGATCGACTTCGCCGGAGAACAGCTCCTTGGCAGGAGATACGAGAGAAAAGTGAAGCTTGTCAGCCATGAGATATGTCCGATTTGAATTCGCTGTGGTTTCAATACTTGTCTGAGCGCCAATGTCCACCGGGACGTGCTGTCGCGGATGAGGTTTCGCCTATTTTGCTGGTGGTGGGAGAGGCTCGCAGGCGGCAATAATACTGTCGACGGCATCGAGTAGCGTGGCTGGCGCGCCGGCCCGGCCGGAGAACTCGACGCTCGCTTTTGAACCGGCATTGATCGAGTAGGCGGTGACAGTGAGCCAAGGCGAATGGGCGATAGCGGGGGCCGTCTCGCTGGGGGTGCCATAGTTTTCGATGTTCAGATTGCCGAGTGAGATGCTCTCGACCTTGTCGAGGGCTGCCGGAAAGGCGTCGCAAGTGCGGCTAGTCCAGATACGGGTTCTAAGGGTTGGGGCTTCGCCAAGGACGGCCGGGTCCTGATAGCCGCTCCAGTCGATCGTGCGGGCCATGAGATCTTTGCCAGGCTTGATGCCGAGGGATTTGAGGTAATCTGCGGCGCGCTGTGGGTCGAAATCTGCAATCCATTTTGCGGCAAAGGACTTTGCGTCCCGGGCATCATTCACCCTGAGCTGCCAATAGCATTTCTCCGCGATTTCCTCGGCGGACAGGGCTGAGGTACCGACGATGAATGGCATGATGCTGTTCGGATCATAGTCGCATTGCTGCTCGATGCCGCCGACGGAGTCGGTATAGGGCCAGTCACCGAGGATGCTGAAGCTGAGGACGCGGACCGTGCTGCCAAGCGACAGCATCAGCTCTGTGCTTTTCACGCTCTCACGGACGGCTTTCGCAGCTTCACGCTCTGTCCAGCGGATGAAGTGGCGCTGCATCGCGGCGGTGTCATAGCCCTCGATGGTCTCCGGTGTGCCGTCAGGCAGGCCTGGTGGGACCGGCGGAGGTGCGGCCTCAGCGGCAGTAAGGCCAAGCGAGAGGAAGGCGAGGCCAGACAAGGCGGCTCTGATCATTTTTTTGCGTCCCAAAAACGATAACAGCCGCATCGTTTCCGATGCGGCTGCTAAAATCAATTGGATTTTGAAAGCGCGGTCTACGCGTCTTCCATCATCTTTTCGGCTTTCTTGATCACCTGGTCGATGTTGCCGACCATGTAGAAAGCTTGTTCTGGCAGGTGGTCATACTCACCAGCGATGAGGCCTTTGAAGCCCTTGATCGTGTCTTCGAGCTTGACCTGCTCACCTGGCGAACCGGTGAAGACTTCAGCCACGTCGAACGGCTGGGACAGGAAGCGCTCGACTTTACGGGCACGGGCAACGACCATTTTGTCTTCTTCGGACAGTTCGTCCATGCCGAGGATGGCGATGATGTCCTGAAGTTCCTTGTAGCGCTGCAGGATTTCCTGCACGCCGCGAGCGACTTCATAGTGTTCCTGACCGACGGTGATCGGGTCAAGGATACGCGAGGTGGAGTCGAGCGGGTCAACAGCCGGGTAGATGCCTTTTTCCGAGATGGCGCGGTTAAGAACCGTGGTCGCATCAAGGTGGGCGAACGAGGTGGCTGGCGCAGGGTCGGTAAGGTCATCGGCTGGCACGTAGATGGCCTGGACCGAGGTAATCGACCCCTTGTTGGTGGAGGTAATACGTTCTTGCAGCTGACCCATGTCGGTGGCCAGCGTTGGCTGGTAGCCCACAGCCGAAGGAATACGGCCGAGAAGGGCGGACACTTCGGAACCGGCTTGCGTGAAGCGGAAGATGTTGTCGACGAAGAACAGAACGTCCTTGCCTTCCTGGTCACGGAAGTACTCAGCTTGAGCAAGACCAGTCAGAGCAACACGGGCACGTGCGCCTGGAGGCTCGTTCATCTGACCGTAGACCAGCGTCACGCGGCTGTCGCCTTCGAGGTTGATCACGTTGGATTCGATCATCTCGTAATAGAGATCGTTACCTTCACGTGTGCGCTCACCAACGCCGGCAAACACAGAGTAGCCGCCGAAGAGTTTCGCGATGTTGTTGATCAGTTCCTGAATAAGAACCGTCTTGCCGACGCCAGCACCGCCGAAGAGGCCGATCTTGCCGCCTTTTGCGTATGGGCAGAGCAGGTCGATGACCTTGATGCCGGTCACGAGGATCTCGGCTTCGGTCGACTGGTCGACGAATTCAGGGGCCGGCGCGTGGATCGGGGCGCGGGTCTTGGTGGCGACCGGGCCGCGCTCGTCAATCGGCTCACCGATGACGTTCATGATACGGCCGAGCGTTTCAGGGCCAACAGGCACCATGATCGGCTCGCCAAGGTCTGTCACCGGGTGGCCGCGAACGAGGCCTTCGGTGGAGTCCATCGCGATCGTGCGGACAACGTTCTCACCGAGGTGCTGAGCAACTTCGAGAACGAGGCGGTTGCCGTTATTGTCGGTTTCAAGCGCGTTCAGAATGTCGGGAAGGTGGCCGTCGAACTCAACGTCGACAACGGCGCCGATAACCTGTGAAATTTTACCGGTCGGGCCGGAAGCAGAGCTGCTCATGGAAGGCGTCTCCTTGGGAGCGGGTGTCGTTTTGGGCTTTTTAGCCGGCTTGGATTTTGCCGCCGGCTTAGGGGCAGGTTCTGTTTTTGAGGCGGCCGCAATTGCAGGGGCCACATCGACCAGCTTGATGCCGCGACGCTCGCTGGCCTGGGCTGGTTTGCAAACACCGCAGGCGCGGGTGTCTTTCTGGTTCAGGGCGTTGGCCTGGGTCTCGGCCTCGGCGAAAGTCTTGTAGGGGCCGTGCCACTTGTCATCATCATTGGTCTGGTCGCCACCGACGCCCTGACCGTGATTGCAATAGCGGCAGTCCGCAGCATGGATGCGGGCGCGCTTGTTACCGAAATTTTCGTAAATCCAGAAATTCATCGCATCCAGCTCCTATAGCGCCTCAGCACCGGAGATGATCTCGATCAGCTCCTTGGTGATCTGTGCCTGGCGGGCACGGTTATATTGCAGGGACAGATCATCAATCATGTCGCCGGCATTGCGCGTGGCATTGTCCATCGCGGTCATACGGGCGGCCTGTTCGCCAGCGCCGCTTTCCAGCATGGCGGAGATGAGCTGCGTGTTAATATAGCGTGGCAGAAGCGTCTCGAGAATTTCTTCCTGTGACGGCTCGTAGATGTAAATCGCGCCCTTGAGGTCAATCACCGGGGCATCATCAGGCGCCTTGGCCGGAATAAGCTGCTGGGCGACTGGGACTTGGCTGATGACGTTCTTGAACTGGCTGTAGACCAGTGTGGCAACGTCAAATTCGCCATCTTCAAAGCGGGTTGTGATGTCTTTGCCGAGGCCGATGCCGGCTTCGGTATAGTCATTGCCGCGGACGTCGGAGAGATCGACATGGCCGACGAAGAACTCAGCGTAATCACGCTTGAGCTGCTCACGGCCTTTTTTGCCAACGGTCAGGATCCTGACCGTCTTGCCTTCACCGACGAGGCGGCGGATCAGCGTGCGGGCTTCTTTCACCACATAGGTGTTGAAGCCGCCAGCCAGACCGCGCTCGGACGTCATGACGACGACGAGGTGCGTCTGGTCAGAGCCGGTGCCGGACAGGAGTTTCGGCCCGGTTGAGCCGTCCCCCATGGAGCTCGCCAGATTGGCCACGACAGCAGACATACGCTGGGCGTATGGCCGCGAGGCTGCAGCGGCGTCTTGCGCGCGCTTCAGCTTGGCCGCGGCCACCATCTGCATGGCCTTGGTGATCTTCCGCGTGGATTTCACGCTGGAGATCCGGTTTTTCAGATCCTTCAGGCTGGGCATTGCTCAGCTCCTACTCGCGTGACGGTTCTAGGCGAACGACTTGGTGAAATCTTCGAGCGTCGATTTGATCTCGGCTTCGATTTCGTCGGTCAGGGCCTTCTCCTTGCGGATCTTGGCCAGAAGCTCCTTCTTCGCACCGCGCAGGTGGGTCAGAAGTTCCTTCTCATAACGGGTGACCTGACGGGCAGGCACGGTGTCGATATAGCCGCGGGTACCGGCATAGATCACGACAACTTGCTCTTCCATCTGAAGCGGCGAGAACTGTGGCTGCTTGAGCAGCTCGGTCAGACGCTCACCACGGTTCAGCAGGCGCTGGGTCGCGGCGTCGAGGTCGGAACCGAACTTCGCAAAGGCGGCCATCTCGCGGTACTGGGCGAGCTCACCCTTCATCGAACCGGCAACTTTCTTCATCGCCTTGGTCTGCGCAGCAGAACCCACGCGCGACACCGACAGGCCGACGTTCACGGCCGGACGGATGCCTTGGTAGAAGAGGTCGGTTTCGAGGAAGATCTGACCGTCGGTGATCGAAATCACGTTCGTTGGAATATAGGCCGACACGTCGTTGGCCTGGGTCTCAATGATCGGCAGAGCCGTCAGGGAGCCTGAACCATGATCTTCGTTCAGCTTCGCAGCGCGCTCAAGAAGGCGCGAGTGAAGGTAGAACACGTCACCTGGGTAAGCTTCGCGGCCTGGTGGGCGACGCAGAAGCAGGGACATCTGACGATAGGACACAGCCTGCTTGGACAGGTCATCATAGATGATCAGGGCGTGCATGCCATTGTCGCGGAACCACTCGCCGATCGTACAGCCGGTGAACGGTGCAAGATACTGAAGCGGGGCAGGCTCGGACGCCGTTGCCGAAACGATGACAGTGTAGTCGAGGGCGCCGCGCTCTTCGAGCGTCTTGACGACCTGGGCAACCGTGGAACGCTTCTGACCGATAGCGACATAGACGCAGAACAGCTTGTCGCTGTCGTTCTTGGCAGCTTCGTTGGTCTGCTTCTGGTTCAGGATCGTGTCGACACAGATTGCGGTCTTGCCGGTCTGACGGTCACCAATGATCAGCTCACGCTGGCCGCGGCCAACCGGGATCATGGCGTCGATGGCTTTGAGGCCCGTCATCATCGGCTCATGGACCGATTTACGTGGCAGGATGCCTGGGGCTTTAACGTCAACGCGGTTACGCGAAGCAACGTCTGTCAGTGGGCCCTTGCCGTCGATCGGCTCACCCAGCGGGTTCACGACGCGGCCGAGAAGGCCTTTACCGACAGGGGCGGCAACAATCTCGTTGGTCCGTTTAACAGTCGCACCTTCCTTGATGCCACGGTCGTCACCGAAAATCACGACGCCGACATTGTCGGCTTCGAGGTTGAGGGCCATGCCCTTGACGCCGCCGTCGAACTCGACGGTCTCGCCGGCCTGGACAGAGTCGAGGCCATAGACGCGGGCAATACCGTCACCGACGGACAGAACCTGTCCAACGTCGGAGACTTCTGCCTCGACACCAAAATTTTCGATCTGGGATTTCAGGATGCCTGAAATTTCTGCAGCGCTGATGTCCATCGAGCCTCTAAGCTCCCTTCATGGCGGTGTTCATACGTTCAAGTTTCGAGGCGACACTGGCATCGATCAAAGTTGATCCGACACGCAGCTGGATGCCGCCGATGAGGCCGGGGACGACCTCGGTTTCTAGTTCTACATCGCTGCCTACCGCTTTCGCGAGAACAGCTTCAAGTTTCTTGCGCTGTGCAGCGGTCATTTCTTCCGCCGTGCGGGCGACTGCACGCTTCACGCCGCGATGCTTGGCATAGAGTTCATCAAAATGTCCAGCCGCATCAACGATCTCGTTGGCACGGCCATTCATCGCCATGGTGGCGAGGAAGTTGGAGACCATCTTGCTGAACTTCGCTTTGTCAGCCAGCGCGCGCAGCGCTTTGGACTTGGCGTCGCGTGAGAAAGCCGGGGAGTCCAGAAGGCGTGTGAGATCGACGCTGGCTTTCGCCATCGAGATCACATCCTTCAGGTCCTTGTCGACCGTTGGAAGCTCGCCTTTTTCATTGGCGAGATCGAACAGGGCGCTCGCATAGCGGCGCGCTGTTTCATTAGCATGGGAGGCGGAAGCTGCGGCCAAGACCTTTTTCCGTCTGTTGGGGGCAGAAGCCCCGGGAGTGGAACACGAGTGTACGGATCGGGCGCACGAAGCCCCAACCCGATGCTTGGCAGGGCGCTTAGCACTTCGTTTCAGAGCTGACAACATGGCCGCAGCGGTAGAATTGCGACCGATTGGCACGTTGGGGCGCTAAAGCACCGTGTACGTTGTGTTCCGGGGCGGTTTGCGTTCCGCGCGGTCCTTTATGATCTGCAGGACATTGGACTGGATATCGCCGAGAATAAGCTCACCCCAGAGATAGGCATATGCATTGATGGGCGTCTGGGCAGTATAGGTCGTATCCAGGGTGAGCCGAACGCGATTTCCGGGCAATGGCTCCAGCCTGTAGCCGCCAGTCTCGATCCTGAGATGCGCGCTGTCTGGCGAAATATGTCGGTCGGAATGGCGCGAGATGGAATCGTTGGGAAACGCAAAGCGCCAGCGCATTTCAGTGCCGGTGTCGAGGTCGATCCGCTCTTCGAACGAGACGTCATTCTGCCAGCGGGCGAGCCGTGTCTCACCTGTCACGACAGCGGAAACGGGACGCGGCACGCCGAGAAGGTCCTGCGAGATATTCCAGCGTCCCTCGTCTGGAGAAATGTCGCGCATCTCCTTCAGCAGAGGCCGGACCGCTTCTGGCGGCGCGTCTATGGTGATGGCCCGACTTATGACATAGGTCTGCGCGCTTGGTTGAAGATACAGCTCCGCGCCGAGCATGGCATACGGCACCAGGAGGAAGGCTGCTCCGTTCACGCGCGGCCTGTTTGGGGCGCGGCGCACAGTGAGGCCCATGCAAACGACGCCGAGCCAGCCGCTGAATGCCCAGAACGGTGCGGCCATCACTACGCAGATTATGGCTTCCCGAAGGATCACGGCGCCGGCGAGGAAGACCACAAGCACGGTATAAAAGCTGACGCCCACAAGGCTGCCACCCTTCGCAAGGCGAAACAGTCTGAACAGCAATCTACCAATTGCGCCGATACAAAACGGGAGCCCTACCAGAATACTGAGGATCCCGATCATCGGATCGTATTTGCCTGTAGCGGCGATGATCCAGGGCACGAAGACAAGGGCAATGCCGAGCAGCAGGACAAACACCACGCCACCTCTGATCAGCCGTGTTGACGGTGACAGATCCGGGTCTGGTTGTCGTTCGTCTACCAAAGGCGCGCCTCCGTTAATGTCTGATAGAAGGTCTGCGAACGCGCCGCCAGCTAATTGGAGACGCTGCGACAATGTTCACCAAGGCGGTTCAGAGAAATGAATACGGATCAATATCTGCCGAGACGCGAACCGCAGATGGCAGCTTCATCGCTTTGAGCCAGGCGGCCATGTAGGCTGACAAATCTACGTCGCGGGGGCTGGTGATGAGGAAGCGGATGCGGTGGCGTCCGCGCAGCATTGAGATGGGCGCCGGGGCCGGGCCGTAGACAGTGACGCCTTCGCCATTGGGGGCGGCAGCACCGGCTGTGCGGCCTGCTTCGGCGATCATTTCAGGGGTCGGGGCGGAGATGATCAGTGCGGCCATACGCCCGAAAGGGGGCAGCATCAGCTCAGCGCGGACATCGCGTTCGATCTGCAAAAAGCCGTCCCTGTCACCGGCGGCGAGCGCGATCATGGCGGGGTTGTCGGGGCCATAGGTCTGCACGAGGGCGCGGCCGGGGCGTTCGGCGCGGCCTGCGCGTCCTGCGACCTGGCTCAGCAGTTGATAGGTGCGTTCACCGGCGCGAAGGTCTCCGCCTTTCATGCCGCTGTCTGCATCGACAACGCCGACCAAAGTGAGATTCGGGAAATTGTGGCCCTTGGCGACGATCTGCGTGCCGATGAGGACGTCGATCTCGCCGCCGGCCATGCGGTCAACAATGCCACGTGTTTCTTCGCCAGAGCGGGCGGTGTCGGAGGAGAAAATCTCGATCTTGGCCTCTGGCATCAGGAGGCGGACTTCCTCGGCGACGCGTTCAACGCCGGGGCCGACGCCCATCAGCGAATCCTTGGCGCCGCACATCGGGCATTTTTCCGGCTTGGGGATCGACCAGCCGGTGAGGTGGCAGACGAGGCGGTTGGTGTAGCGGTGCTCTGTCAGCCAGCTTTCGGTCGCGGGGCTTTTGAGGCGCTCGCCGCAAGCCTTGCAGATGACGAGCGGGGCATAGCCGCGCCGGTTGAGAAAGAGGAGGCTCTGCTCGCCTGCCGCGAAGGTCTCTTTCAGCGCATGGGTCAGCCGGGAGGACAGCCAGTGGCCTTTTTCGGGCGGGTCGACGCGCAGGTCGACCAGTTCAATCTCAGGCAGTTTGGCTGCGCCGGGGCGGGCGGAGAGTTTGAGGCGCTGGTAGCGGCCTTGCTCGGCGTTCACCATCGTCTCCAGCGCTGGGGTGGCCGAGGCGAGGATGATGGCGGCGTCTTCCAGCTTGGCGCGCATCACGCCCATGTCGCGGGCATGATAGGTGACGCCGTCTTCCTGCTTGAAGCTGGTATCGTGCTCTTCATCGATGATGATGAGTTTCAGATTGCGGAAAGGCAGGAAGAGGGCTGAGCGCGCGCCAATCACGATGCGGGCGCGGCCATGGGCGGTCTCGCGCCAGGTGCGGCGGCGTTCGGCGTCCGAGAGGCCTGAGTGCCAGGGCGCGGGCGGTGCGCCGAAACGGGCCTCGAAACGCGACAGGACAGCCTGAGTCAGGGCGATTTCCGGCAGGAGGACTAGGACCTGCGCGTCGTCGGCCTTTTGCAGGGCTTCGGCGATGGCTTCGAAATAGACTTCGGTCTTGCCGGACCCGGTGATGCCGTCGAGCAGGAAGGGCTGGAAGCCGCCCTTTGCGATGGCGGTGCGCAGCTCCGCGCCCGCTTCGGCCTGTTCGCCGGTGAGATGGGTGCCGACGCTGAAATCAGTGGGCTGGGCATAGGGCGCGTCGGTCTCGATTTCGCGGGCTTCGAGGGCGCCGATCTCGACGAGGCCTTTGACGACACCGGGGGAGACACCGGCCTGCCGGGCAAGTTCTGCGGCGCTGGTTGGCCCGGCGTCCTTGGCTGCATCGAGGACTTTCACCCGGGCATCCGTCATCCGGTTGGAGCGGAAGCCTGTCGGGACATAGATCGTCGAGGTCGGGGACGGGCGAAGGCCGCCGCGGGCGCGCAGCACCATTGCGAGGACATGGCCGGGCGCGGCGACATTGTAGCGGGCCGCAAAAGTGATGAAGCGCCGCATCGGCGCAGGCATGGGCGGGACGGGGAAGACGTCGAGGACCAGTTTCAGGGCGCGCTCATCGTCCGGTTTCTGATCAACGACCTCCCAGACGACGCCGGTCCGCTCAATCTTGCCGAGCGGGGCGCGGACATAGGCGCCGGGTTCGACGTCCATGCCGTCCGGAATGGTGTAGTCGAACGGCTCTGGCAGCGGGAGCGGGAAGAGGATGCGGGCGATTTTCATGTCTGGGAGACGGTTTAGTGCGCGTGGAGGGTGGCGTCACCCGAGGAGTTTCACTGGGCTGTGTGGTGGGTGGGAGAGAGCTGCTGATGTTTCGCCAGCGGCCTCGCCCTTCGCCCCTCATGGTGAGCGAAGTCGAACCACGCTCAGGATGAGGCCTTTGGAAGGTTCAAGAGGAGGAAATGTGCTGCTTCATCCTTCGACAGGCTCAGGATGAGGTTGAAGGGCGCGCGCTTGGCGCTGCGTCACGATTGACGGCGCGGGCCGGGGTGGCAGGCTCTCCACAACAAAAAAGACCGGAGGAAGCCCTATGACCGATATTCTGAAGATCGAGCGCCATGGTGATGTCAGCCTGCTGACGCTGAACCGGCCCGACGCGATGAACTCGCTCGATTACCCGCTCTATATGGCGCTGGAGGATGCGATCCGGGCCAGCGATGCGCGGTGTATCGTAATTACAGGGGCGGGCGAGCGGGCCTTCTGTGCGGGCGATGACGTCAAGCAGATCCTCTCCAAGGGCGCGCCCTCGACGCCGGAAATGGCTGAGCGGGCGAAGGCGACGGGCGGGCTGACCCCAGCGGCTGATGCGCTGCTGCATACCGACATTCCGGTGATTGCCGCGATCAATGGCTATGCGCTGGGGTGGGGCGCTGAACTTGCGATCATGGCGGACATGCGGGTGATGGCGGAGACGGCGAAGTTCGGGGAGATTTTCGTGACGCGCGGGCTTTGCTGTGATGCGCCGGGGCTGGGGCGGCTGGCACAGATCGTCGGGCGTGAGCAGGCGAGCGAGCTGCTCTTTACCGGCGATGTGATCGATGCGGCGCGGGCGAAAGAGATCGGGCTGGTGGGCCGGGTCGTGCCACAGGCGGAACTATTGCCGACGGCCATAGGCCTTGCGCAAAAGATCGCGGCGAACCCGCCACAGGCGGTACAGGCGCTGAAGGCAGGGCTTCGTCGCACGCTCGACCCGGACTGGCGGGACACGGGCAAGTGGGCGATCACCGAGATCAGGCGGCTGATGCAGACTGAGGATGCCAAGGAAAGCGCGGCGGCGTTTATCGAGAAGCGGACGCCGGTTTTTACCGGGCGGTAGGGGTTGGGGGTGTGCGGCTTCATCCTTCGACAGGCTCAGGATGAGGCTTCGACCCCTGCCTTCGCAGGGGCAGGCAGGCTCAGTCCTTCGACAGGCTCAGGATGAGGTTGTTTTATATCTCAAACGTCTCCTCACCCTGAGCTTGTCGAAGGGTGCTGCTCAACGGTTGCTGCCCGCCTGGTTCGACTTCGCTCACCATCCGGGCTGTGTGTGATGGTGCCTCAACATCCTCTTAATCTCTCGCGCTGACACTGATGGCATGGAGATTCTCAGCGCCTTTCTCGATTATGTCGGTCATGAGCGGCGTCTCGCCGACAATACGGTTGAGGCGTATGGCCACGATCTTGAGACGTTTTTCGGCTTTCTTGAGGGGCATCTCGGTGAAGAGATTGCGATCAAGGCGTTCCGGTATCTGCATGCGAGCGACATTCGCGCCTTTCTGGCCAAGCGGCGGCGCGATGGCCTGTCGGACGCGTCGATTGCGCGGGTGCTGTCGGCGATAAAGACATTTTACCACTGGCTGGACCTTCATCACGGTATCGAAAACCCGGAAATCGCCTTCCTGCAGGGGCCGCGCCGCAGTGCCCGTCTGCCGCGGCCGGTGTCTGTTTCGGCGGCGCGCGACATGATCGAGACCGCCGAAGCGTTTGGCAAAGAGCCGTGGATTGCCGCGCGCGATGTCGCGGTGCTGACCCTGCTCTACGGGGCGGGCTTACGGATTTCAGAGGCGCTGAATCTCGATGGCGGGATGGCAAATGCGCCTGCGCGCCTGCGGATTACTGGCAAGGGCGGCAAGGTGCGTCTGGTGCCTCTGATCCCGGCGGTGCGTGATGCGATGAATGAATATGCCCGGCTTTGCCCTTACCGGATGGGGCCGGAGACGCCGTTCTTTTATGGGGCGCGGGGCAAACGGTTGCAGCCGGCGATCGTGCAGCGGGGCGTTCAGGGCTTGCGCGGGGCGCTCGGCCTGCCGGAAACGGCGACGCCGCATGCGCTGCGCCATGCCTTTGCAACGCATCTTCTCTCGCATGGGGCTGATCTGAGGGCGATCCAGACGCTGCTTGGCCATGCGAGCCTTTCGACAACGCAGGTCTATACCGGTGTGGATTCAGAGCGCTTGCGCGCCGTTCACGCGAGCGCGCATCCGCGCGGGTGAACCGAAACGGGTTTCAATCCGTTAATCTGGTATGCCGACCTCGAATGATCTTGCCGAAGAGCGGACCGACCTCGCCCATGATCGCACTGACTGGGCTGAAGACCGGACGATCCTGGCCAATGAGCGCACCTTTGCGGGCTGGATGCGAACCGGGCTCGCGTCAGCCGCTCTTGGGCTTGGTTTCCAGGCAATCTTCCGGGTGGTCGAGCCGACCTGGCTCGCCAAGGCCGGCGCGAGCATCTTTCTGGTCATTGCGATCATCGTCTTCTGGCTGGCACAGGCGAAAGCCTGCAACCTCGCAGAGCGGATGGACTCCCACGCGGCCACGCCGATGGGTCATTCCAATTTCAGACGGATTTCACTGCTCTTTATTGTCGGGACAGCGACGCTTTCGGTGATCCTCTGGTTGCTATGATCATTTGAGAGCGATTGACGTGAGCCTTTGAAGGCTGAACAAGCGCGGCGATGGTTCTCTGGATTCCGATCACATTTGCAGCTGCCTTTGCGCAGAATCTGCGTTCGCTCTTGCAGAAGAAGCTTCGCAGCGAGCTTAGCATCTGGGGGGCGACGTCGGCGCGGTTTATCTATGCGGCTCCGCTCGCGGCCATTGTGGCGGCTGTGCTGTGGGGCACCAGCGATACCGTTATGACCATGCCGGGTATCCGGTTTACCGGCCTGATGGTGGTGGGCGGCCTTGCGCAGATCATTGCGACGGGCTGCATGATCCACCTGTTTTCCTATCGAAATTTCGCGGTGGGCACGGCGTTCACGAAAACTGAAGTGCTGCAGACGGCGCTCTTCGGCCTGGTGCTGCTGGGCGAAGGGATTAGCCTGCCGGCTTTGCTGGCGATCATTGCAGGGCTCGTCGGCATCCTGCTGATCTCGTTGCCTGCAGAGCCGGGCAAGTCGCGTTTCGCCCTTGATGGCCGCGTGATTTACGGCATCGTTTCAGGCGGATTTTTTGGTCTGTCGGCCGTGTGCTTTCGAGGGGCGTCTCTGGCGCTGGGGGATGGGCCTGCGCTTTTAAGGGCCAGCCTGACGCTGGCCTGTGTCCTGGCGTTTCAGGCCTTGGTGATCAGCGTCTTTCTGAAGCTGAAGGAGGCGGGTGAGCTATCGCGCGTCTTCCGCGCCTGGAAGATTGCCGGACTGGTCGGTGTCGCCGGCATGCTGGCTTCGCTCGGCTGGTTTACGGCGATGACGCTGGAGAATGCCGCCCATGTCCGTGCGGTCGGGCAGGTCGAGATCATTTTCACCATCCTGACCTCATGGTTCGTCTTCAAGGAGAAGATCAATGCGCGCGAGCTGGCGGGCCTTGCGGTGCTGACCGCCAGCATCGTGGCGCTGGTCGTGATGGCGTGAGCCTATTTCTTCATGAAGGCGGCGATGCGGTCCTGCATGTCAGGGCCAACGCCTTCATTCTCCATGATTTCCCATTGCAAGCCGGCATCGAGGGCGTCCATGTCGGTCGCTTCGAGAAGGCGCTTGTTTGCGGCATGGCTGAAGGGCGAGTTGGCGAGGATCTGGCGGGCGAAGGCTTCAAGGTCTGTCTCAAAGCTTTCATCCGGGTAGACCGCTTCGCAGAGGCCAATGCGGAGAGCCTCATCTGCGCGAACGGTTTCAGCGGTGAACATGAGGCGTTTGGCGGTGGCGATGCCGACGCGGCGGGGCAGGCGCTGGCTCATGCCCCAGATCGGGGTGAGCGCCCATTTGGCATGCGTGTCGGCGAATTTGGCCGACTGGGAGGCGAGGATAAAGTCTGCCGCCAGCGCGACTTCGAGGGCGCCGGTATAGCAGTGCCCATGAACGGCGGCGATAACCGGCTTGGGCAGCTTTTCCATCAGGCGAAGGGTTTCTGAATGCCAGCCGCGGGAGGGGACTTTCTCGCCCTCGGCAATGTCGCCAAGGTCATGTCCGGCGGAAAAGCATTTGCCCGCCCCGCGCAGGATGACGACGCCGATACTGTCGTCTGATTTCAGGTCGATGATGTGCTCACGCAGTTCACGAAACATGGCCACGGTCAGCGAGTTGAGCTTGTCCGGCCGGTTCAGGGTGAGCCAGCAGATGCCGTTATCATTGATGCGTAGAACCAGATCGCTCATCGCTTTTGTCTCCTCGATTTTCGGTCGAGGGTAGAGCCGCTGGCGACAAGCGCAATCGGTGCCGCGTGGTCAGTCCGGCTTTTCCATGCCGAAACGGCTCGCAAAAATCTTGTCCAGCCAGCGCTTCGGGATGTGGGTCGGGATGGTCCAGTTGGTGAACTTGTTTGGCACGGGGGCATAGCGCGCCTTGGGGCTGGAATCGGTGAGCGCGGTTTCGATGACCTGAGCGATCTTTTCCGGCTCAAGGCCTTCGCGCCCGCCTTTCAGCATGGTGTCTGAGAATTTGCTGATCGGCTCTGCCCAGGCGGAATTGGCGTAGGGCTCATCCTTGTTCATGTCCTCGGCCTTATCCCAGATCGGGGTCTTCACCGAGCCGGGGCCGATGGCGATGGCGTCGATGCCATAGATGATCAGCTCGCGGCGGAAACTGTCGGTCATGCTTTCAACCGCGTGCTTGGTCGCGGTGTAGGCGCCGAGGAAAGGGGCGGCGATGCGCCCGCCAAGCGAGGTAATGTTGATGATGCGGCCGGGGCTGCCGATGCGGGAGGTGTCCATGCCGAGCAGGGGGAGGAAGGCTTGCGTCGCGTTCAGCGTGCCGAAGACATTGACCTCGAAATGCTGGCGAAACTCATCCGCGGGCTGGAGGGCGAGCGGGCCCATATTTGCGATGCCGGCATTGTTGACGAGACCGTCCAGGGTTTGTCCGTCGAGTGCCTTGGAGACGGTTTCAACCGCAGCGCGGACCTGATCGGTCTTGGCGACATCCAGAATGATCGGCTTGATATTGCTGTTGGCCTTTTTCAGTGGCTCGCCATCCGACATCTTTCGAACGCCTGCAAAGACGCGCCAGCCCTGACCGGCGAGATATTCTGCTGCGGCGCGGCCAATGCCGCTGGAGGCGCCTGTGATGACGACTGTTTTCATACCCGTTCGCTCCAATTGCGTATCTCAGCTGAAAGCTAGGATGGCGGGGGGCCAAGTCGAGTCGGCTGGGCAGGTTTGCCGCGCTTAGGTGTCGTCCGGATCTGACTTGATCAGGCGCAGCACCGGTTTTGCGCGCTTGGTTGGCGCAGTGACAGGTTTTTCAGGCCGGTCTGGCAGCTCGCTCGCCTTGACGAGGCCCAGGATCGGTTTTGTGCCGGGTTCGGGCCGGGGCGGTGCGGCAGGTTTTTCAGCGTCCACATCGTCGTCGAGCTGGCGGATGCGCGGGCTGAAGGCGGGTTTCTTGCCGGCGCCGAGTGGCTTGCGCGTCTTGAAGCCGCCCCCTTTGCCGCGTGCTTTCTTGTCGATCTCGCGCAGCTTCTGGGTCTGAAGGGCTGACATCGGA
This sequence comes from Henriciella litoralis, assembly GCF_002088935.1. Lineage (NCBI taxonomy): Bacteria > Pseudomonadati > Pseudomonadota > Alphaproteobacteria > Hyphomonadales > Hyphomonadaceae > Henriciella > Henriciella litoralis. The sequence goes on from NZ_NCSS01000006.1 coordinate 2,343,726, forward strand.
TCATCGAGATTGCCCTTGTCCGGATCGGCAAAGGCCGAGCCGAAGGTTTCGATGCGTTCCTCGACCTCCTGCAGAAACTCCTTTTCCCAGTCAGACAGCTTCGGGCCTTCGCCGCGCGCAGCGAGATCAGCCGCCTTGCGCAGCTTGCGCAGAGCTTTTCGTTTCTTTTTCTCGTCAATATCGCGTGGCATGCTGCACTAGAGAATAATTGGCCCGGCGCCGAACGCAAACCTCGCGCGTTCATCCCGTGCCAGCAAGGTGGAGATAAGCGTTTGGTAGAGTCGATTGAAAGCCAGTGCTGCATTGCGGGCGGCGGACCGGCCGGCATCATGCTTGGCTATTTGCTGGCGCGGCAGGGCGTGAACGTCACAGTGCTGGAAAAGCATGGCGATTTCCTGAGAGACTTTCGCGGTGACACGGTTCACCCCTCAACCATGCAGGTGCTGCATGAGCTGGGCCTGCTGGAAGCTTTCCTGAAGCACCCGCATCAGAAAACAGAGCGCATTGGCCTCAATTTCAACGGCAAGCCCTATCAGATGGTGGACTTCACCCATCTGCCGACGGAGGCGAAATTCGTGGCCTTCATGCCGCAATGGGACTTTCTCAACTTCGTCGCGGATGAGGCGCGGAAGATGCCGAATTTCCGGCTGATGATGTCGACCCGTGCTGACAAGCTTATCGGGTCGCAGGGGCAGATCATGGGGGTTAGGGCGAGCGGTCCGGACGGGGAGTATCGTATCCGCGCGCCGCTTACGGTTGCCTGTGACGGGCGGGACTCCACCATGCGGGACGCTGCGCGTCTGAAGCTCGTCGACAAGGGCGCGCCGATTGATGTGCTGTGGTTCCGCGTGCCGCGCGAAGAAGGCGACGGCGATGAACAATCCTTCGGCTATGTCGGGCCGGGCGGCTTCCTGGTGACGATCAATCGCGGCAGCTATTGGCAATGCGCCTTTCTGATCGAGAAGGGCGGCGAGGCAGCCGTCAGAGAGGCGGGGATTGAAGCGTTCCGGGAGAAGGTTGGCGCGCTTGCAGCCCCGCTCGAAGGTCGGCTGGACGCGGTGACAAGCTTTGACGATGTCAAATTGCTGAACGTGCAGGTGTCCCGGCTGCTGCGATGGTGGCGCGAGGGCTTTCTCGCGATTGGCGACGCCGCGCATGCCATGTCACCGGTTGGCGGCGTCGGGATCAATCTGGCGCTGCAGGACGCAATTGCCGCTGCGCGTATGCTGGGGCCGCATTTGCTGGCCGGGACAGTGACAGGGGAAGCGCTTGCCGCCGTTCAGGAGCGGCGCGAATGGCCCGCGAAAGTCACCCAGTCGGCCCAGGTCTTCGTGCATGAGAAAGTGCTGCTGCCAGCCATCAGGGGCAACTCGCCAAAGCGGCCCCCGCTCATGGTGCGGACGCTCGACAAGGTGGCATTGCTGCGGCGTTTGCCAGCGCGGGCGATTGGCCTTGGGGCTCGCCCTGAACACTGGCCGAAAGACCTGCGCTAGATCTCGCCCAGCGCGATCAGATAGGTTTCCAGCACGGCTTCCTGCTCTTCGCGTTCCTGGCGATCCTGCTTGCGGACGCGGACGACCTGGCGCAGCGCCTTGGTGTCATATCCCATGGCCTTGGCCTCGGCGTAGACATCCTTGATCTGGTCAGCGAAGGTCGAGCCTAGGGTTTATATGCGCTCGTCAAATTCCTGCAGGAACTTTTACCCCAGTCCGACAGTTCAGGGCCCTCGCACGCGCCGTAAAATCCGCAGCTTTGCCCAACCCGAGAAAAGCTGTTCGTTTCATTTTTCCGCTAACTTCGATCAGTATTCAAACGACCATCGCCCTTATTCGATTGGATGCCAGCAGAAAACTGAACTAGATGACAGAAAATACTATTTAGTGCGATGTTGAGCAACACAATTGAGAAACTTGGGAGTTCTATTGCGAAGCAGTCATGAACTACAAGTGAAGGTCAGCTCTGTATCGCCCTGACTGTCTTCAAATTTTTTCAAACCGTAGGTGTTGCCGCCAACTTTCACGGAGTGGGCGTCTCCCTCCCAAACATATCCATCACCAACAGCATAATAGTACATTATGGAGTTGTTTGTTTTTAACCGTTTATTGTCCTCCGAGCTTAGGTAATTCGTTTCATAGGGGTCGAAATTCCACCAGTATTTGGTGTTCCAGTCGTTGGATAAATCTTTGTAGTGGATGAGAATCGATATCTCTTTATGACAATTATTCGTCACCTTAATACCGAAACCGTTCGTTGATGATGAGGTGGAAGATGCCGATGATGTCTCGTCTCCGCAGCCGTCCGTCAAAGCACAAAGCAGTACCGCGGCACCTATGCCCCAAAGTGCCGTTTCGCCGACGTCGTCACTGAATGAGTCTTCATAGCTGCGAAGCAGCCGACTTGAACTTACCCATTCCGTGCGCGCATTGTCATCGTAGCGAATTAATACTTTGCGGCTTTGAGAATCAACTTTGACTGCAATTGCGGTTCTATTGGAGCCCACCCCGCTCACTGAGTATCGCGCGCTAGGAACGACTTCATCAATCGGCACAGCCTGCGCTGTGAAGGCCGAACAAATTATCGCCGCTGATACTACGCACGCTAGACGCATATTCATTTGGCTGCCCCCCGACAATGATTAACAATTCCTAATTAATCATTGGATGAAGCAGAGTCAACCAAAGGGAGAGTGCGGCCATTCTAGCTTTGCTCGATCCTATTTCTGCAGCCTTCTGTTCTTTCTGCCGAGCTAGGGTCTCAACCCTCGACTTAGTCCATGAGTTCTTTCTCTCATTGAACGCCCAGACCAGATGCCATCACTTCAGGCCGGTCTGATCAAAACGCAAAGGTGGAGGTCTCGCGCCCACGCCCTGAACACTGGCCAAAGGACCTGCGCTAGATCTCGCCCAGCGCGATCAGATAGGTTTCCAGCACGGCTTCCTGCTCTTCGCGTTCCTGGCGGTCCTGTTTGCGGACGCGAACGACCTGGCGCAGCGCCTTGGTGTCATACCCCATGGCTTTGGCCTCGGCGTAGACATCCTTGATCTGGTCAGCGACTTCTTTTTTCTCTTCTTCGAGGCGTTCGATACGCTCGACGGTGAGGCGCAGCTTTTCGCGTGCGGCGTCTGTCAGCTTGGCGTCATCCATGACTGTTGCTCCGGTTAACCCTGGTCGATGAGCGCGGGTTCTAGTCGCTGCGGGCGGGTCTGGCGACCCCGGATCGCACTGCAGGTGGCTCTCACGCTCACTTTATCCACACGCATTTGTGAGTCGAAGCTTCGCGCAGGCGCCCTATATTCCCTGCTATGACACAGATATCGAAACGCTTTTCCCGCCGCGGCATCCTGTTAGGGGGTGTCGCAGGGACCATTATCGCCGCCTGCACCAATTCCAGAAGCGAGGCAGACGTCCCCGGCGCCTCGACGACAGAGTATGCGGACACCAAGTGGCGTCAGCTGACCGAGGCCGAATGGCGCGAGCGGCTGGACCCAGCTTCATTCAATGTACTGCGCAAGGAAGACACCGAGCGGGCCTTTACCTCGCCCCTCAATGACGAGAAGCGCGAAGGCGTCTTTCACTGTAAAGGGTGCGACCTTCCGCTGTTCAAATCCGAATGGAAGTACAATAGCGGCACCGGCTGGCCGAGCTTTTATGAAGTCATCGACGGCGCGGTCGGGACCAAGGCTGACAATACGCTCTTCATGACGCGGACCGAATATCACTGCGCGCGATGCCTCGGCCATCAGGGTCATGTCTTCAAGGACGGACCGGCCCCGACAGGCCTGCGGTACTGCAACAATGGCGCGGCGCTGACATTCAAGCCTGCCTGAGGGTTGGAGGGGGGGCGTTGTGCGGCTTAAAGTTGCGACATGACCAATCAAATCGCCAGATGGTGGCGCGATGACGTCACCGATGCAGAGAAACCCGGACTGCGCACATTAGCGGCCATACTGATTGTCGTACTGGCCCTGGGCCTAGGGGCGCGCGCCGTTTCAATCCTCTTCGGAAGCGCCTGACTCTCCGCCGCCAAACGTCGTCCCGGTGCCTTCTTCTTCAGTTAGCATGGTGTTTGGATTGTTCGGATCCTTGCGCTCATAGCCGCGCTGGTCCGGGCTGACAAAGAGGTCCATCTGACGCGGATCTGATTGCGGTTTGCGGGGCGCCTTCCGGGTGCGGCCATGGCGGAAATAGAGATCATCGGTGTGATCGATCTCCTCGCGCTTGGGCTTTTCCTGTTTGGGCGGCGTCTCTGGGGATGCAGGCGCGGTCTTTGTTTCAGCCTTGGCCGGTTTAGGGTTCACCGGTGCGCCGAGTTTCCAGAAGGTGACGGCGAGCACCGGCATGCCATCAGCATCTTCATAGACCTGCATGAACCCTTTGGCCTCGCCAGATTCGGCCTGCTTCATCAGGGCGGGCAGATCAGCGGTGGCCGGTTTCAGCCATTCGGTTTCCAGCGAGAGAATCTCGGCGTCCCCGGCCATATCCTCGGCCTCATAGCGCGTGCGCGCGGCGGGGCCGACGCCTTTCAGGGCGTCTTCTCCGGACTGGGCGAGGGGATAGGCAAGACTCATGACTGATCAGCTAGGGGTTAGGCCTTCCCGCGTCCAGTGGGACGCATCAGGCCTCTTTCAATAAATCACCGGCAATGGGTTCTGCGCCAAAGGACAGACGATTGGCGGCAAGGCGGGCAAAGCGCAGCGTCACGGCCTTGCGACGGGCAGGCGCGAGGGGTGTGCGGCCGGAGGCGCGCAGGACCGCCCCGCCAAACCCGTCCGCGACGATAAGGCCGACATGTTCGGGGATAAGGTCTTTGGGAAAGCCATGGCCGACGGCGAAATAGAAGCGGTCACAATAGGGCAGATAGTCTGGCCATTTTGCATCGGCGCGAAAGTCAGGCACCGAGCTTTTGACTTCGACGATGGTGATCTCCCCTGACGCATCGATCGCCGCGATATCGGCGCGCCGTCCATTGGCGAGCGTCATCTCTGTCACCCCGGCAAGGTTCATATCCGCGAAGAGGCGTAACACGCCCCTGCAAATATGGGCGGCCTGGGGATTGAGGGGATCGTCAGTGATGACCGGCTCCAGAGGATTTTGAGTTCCTGATCTGTTCTCGATTTTCTATAGAGAGGCCAGCGAGTCAAGAAAAAAGCCCCGATGCGTCTGCACCGGGGCTTTTCCTGTTTTTAGGTCTGGTCGATGGCTTAGTCGCGAGACGCGAGCAGCATCAAGACAAAGCGGAACATGTTCACGAACATGATGAAGAAGTTCAGCGCGCCCCAATTGGTCATCACTGCCATGCTGCGGTGATCGCCAGCAAGCTGGTAATAGCCTTCCTTCAGTTCCTGTGTCTGCCAGGCGACGAGAACCGCCGAGATCAGGGCGAAACCGCCGGAAATCAGCCATTCCATGCCGGAAGATGGCCCAATCAGGCCGAGCATTGGCAGGATCATGTAGACCACAGACACGGCAAACAGAGCCCAGATCGCCATGATGGCAAAGCTGCCAATGGCCGACAGGTCACGCTTGGTTGAGTAGCCCCAAAGGGTTAGCGCGCCAAAGGCTGAAGCCGTAATGAAGAACGCCTTCGCGATCACCATGTAGTTGATGTTTTGCTGAATACCGCCAGCGGTCTGTGATGAAATGCCCATCTCGGCCATCGCAACGTAGACGCCCATACCGAGGCCGATCGTCGACACAATCGCCCAGTAGAGTATGGCAGATCCGGTTGGCGATGGGTTCTTCATGAAGAACATCGAGCCAAAGATCAGGGCAGCCGGTGCAAATGCCAATACGTAATAGATCGGCGCGGTGAGCACGATGTCGCGAACTGCCGGAACAGCGCCTGCAACATATGCGAGCGCGCCAGCGAGCAGGATGCCCCAGGTCAGCTTGGTGTAAACGCCGAGCATGAAGCTGCGAAGCCCCTGATCGATGCTCGCGTCCAAAGTCCTGCCGCGGGCAACAGATTGATTGAAGTCGTTCATTTATCCCTCTTTCGAAAGGCCGGCATGATCGTCATGCCGATTAGCGATAATATGTGGGAAAAGCAGGCTGAATTCAAGCAAAACCGGTTGCCAGTACGCAGCGCTGATCCCTAGGTTCGGCGCACAAAAGGGAGACTGACGGCATGCATGATAAAATGAGAAAACTGGGCACTACCGATATCGATATCACGGCCTGCTGTCTCGGTACGATGACCTGGGGGCAGCAGAACACCGAGGAAGAAGGCCACGCGCAGATGGACTATGCCGTCGAGCGCGGCATAAATTTCTTCGACACCGCCGAAATGTATGCGGTCCCACCCAAGCCGGAAACGCAAGGCTCAACCGAGCGGATCATCGGCACCTGGTTCAAGAAGACCGGCAAACGCAAGGACATCATCCTCGCCTCGAAGATTTCCGGGCGCTCGCCAATGACATGGACGCGCGATGGCGACGTCCAGATGACCCGCCAGACCAAGGCGCAGATCGATGAGGCGGTCGAGAAAAGCCTGAAACGTCTGCAGACCGATTATATCGACCTTTATCAGCTGCACTGGCCCGACCGGCCGGTGGGGATGTTCGGCAGCAAGGCTGACGCGAGCACATACACGGTCGATTATGAGCCGTTCGAGGAGATTCTCTCCCACCTCGAGGCGCATGTGAAGGCGGGCCGGATCCGCCATCTCGGGCTTTCCAACGAGAACGCCTATGGCGTGATGCGGTTCATTGCCGAGAGCGACAAGGGCGGGTTGCCGCGCATGCAGTCGATCCAGAATGCCTACAATCTCGTCAACCGTACGTTTGAAGGTGATCTTGAAGAATGCTGCGTGCGCGAGAAGGTCAGCCTGCTGGCCTATTCACCGCTGGCGCAAGGCTATCTGTCGGGGAAATATCGCGATGGCGCGCTGCCCGAAGGCTCCCGCAAGCAATTGTTCGACCGCCTCAGCAGGTATGAGAAGCCGGGCGCGGACGAGGCGATCAACGCTTATGTGGATCTCGCGGCCAAGTATGGCGTCGATCCGTCCGCCTTTGCGATCAAGTTCTGCGATACGCGCCACTTCATGGGCTCGACGATTATCGGCGCGACCACGATGGAGCAGCTGAAAATCTGTATCGATGCGTTCAGCGTTGACTGGACCGATGAGATGGAGGCCGACGTAAATGCCCTTCATCAGCGCCAGCCCTCACCGTGTCCGTAGGCCAAAGGATTGTTTGACTTTCCCTTTCCTCGACGGCAGCATACCAACGCTGTCGTGGCGGCAGTGGGACGATTTAAGAAATTTGAGGGGAACAATATATGGCAGATGCATCGGCGTATGCGGACAATGTCAAGAAATACGCAAAAGGATATAATCAGAAGGCGGCAGAAAAAATTGTCGGCCATCTGGGCATTGCTCTGAGAAACCGGGATTCATCGCTGGTGTCATGCTCGGACGAGACCGAACTTCAGCGCGTGCGCGACAAGTTCTGTCGCAACAAGCTTGGCCTGTCGCAAACCAATGCGGAAATCGACGCGGCGATTGGCAAAGTGTGCGAAACGCTGAAGCCTGAGGGCAGCCACAAGTCGCGTGTGACGTTTTACTATCTTCTGGCCGAGCACTTCGGCAAGCTGGACGAGCTGGCTGGCTAGTCGGCGAACAGCTCACGCTCTGCGTGAAATGTTTTTTGAAAGCCCGGTCTTGATGGCCGGGCTTTTTGCTTGTCTGGTGGCGGTATGCTGACCCTTTTTGCTGCCTTGCCTGTGCCCGACGATGTGGCGATGCGCCTTTTGCCATTGCAGACGGGGCTTGCCGGCGGGCGCTGGCGTGAGCGCATGCATTTTCACATCACGCTCGCCTATTTCGGCGAGATGACCGAGCCTGTCGCCGAGGAGCTGGATGCCGCACTTGGAGATATCGAGGCGCCGCAATTTGATCTGGAGATTGAGGGCGCGGGCTGGTTTGGGCGCAAGGAGCCCAATTCGGTCTTCGCGACGGTGAAGCGCTCGGCTGAGCTTGATGAGCTGGCGCGCCGGTGCCGGAAGATTTCGGCGCGGCTCGGGCTCGACCTGGACGACAAGCCGTTCAAGCCGCATATTACGATGGCCTATTGCAGCGACACGCCACTGGAGGCGGCCATGGCCTGGTCTGAACGCTGGCAGGTGCTGCGGGCCGGCCCATGGACGGCGGACCGGTTTCATCTGTTCGAAAGCGTGCCGCGCGCGGGCAAGACCTCGCTCTATGAGGCGGTGGCGGATTATCCGTTGGGGTAGGGGTCCACGATGCGGCGCGGCGGACATGAAAAAAGCCCCGACCGCTTTGGCCGGGGCTTTGAGATTTGGCTGAAAATCAGTCTTCGGCGGGCGGATTTTCCAGACAGGCATAATAGTCGCCGCCATTGTCAGCGATGCACCCAAATACTTGATCGAGTAGATATCGGCGCTGGCGGTTCTGCTTGCCCATATTGCTGAGACCGCGAAGGGCTTTGTCATTCTTGTCCCAGTCAGGATTGCCCGTCGGTTTAAGCGGTGTGTTGTTCTGGGCCTCTTTTTCGACCGACTTGCCGTAGGGCAAGATAACGCGTGGGCTTCCGGCCGCCTGCCAGATGGTGTCCACTTCGGCATTATCAGCTGACCACAGAAATTTGTGATAGGCGATTGCCGCCATCAGATAGGGATCGGCTGAGGTTTCGTCGCTGGTATCGGCATCGTCGCTGGTCAGCGTTTGCAGGCGGCCATAGGCAGCAAGGGCGTCTTCAAGCGTCCATGCCTTTGTTGCTGTAGGGGCATAGAACAGCCATCCGGCCATAGTGCCGGGGTTCTTGCAGCGTGGATTGTGCTGATAGCAGCCGGGCTTGGCGTTCCAGTCTGCGCCGTGCTTGTCAAGAAAATCTATAAAATCCTGATCGCTCAGCCTTAAGGCTTCTGCCGTCAGACTGGTGGTCGTTCCGGCTTGTAGCGGTTCGGAGGGGGCAAAGCCGTTCTCGAACATGGTTGCGAGGATCGAGCGATAGGCTGGGTCAGCGAAGTTTGCATTCAGGTTTGCTGGAAGTTTCGGTTCTTCATAGGCCCCCGCACGGTTCGCCGGATAGCTGAGCGCATCAGCCATCGCATTGGCGTCATAACCAGCGGCGATGAAAAGCGCTGCGGTATCTGCGTCGAGATAATCCACACTCTCCCGAAAGCCTTGCTGGTCTGGCTGATACCCGTTCTCCATGATCCGGTTGCGGGCTTCTGGCGGGTCGAGCTGCGCAAGCTTGTTGGCCTCGGTTTTGCCCGGTCCGCCGCCTTCGCCACCCGAGCAGGCCGGAACGACGACAATTGCCAGAGCGGCGAGCGCGATTGAAATAGGTTTCATCATGATGTGTGATCTCCTTGTGCCCTAGCGTGACCGGATGGATGTCACGACTTCGGTCGGCTTGCCGGCGCCGTAGAAGATGATGGATTGAAGTTCGTTATCATCCGAGCGCCAGGTGAGCTTGCGCTGTCCCTGGCTCGCGGGGACGCTGCCGAATGTGCTGAACCCGCCCGCCTTCGGCTTCTGGTTGGTGTCGCCGCTGGGCAGGCCGTAAACGGCCTTCAGCTCATCCACAGTATCGCTCATCGATTGGCTGCCAGCGTTTACGCGGTGTTCGAGTGATGTGACGGTGTTGCTGCTGTCGAGTTTGGCGACGAGCTTCTGGCCGGTCTTGAGATGCACTTCGCATTCGCCCCCTGCCGGATTGCAGACCACGCTACCCCGCGGAAGCTCATCCTTGATCGATTGCAGCGATCCGCCGGGGACTATGCCGAAAAGACTGAGGGATTTGGGTGACGCCGCCACCGAGGAAGTCGCCGCAGGCGCCGAGCCGGTATATTCGGCCAACGTGCGGCCATCGAGGTCGCGGTAGCGGGCAGTATTCAGCACGCGGGCTTCGACGATATGGCCTTGCAGCATCTTTCCGTCGCGCGCCTGCAGAACGAAGTCGATCTCCAGGGCGACGCTGCGATCGACATCCCCATTGCGCTTGCGGGAGGTCAGGAACTCCTGCGCCTCATCCTTTGACATGGCGATGCCGTCGATAAGGTCCGAATTGTCGAACTTTACGCGGATTTCCGAGGGCAGGCCGCAGGTATTGTTCTTGCGCTCATAAAAATAGGACGTCTTGGAAATGGGCGAAAATTCGAACTTGTTGGTATCGAAATCATAGTCGCCGAAATCCTTGTTGGTGCGGATCGTGAAGACATCTTCGAGGTTCGCCTCACCAACGCGCGACTTCATGATGTCGATCGTTTCATTACGCTTGTCGTCGCGAAGGAATTCATCGTCGCGGGAGCGTTGCCAGACTTCGTAGCGGTACATGCGCATGTAGCAGTCGACATTGCTGTCATAGTCGAAATAATTGTCGAGCTTCATCCAGCCATAGAGCAGGTTGTCATAGGTGAACTCCTTGGCATTTGCGGTCGGCGAAATGGCCAGTGTGGACGCGAGCGCAAGCGCCAGGACGCCCAATCCTTTGCTTTTCCACTTTGTGGACGTGTTCTTGTTACCGAGCATTTTGAGCTCTCTCCTCTTCAGCATGGATTGGATAGGCCAGCCCGGTCGCTTCGCGGCGGTAAAAGGCTGGCATCAGGGAAAAAGATTCAGAAGATGGGGACCGGGCAAGACGGTGTTGCGCGGGAGAGAAATCCAGATTGCTGTCAGGGTCGACCCCCTGCCACTTATTTACCCGCAATGTAGATAGCCCCAGTCGCCGCCCGATCCGGATCGCACTGTGTTTATCCAAGACGAACACGCTGCGAAGCCGAACAATTGAGATCAATATATGCTCGGTTCAGTAATGAAATCAACAGAGGCGGAGATTTGGCTTTTGCCACACCGCGCCGAATTCAAGCTCTCTGCAGGCGCTTTTTTTAGGGGGGTGTCTGGTCCTGCGAGACCAGATCAGCTCGGGGCGGACTTCATCACGGATCGAACTGGAGCAGCCTTGAACGCGATTTATATGAGGCATGCAGCGCCGATACGGACTCAAGACCTGAGGTCCCTGCCGGGGCATTCATTCCGTAAAATCAGATTGTTTGGAATGGCGGCTGCCGCCGCACTCATTTCCTATTTTTGGTCCACTGGACCAAAAATTTTGCGAAGCAAACCGGGAAATGAATGGTGCCGCTAAGGTGACTTGAACACCTGACCCCCGCATTACGAATGCGATGCTCTACCAGCTGAGCTATAGCGGCGAACCAATTGAAGGCGCCTCCATACCGTTTGGATGGCGCGCCCGCAAGCCTGCTTTTCAGATGCGGCGGGCGTTAAGCGTCGTCATCGTCAGAGACATAATCGAGCGGCGGCTGTGTCAGGGTTGTCGTGGTGCGCTTTTCGACCGGCGGCAAAGCGGCTGCCGCGCCCGGGCGGGCGGCCGGCTGGCTGCTGGCGACCGGGGCGGGAAGCGCGATGTGGCGACCGGCCTCGAGCTCCCGTCCATAGGTTTCATAGCGCGGATGGACGAGATTGCCCGCGTCGCCAAAGGCGTAGACAAGGCGCGCCCAGTCACGGCGGGAATAGTCAAAGGCAGTGCCATTCGGATCAATGTCGGACCATTCAGCCTCACGCGAGGCGGTGATCGCCATGCGGCCCCAGCGGTCGGCTTCAGCGGTGTCGCCATAGCCGCGAAGGGCCTGTTCCAGCAGCAGGCAGAGCCGGGCGGTCGGGCGTTCTTCAACGAGGATGGCAAGTTCGCGGATGGCGCTCGTCCATTCGCGGGTCGCCATGGCGATTTCGGCTTTCAGGATGCGGCTTTCGCGGGCGTCCGGATTGGTATTGGCGAGGGCTTCGAGGCGGGCCATCTGGCTTTTTGGCGTGTCGTCCGGGTCAAGTCGGCGGCAGAGCTGGGCGAGGGCCGGATGCGGATTGGCCTTCCAGCCAAGCTCCAGCACGCCCTGGGCCGCTTTCAGCTTATTGCTGACTTTCAGCTGGCGCGCGCCGTGATAGGCGGCAGGCGGGAAGGTCGGCGCGGCGCGGATGGCGTCGGCGAGCAGTTTCTGCGCGTCCTGACGCTCAGCATTTGGCAGATTGCAGGCGAGTGCGGTGTAGAGCACGGCGCGGCGGCGGCGGAGGCTATCGCCGGATATGGCGCCGCGTTTCTCACCGATGGCCAGCGTGTTGAGGGCATCCTGCCAGTGGCCGCGGGCGATCTGGCTGTCGAACAGGGAATTGAACGGCCAGTCGGTATCGCTACGAAGCTCAAGGGCCTCACGGGCGCGCGCTTCAGCGGAGATGATGTCACCGCGCTCTGAGGCGGCGGTGGCTGCGCCGCGAAGGCCGGCGAGTTTGCCACCGGGCAGGGCGGCCAGCTGGCCCCAGGCGCGCTCGGCCCCTGACCAGTCATCGGAGATTTCGGCGGTCCGCGCTTCAAGCAGCAGTTTCAGCCGGTCGTCCTCAGCATGCTGGGCGGCGCGGCTCGCATATTTGCGGGCGGTGCTGACATCACCAGCCTCGGCGGCGAGCAGGCCGTCGGCCAGCGCCTTGTTGGCGTTGCGCGTCTTCGATGCCTGGCGAGACCGTGAGAAGCGTTTCGGCATTTTGAGGAGGCCGGTGAGCGCGCCCCAGATCACCGCCATCGCCGCGCCAAGCAGCAGGACGGCAAGGATTGCGACGACCAGCTTCAGCTCGACAGCGCTGTCAGGCCCGAGCGAGATGATGACGCTGCCGGGCAGGCGCGAGGCCCAGAGCACGGCCAGTCCGGCAATGACAATCAGGCAGATGATGAGGAAAAGAACGATCATGTTGGGTCTTATCTATTGTCTGGCTGTGATCAATTTAAGGCGCAAAGCATCAAGACTTTGTTCAAGCTGCAAACGGCGCTGCGCATCGGCAAGCCATGGGGCCAGCACATTGCGGGGCTCGGCGGGCAAATCATTGAGGGCCGACGTGGCAGCCTTCAGGTCACCGCGCGCGAGGGCCTGACGGGCGGTGTCGAGTTGTTTTGCCGTTGGGCTGTCGGCTGAAGAGCGCCGGACACTCACCGTGCCGCCGAAGATATTGTCGATCCAGCCAGGTTGCGCGGTGCCGCTCGGGTCTGCGTGGCGGGCCTCTTCGGCAAGGTCTTCGAAGGATTGCTTCAGCTCTGCGCGCGTGGGGACGGGCGAGCTGGCAGGCTGAGCGAGGGCTTTTACGTCCGGGTCATCGGGCATCAGCTGGCTCAGCTCGCGGTAGGGCTCGGCGAAGGGTTCACCGCGGGCGGCGGCGGTCTCGATGGAGGTGAACAGGATCGAGGCACCCACCGTGCGGGCGGTATTGTCGCCGATTTGCTGCGTGCTTTTCTTCAGCTGGGCGAGAGCCTTACCCGTGCTGGATTGGGCGGATTTGACCGCGTCGAGCTCTGTGCGGAGCGTCTGGATGTCTGATTGCAGGGCCGCCAATTGCTGGGCTGAGGCGCCGCTGGCGGACTGAATGGCGGTTTCAAGCTCTGCCACACGGTCAGGGTCGACGCCGGCACTGGTCTCGCCAGAACTTATGGCGGTCAGGCGGGTTTCGAGACGGCTAAGGCGCTGCTTGAGGGCGGCAAGGTCACCGCTATTGTCCGGGGCGGCGGTTTGTGTGGAGGGTTTGGCGTCGGCGATGCGGGCATCGAGATCGCCGATTTCCTTGCCCAGGCGCGTTTCGAGCTTGTCGATATCGGTGGAGAGGCCTTCAACGGTCTTGCGAAGGTCGGCCTCGCGGTCGGTGAGTGCGGCAAGCTCCGTGTCGGTGGTGGATGGCAGCTTCGATGTCTCAAACAGCCCGGAGGACCAGACGGAGAGACCGAGGCTGCCGAGCGCGATCAATGAGACAAGGCCGAATGAGAGCCAGCCGGGGCCGGATGTCTTCGTCTTCTTCTCAGGTTCGACAGGCGTGGCGGTGGCGGTGGTCGTCTGCGCGTCTTCAGCCTCTTGCGGGCTGTCGGCAGGCTCGAACTCGGCGTCGATCGCGTCGTCTGTGTCTTTGTTGTCTTCGCTCATTCGTATTGGTCCCTCAAATGGGGCTCATCACCACCGGTTCGATTGTGACACGATCACCTTGCGGCGAGTACCCCTTGCAGCGCGTCCATTAGGTGCGGTTCGTCTGGATGGCTGGCGATGGAGATCGCTGCGCCTGAAACGGACCGGACCGGACGAGCGGCCTGTTCTGAGATAGCAACGAATGTCACAGAAGAAAGATCAATGCCGTCTGCAAGTGCTTTGAAAGCTTCGGCGCCTTTTGCAGAATGGATGAGGCAGATGACCGGTTCGCCGGATGCCAGGACGGCTTTTGCCGGGTCGGACAGGGCGGCTGCATGGGTCGCCTCATAGAGCGGGGCGAAGGTCACCTCGAAGCCTTCGGCCCCGAGCGCCTCCTTCACGATGCCTTTGGCGGCAGAATTGGCGACGTGGAGCAGTTTGCGTGGCCGGCCCTCGCTCCAGTGGTGAGCGATATAATGGGCAAGATCATGCGCATCGCCGGAAGATTGATGGACGGGGCTGAAGCCTTCGCGAAGTGCTTCGGACGCCGTGGCAGGCCCGACGCACCAGGCCGGAAGGGAGACCGGGCCGCAAGCTTCGACGAGGAAGCGGACACCATTTGCGCTGGTGAAAATCAGCCCTTCAAAGGCGGAGAGATCAGGCACGGGCGCGTCCGTCCGGCTTAGTCCAAGCGCGGGGGAGGCGATGGGGGTGAGACCCAACTCGTTGAGGCGGCCTGCTGTTTCGCTGGCGCCCGGCTCCGCCCGGATGACCAGAATGGGCGGGCTGCTAGACATCTTCATAGGCGGGGAGGTCTCCGCCTGCCGCGTCCCGGATGCGGCGCCCTGCGGCGCGCCCGAGGTCGGCCAGTTCGGCTTCGCTCGCATCGCCGCTCGTCGTGCAGCTATCGGCCCAGCGCTCAGAGCCGTCTGGCTTCAGCACTTCGCCGTCGAACTTCCAGAGGCCGTCTTCAAGGCGCGCATGGCCGCCCATGGCGGTGCGACAGGAGCCATCAAGCTCAACGAGGAAGGCGCGCTCGGCGCTGGCGGCGAGGCGGCTCTCAGCGTGGTCCAGCCCGGCGAGCAGCGTAGAAAGCTCGTCGCCAAGGTCATCTGGACGGATAGCAACCGTAATGATGCCCTGACCGGCAGCCGGGATCATGTCTGAAACCGGCACAGGTGTCGCGACATGGGTCATGCCGAGACGTTCCAACCCTGCCATGGCGAGGTAGGTCGCGTCGGCGAGGCCATCCTCGAGCTTTTTGAGACGGGTCTGCACATTGCCCCGAAACGTGACGATCTGCAGGTCCGGGCGCATGGCGAGGGTCTGGGATTCGCGGCGAAGGCTGGCGGTGCCGACAACCGCGCCGGATGGCAGGTCCTTCGGGTGGGTGAGGCCGGTTTTGGTGATGAAGCCGTCGCGCGGGTCTTCACGCTTCGGGAAGGCGATGAGGGACTGGCCCTCCGGGATCGCGCCGGGCACGTCCTTCAAGCTGTGGACGGCGAGATGGCAGCGGCCTTCATCGACGGCGCGGTCAATCTCACGGGTGAAGAGGCCCTTGCCGCCAGCATTGATCAGGCGCTCTGTGGTGAGCTTGTCGCCGCCTGTCGTGAAGGTGACGATCTCGCAGGTGACCTCGCCATTGGCCAGCTGCTCGATATCGGCGGCAACCTGGCGGGCTTGTGCCAGTGCAAGCGGGGATCCGCGTGTTCCGATTTTGAGCGTGAGGCGCGGCGCCTTGATCGCGGACATGGTCTCTCCTGCTGTTTGCGGGCTGTGGACCTGCTAATCTGTCCGCAACTGCACTGCAAGAGATGGCGCCTGCGGCAACTGGCACGCGCTGTGCGCGCAGTTTCTTAATGAAACAGCGCCAAGGTCACCTCATGATACGTCTTCTTGTGTTTCCGATTGCGATGCTTGCGCTGGCGGCATGCTCGAAAGGTGATGCGTCGGCGCAGGCCGATATGGTCTATGATGTCCCGGCGTCCCCGATTGATCGCTGCATAAATCTAGGCGGCGCGCTGGAAGCCCCGAATGAGGGCGACTGGGGCTATACGGTCCGCGTTGAGGACCTTGAGCGCATCAAGGCGGCTGGCTTTGACACGGTACGTCTGCCGGTCAAATGGAGCGCGCATGCAGGCCAGAGCGCGCCCTATGAAATTGACCCGGCCTTCCTCGCACGTGTGAAAGACATCGTGGCAGAGGCCGATGCGGCGGGGCTGAAGATCATCGTCGATCTCCATCACTATAATGAGCTGATGGCGTTTCCCGACGCGCATGAAGCGCGTTTGCGGGGGATCTGGCGGCAATTGTCAGAGGCGTTCGAGGGCGCACCCGACAATCTGATCCTTGAGCTTTTGAATGAGCCGAATGACAAGATGAGTGTGAAGCGGACCGACCGCATCAATCAGGAATTGCTGGATATCGTGCGCGAGCACCATCCTGACCGCTGGGTGATTGTCGGCAGCGCCGGTTGGGGCGGACTGGACGCGCTGTTGAAAAGCAAGCCGCCGGAAGATGACCGGATCATTCTGACCTTCCACACTTATGAGCCTTATGATTTTACCCATCAGGGCGCTTTCTTTGCTGACCCGCCGCCGCCGGTTGGGACGCGTTGGGGCACGCCAAATGATTATGCGGTGATGGAGGATGCAGCCGCCAGGGCAGCGAAATTTGCGAGCCGCGAAGGCCATCCAATGTTTCTCGGCGAGTTCGGCGTCTATGAAGAAGTGCCTCTGGCGCTTCGAGTGTCGTGGACGCGGGCCATTCGGGAAATCGCCGAAGAGCGCGGCTTTGGCTGGTGCTATTGGGATTATGCGACGACCTTCAAGGCCTACAATCTTGATCGTGAGACATGGGTCCACTCCATGCTGTCGGCGCTGATCGAAGACTGACCATTTGATCTTCCGTCCTGCAGGCCATGCCATTAAGTGGGCGACATGACCGCCATTACTGTCCTTGGAATTGAATCGAGCTGCGATGAGACGGCGGCGGCTGTGCTGCGCCATGAAGGCGGCACGGTGACGGTGCTGTCGGAGGTCGTGCGCTCACAGGTTGAGGAGCATGCGCCCTATGGCGGTGTGGTGCCTGAGATTGCCGCGCGCGCCCATGCCGATGTTGCAGACCGTGTGGTCGCTTCGGCGATGGCAGATGCCGGGCTTTCCTATAGCGATCTTGATGGTGTGGCGGCAACGTCCGGGCCGGGCCTTATTGGCGGGGTCATGGTCGGCATGATGACCGGCAAGGCGATTGCGCTGGCGACGAGTAAACCGTTCATTCCGGTCAATCATCTGGAGGGGCATGCCCTTTCCCCGCGCCTCGGGGCCGATTGTCCGTTCCCGTACCTGTTGCTGCTGGTCTCTGGCGGGCATTGCCAGTTTCTGGAAGTTCAGGGCCTTGGCCAGTATCGCCGGCTTGGCACAACGATTGATGACGCGGCAGGTGAAGCATTCGACAAGCTGGCCAAACTATTGGGGCTTGGCTTTCCAGGCGGGCCTGCGGTCGAGCGGACAGCGAAGACGGGTGATCCGGCGCGCTACAAGCTGCCGCGGCCGCTGCTGGACCGGGATGGTCTCGATATGAGCTTTGCCGGGCTGAAGACGGCCGCCGCGCGGATTGTGGAGAAGGGCGACCTCAGCGATCAGGACGTCGCCGATCTCTGCGCCAGCTATCAGGCGGCGATTGCGGACTGTCTGTCGGCGCGCACGGACCGGGCGCTGGCCGGGTTCGAGGGCGGCGCTGATGGCAAGCGGTTGGTTGTGGCCGGTGGTGTTGCGGCGAACATGGCTATCCGCACAGCGCTGGAGACGGTGGCCGGGCGGCATAATGCAGTGCTGATTGCGCCGCCGCTGCGCCACTGCACCGACAATGCGGCGATGATTGCGCTGGCCGGCGCCGAGCAGCTTCTGGCCGGGCGCGTGGCCGATGATGCGATGAATTTTGCCGCGCGGCCGCGCTGGCCCCTGGACGAGGAAAGCGCTGAGCGCAATCCGGTCTATGGCGGCGGCAAACGCGGCGCGAAAGCGTGAAGCCTTAGGCTGGCGCCAACACCTTCAAAAGACGGCTGGCCTGCTCACGGGCAAACCCTTCTTTCAATGGGGCGCGCATGATCAGCATGTTGTGCCAGGCTGGCGCGATCAGCAGATTGACCGCCTCGTCTATGTCATAGTCCCGGCGGACGGTCTGTTTTGCGGCAAGCTCTGCCAGAATGAGCCGGAGCGGCGCGCGAATATTGGAGCGCATCCAGTTGCGCCAGCTTTCCCCGGCATCCTTGTCATCGGCGGCGGCCATAAGGGCTCCGCGCAGGATTGCGTGACCACTGCCGATGCGGGTGCAGGCTTCAAGCGGCTGAAGCAGGACGGACAGGCGGTCGATTGTGTCTGTGCTGGTGCCAGCGGTGACGGGCTGAATAAGTTCGAGCGCGGCTTCGATGCACATATTCCCGGTGGCGGGCCACCAGCGATAGATGGTCTGTTTGGACGCGTGGGCGCGGCGCGCGACACTGTCGACACTGAATTTGCGCCATCCGGCGGCGGCCAGTTCTTCTCGCGTGGCCTCGAGTATGGCGGCGCGCGAGGATTCGCTGCGACGTGGCCCCTGGCGGCGACGGGCCGGTTTTTTCTCAGGCTTTGTTGCTTCGTCTGCCATAAGCGGCCTCCATCGCCAGTTTCCTAGCTTATGTCCCAATCGCGTTCTTAGCAAAAAGAATGACGATAAAACGACATATCCTTCGCCCAGACATTGATGCGGGGTGCAGCTGCCGCTATTTCGATCAAAATCAGGCCTCAAAGGAGCTTTCATGCGTACACCTGAAGAATTGCTTGAGGGTTACAGGGCGTTTCGCCGCGGCATTTATGTCGATCAGGCAAAGCTCTATGAAAAGCTCGGTGGGGGGCAGGACCCGGACATCATGGTGATCGGTTGCGCCGATAGCCGTGCGGACCCTTCCGATATTTTCAATGCCGCACCGGGCCAGCTGTTCGTGGTGCGCAATGTCGCCAATCTGGTGCCGCCTTATGATGACTCCGGCGGCCTGCACGGTGTCAGCGCAGCGCTGGAATTTGCGGTGACCGCGCTTGAAGTGAAGCATATCGTTGTCATGGGGCATGGCGGGTGCGGCGGCGTATCAGCGTCCCTTTCCGCAGCCGATAACCGCCCGGTCGGCACGTTCGTCGCGCCATGGGTCAAGCTGCTGGATAGTGCGCGCGACCGGGTGCTTGCCGGCAAGCCGGATGATCCACAGACCTCGCTTGAATTTGAAGGCGTCGCGACGTCCCTCAAGAATTTGATGAGCTTCCCGTTTGTCGCTGAACGCGTCGAGCGGGGCGATCTGACCTTGCATGGGGCGTGGTTTGCCATCGCGCTTGGCCAGTTGCACTGGCGCGATGCCGACACTGGAGAGTTCGAACTGATCGAACCCTAGCCGCGGCTGGTCGCCCAGACGGCGAAGGCGGCAGACCCGACCATCAGGGTCGCCGCCCCGATATTGAACCAGCGGGCAAATGACGGGTTGGCAAAGCTTCGCGCCATGCGGTCAGCGGCGCCCGCATAGATGGCGAGGCCGAACATCTCGCTGAACGTGATCGTCGCGATCATGATCAGCACTTGCGGCAGCAAAGGGTGGCCCGGGTCAAAATAGCCCGGCAAAAGCGCGCCGAAGAAGACCAGCGCATTCGGATTGGCCAGTTGAAGGCCAACGCCTTTGCCGAACAGGGCGGCCCGTTTGGGCACTTTTTCCTTTGAAATCCGCAGATCGCGCGGCGCGGCGCGGACAAGGCCGAAGGCAAGCCAGATGATGAAGGCGAGGCCAGCGAGCTTCAGCACCAGAAAGAATTGCGGAAACTGGCTGGCGAGCGCAGCTGCGCCGCTGGCGGCGAGGCCGATCCAGACCAGATTGGCTGTCGAAACGCCCATGGCGGGCAGCATGGCTGGCCGGAAGCCGTAGCGAAGCGACGACGACACGACCAGCATGACGGCAGGACCGGGCGTCAGGCCGCCGGCCAGAAACAGGCCAATCAGGGCGAGCCAGACGCTGAGTTCCAACTAGAATGGCCTCCCGGCCGGGTTCATCTCAGGCTTAGCTGTTCTTCGCCCGTTCAATGGATGCAGAAATCAGCTCGCGAGCTTTGTCGACATCTTCCCAGCCGCGGACCTTGACCCATTTATTGGGCTCGAGATCCTTATAGTGCTCGAAGAAGTGGGTGATCCGGTCACACAGCGTTTCTGGAACGTCAGTGTAGCTGTGGATCTTCTCGTAATAGCGGGTGAGCTTCGGGTGCGGCACAGCGAGAATTTTCTCGTCTTCGCCGCCATCGTCTTCCATCAGAAGCACGCCGATCGGGCGGGCGCGGACAACGGCGCCGGGCACCAGCGCGCGCTGGCCAACAACCATCACGTCGATCGGGTCGCCGTCGAGGCTGAGGGTGTGGGGCACGAAGCCGTAATTACATGGATAGCGCATCGACGTGTAGAGATACCGGTCTACGAACATCGCGCCGGAGGCCTTGTCGATTTCATATTTGATCGGCTCGCCGCCAAGCGGGACCTCGATCAGTACGTTAATGTCGTCTGGCGGATTTTGGCCCGATTTGATTTTCGAGATATCCATGACCGGACTCCTCACTGGTTTGATTTAAAAGCCTTGCTGCACTGCACATGCAGGGCGCGGGCGTCAAGTGGCGCAATTGCGCGCAGGTGATCTAATCGCGCTTGTGCCCGAAATTGAAACTGACGGAGATGCGCGGGTCTTCGGTTCGGCTGGGCATAACTTCATGACGAAGCCAGCTTTCCCACATCAGGATGTCACCCGCAGCCGGGCTGACATAGACGAAGCGTCTGACGTCTTCTGCAACGTCATCCTGAAGCTGTGGCGCGGCCATCATCATGGCGAGGCGCGGGTCCTCAAAGCGGATGTCGCCCGCGCCTTCGGGAACGGCAACGTAAACGGTGCCCGACAGAATGCTGCCGGGGTGGATGTGGCCGGTGTGGTGGCCGTCCTCGCCGAGAATGTTCACCCAGAGCGCATCGAGGCTGAGCTGTTTGCGCTCAATGTCCCAGCCAAGCTGGCGCGCGAAGGCCAGCGCATGATCTGTCAGGACGGTTTCGAGGGCGGCGAAATCTGGTGTGCGCGAGGGCAGATCATCCAGCGAGGCGTAAGACGTGTAGCCGGGATAGCCTTTCTCTTCGCACCAGGCATGACCGGCTTCGTCGCCTTCCTCGAGCATCCAGCAAGAGGCTTCAAGGCCGTCGAGCAAACCCTCGTCTTCGAGGCGGGCTTCGTACAGGCGTGTCGGAAAAAGAAGGCGGGTTGTCATGCAGCACTTATATGGCGCGCCAGCTATTCCACGAAATGGTCATTCAGTGGCGGGATGGAGAATTCGATCCGGTCATCGCCAGATTTTCGACCTGGCGTAAAGATCAGCGTATCGTTTGCGACAGGAAGGATCTCACGTTGACCGTCAGGCCTCACCAAAGTCGCTGTGGTGTTTTCGGCAAGGTCGAACTGGACTGATTTCATTTTTGGCGCCGCGAATGCCATTAAACCGGCTTTCTTCTTGATCGTCTTGTTGGCCTGCGACAAGGCGAGTTTAACGTCGCTGACAGCCACATCAGCCGACAGATCAAGGCGGGGCGCCAATGTCATGGAAACGCTTCCACGCCCCTTTGGAATGGTGGTGTAAACCACGGGGTCGTCGTCAATAAAGGCGGCCAGCCGATCTGGATCAACATGGTCGTCGGCATTTCCTTGCAGATCTACTCTGGTGCCGTCTCTCTCAATCCAGAGCTCAAACGCACCATCGTCTTTTGACTGCACCTCGTAAGTCAGTTCGAAATTCGAACGGCTTGCAGGGTCAATGGCCAGATAGTCTTCCAGAAACGGAAACATTTTTGTGAGCGGGACGGTGGGTCTGCCCACATCAGCCGCTGCCACGCTGAATGGCATGAACGGAATACAAAGGACCACAAGCCAGATACGCATAAAAAACCCCTTCCGACCGACCAAGTATTTCATCGGCTGAAAGGGGTTTCAACGTTAAAGACTGTCGATGTGCTATTCGGCAGGTTTGACAAATTTCAGCGTCATGCGGTCGGACTCGCCAATCTCCTGATACTTGGCAGCATCAAAGCCCTCGGGCGTGTTGCCGTCGCCGTCAGCGGTGGTTGACACAGGTGGCAGGGTCCAGACGCCGAAAGGATGATCAGCGGTGTCGGCCGGGTTGGCGTTGACCTCGCTTGAGCCTTCAAACACGAAACCGGCATCTTCAGCCAGCGTCTTCACATAGTCTTCGTGCACATAGCCCGTTGGCGCTGATGGGTCCTGCTCACGCGCGGATGGTAGACGGTGCTCCACGACGCCGAGCACACCGCCCGGCTTCAGCACAGCATAGGCATCGGCAAAGAACTTGTCGTCATGATCGCCGCTCATCCAGTTGTGGAGATTCCGGAACGTCAGAACAGCATCGACACTGTCAGGCGCGCCGAGCGGGCCGGATTTGGCGTCGTAATAGGTGTATTCGATGACGCCGAATGTGTCGGGATAGGCTTCATAGTTCGCCTGGTAGGCCGCGAGGGCTTGAGCCGCGCGTTCTGAACGCTCTGGAGTGACGACAGCTGCGATGAACTGTCCGCCATTTGCGTTGAGCCAGGGGGCGATCACATTTGTGTACCAGCCGCCGCCGGGCCAGACTTCGATGACGGTATCGTCGCCTTCGATGCCAAAGAATTCGAGGGTTTCAACCGGGTGACGGTATTGGTCGCGCGCGCGCTCTTCAGCGGTACGCCATTCGCCTGCCAGGGCCGTTTCAACAGTATACGCCGCGTCCACTTCAGTCGGCTCTGCGGCCGTGTCGCCTGCATCGGCTTCAACTTCCGGAGGTGTCGGTGCGGCCGGGGTGTCGTCGACCGTCGTCTCATTTCCACAAGCGGCCAGAAGTAAAGCCAGTACGCTAGCGCCAAGAATGTGTTTCATCGTGTTCTCCCATTGAGTCCTTGAATGGTAGTTCAACTTTCCCAAATAAACCATGTCCAGGCGCTGCAAAGCAGGCCGGGATCGGCAATCTGCCGGCGCCGATGAACGGGCCGGAGTGACAGATGAGCCGCAAAATGATTGTCCGGCGATGCCGGACGCAGTTGCTAAAGAGGACTGTTCGTCATGAGCACAATTGATTTGACCCCCCTATACCGCACCATGGTCGGCTTTGACCGTATGGCCAGCCTGATCGATTCAGCCAGCCGCCTTGATGGCGCGCAAGGCTATCCCCCCTACAATATCGAACGCGTCGCTGACGACGCTTTTGCGATAGAGATCGCTGTTGCCGGTTTCTCCGAGGACGATCTTGAGATCGAGACCAATGAGAACCTGCTCACGGTCGCTGGCAAGAAGTCTGCGAGCGAGGATGGCGAAGCGCGCCAGTTCCTGCATCGCGGCATTGCCGAGCGTGGATTTCTGCGCCGCTTCCAGCTTGCCGATCATGTGATCGTGACCGGCGCCAGCCTGCAAAATGGCCTGCTTCGTGTGGACCTGCTGCGTGAGCTGCCGGAAGCCAAAAAGCCCCGCAAGATCGAGATCGGCACCACGGCAAAAGGCAAGACCAAGCCGAAGCTGATCGACAGCAGCAAGGCGTCCGCCGCCTAAGCGCGAACGATAGCTAAAGACACGAAACCCCGGGCCGATGGTCCGGGGTTTTTTCTTAGTTGGCGTTGCCTTTTTCGAAGTAGGTCGCGGCGCCAGCATCGCTGAGGAATTTGGCGAGGGCCTCATTGTCGCTGAGGCGGCGGACCGCTTTCTGGACGGATTTGAACGAGGTCGCGGCATAGCGCTGGGTGACCTGTTCAAACTCTTTCTTCTCGAGCTTGACGCTCATCCGGTCATTCTTGGCGTAGTTGGCTTCAAGATTGGCCTGCGCCCACGGCAGATAGGTCTGAGCCAGTTCATCGCGGAAGATCGGCAGGAGTGTGGCTTCAAGCTCGGCAAGGGGTTTGAAGTCCCCATCGGCTTTCGGTGCGTCCATGAATTCGCACCAAGCAGTGACGAAGGGCGCGCTGTCGCGCAGGAATTGCGCGGGTGTTTCGTCCTGCAGCATCTGGGAGAGCTGACCGGCGATCGCGAAATCGGCGACCGATGGACGTCCACCGAAGAGGAACATGTTCGTCTCAAGGTGCGTGTTCAGCAGGGTTGCGAACCGCTCGAACGAGGTTTTCAGCGTCTTGTCGGTCTTGCGCTCGATCCCGATCATTGGGAGGCGGTCACGCATGCGCTTGATGATCTGGTCGCGCGTCTTTTTCTTGGCGCGTGGCAGGTCACCGCTGAAGAGTTGTTCCATGGTGCGATCGGCCGCCGCGTCGCGGTCAGGCTTCTGGCCCCAGCGTTCGCGGAACATCGCCTTGTTCAGCCACTCGTCGCCATAATCCTCAAGGATCAGCGCGAGCACGGCGCAGGCTGGATCGTCCGGCACGCAGGATGGCTCTGCATGGTCGTTCTCGACGCAGGACAGGATGTCAGTGGAATCCTGATTGGGCGAGCGGTTCGGGGACACCAGAAGTGGCAAGGTCGGCACTTTGGCGAAGGATTGGAATTCCTTCTCCGTGGCCGACGATTTGCCGATCCACTCAAAGTCCACGCCCTTATATTTCAAGAAAGAGCGAACTTTCATCGAGTAAGGCGAGGTTTCGGCGCCGAACAGACGGTATTCTGGCATGTCGGTGTCCTTAATGAAGCTTAAGGGCGGGTCTTAGGCGATGCTGCTATTGCTGCCAAGACGTGTTTGACGGTTAGGGAGGGCTGCAATACTCAGGTTGCGGCCAACCACAGCGAGGTTTCAAGCGTGAGCAAGACCCTGTCATGAGTGAACCAAAACGGTTTCTGGCGTATTGCGACAAGCTGTTCACGCCGTCTGAAAGCTTTATCCCGCGCGGCTATTCCGCCTTCAGCGAGCTCAAGCCCGTCTATATCGGCCATGAGCTGCGGGGCGAGGTGCCTGAGGGCGCTGAAGTGATCGAGCTTGGCCCGCTGCATGGGCGCGGCGGTGAGGCGGCGTTCAAGCAGCTGGGCACAATTTCATCACAGCTCGAAGCGCGGCTGAAAGAGGTCAATCCGGTGGCCGTGCATGCTAGTTTCGGCAAGTCGGGGGCGTATGCCCTTCCGATTGCGTCGAAGCTGAAGCTGCCGCTAGCGGTGACCTATTATGGCGGCGACGCGACCAAGACGTCGAACACCAAGGACAGCTTCATCCGCGTCTATAACCGTCGGCGCGCGAAGCTATGGCGAGAGGCGCGACTGATCCTGCCCTGCTCGCAATTTATCTATGATGAGCTGGCCGCCAATGGCGCGCCGACGATCAAGATGAAGGTCCATCACAATACAGCCGATCCTGACCGGTTTGAGCCCGGCGAGAAGAAAGACCTGCTCGTTTTTGCCGGACGCTGGACTGAAAAGAAGGGCATCGACACGCTGATCGCGGCGCTGGCGCGCCTCGGCGAGGAGTTGCAGGGCTGGACCGTGCGCCTGATCGGCGATGGGGAGCTGAAGGAAGGTCTGGTCGAGACGCTGAAAGCGGCCGGGGTTGAAGCCGAGCTGCCCGGCTGGGTGCCAGCTGATGAGATGCCAAAGCACTGGGCCGAGGCGCGGATTGCGGCTGTGCCGTCCAAGCGCGCCAAGTCAGGCGATGCCGAAGGGCTGCCGCTTGTCTGTATCGAGGCGATGCTGTCGGGCTGCGCACTGGCGGCAACGCGGCATGCGGGCATTCCGGAATGTGTGAAAGACGGCGAAACCGGCTTTCTGGTGGATGAGGGCGATGAAGCCGCACTGGCTGACCGTCTGGCCCGGATGCTGACCGATCGTGAGCGTACAGCAGAAATGGGCGAGGCGGGGCGTGAATTCGCGCTGAGCGACTTTAATCTGCAGAAACAGAGCCGGAAGTTGGAATCCTATCTGCTCGATCTCGCCCGGCAGGCGCGCACGCTCTAGGCGTCTTCGCTCTCGCCCTTGCGTGGATCGGACTGATCGGCCCAGCCTTCGGGGTCGAGGATAGTGACGGTCCCGGCCTCAAAATCGACTTCCGGCACATCGGCCAGCGTGAATGGCACGAAGTAGGACGCTGCAGACGTGTCCACGGGGGTGATCTCAACCAGATCGCCTGCGCCAAAATTCATGACCGTTTTGACCGCGCCAATCCTGGCGCCCTGGGCATCAATAGCGTTCAGGCCAATCAGATCCTCGACGTAGAATTCATCATCGTCCGGCGGCGGCAGCATGTTTCGCGGCACATGGAGCAAGGTGCCCTTGAGGCTGTCCCACTCTTCTTTCTGGCGCGTTTTCGACGGTGTCACGATGAAATGATCATTGCCGGGGCGCGCCTTGCGAGGCTCGAGGATCTCGGCGGACTTGTCGGACAGAAGCGGCCCGAGTTCGAATAGAGCTTCAGGGTCTTCGGTGAAGCTTTTTACGCGCACATCACCACGCACGCCATGGGCGCCAAGAATGACACCCACGACGATAAGACGCTGATCATGTTGTTTGGTATTAGCCATTGGCGGGCTTCCTAGCCGTCAATTCAGGCGGCGGGAAGCCCTCTATGGCGGCATCTTACCAGGGACGTCCATACCCGCCGCGTCCGGCCGGGCGGATCGAGCTGATATTGTCGTTCAGTCGGTAGTGGCCAAGATTAGACTGCGACGCGTAGATTACCTCACAGCGACCGCGGAAATTCGGGTCAGTGCAGACCTCCCATGCGCCGCTCTGAACGGCGATGGAGGAGACATTGTCGTTGAACCCAAGCTGGTTAAGGTGCGCCACGGCGCCGTTCAGCGGCAGTGATTTCCCGCGGAAGTCACCATGCTCAAACAGGACGATCGGGGCATTCTGACGGTAACCGTTGCCGTGTCCGCGATCCCAGTCACGATCCCGGCCACGGTCATGATCATAGCGTGGGCCGCGACGGTCGCGTTCATAGCGGTCCCAGCGATCGCCGCGATAGGTGACGGGCCGGATGGACGAGATATTGTCATTCAGACGGATTTCGTTGAGCCGGTCCTCGCGATATTCGATGATTTCACACCGTCCGCGGAAATCTGCATCGACACAGACTTCCCATGCGCCGCCGGTGATGCGGATAGAGGAGGCCTTGTCGTTAAACCGGTATTGGGTAAGGCGCGGCACCGTGCCCGTCACCCGAATGGACTGACCGGTGAAATCCGGGTTGGCATAGAGAATGGCTTCGCCCTGACCGCCGCGATGGCCGCCATACTGCGCCATTGCGGGCGCTGCGAGAGCCGTTGAAGCAGCAAGAACCAGGCTGAGGGTCTTGAGGGGTTTCATGTGGTTACTCCGTTTCTATCCCCTCCTGTTTAACAGAGCGCGGCTGAACGCTGTGCAACCGCGCCTTCAGGAAACCGCTGGCGGCGGGTGGTGTTCCCGCCGCCTCGCCGCGAGGGCGCTATTCAGCCGCGTCCATCAGGCCGCGCATCCGCTCGATCCACTCCAGCCAGGCTTTTCGGCCGGCTTCGGTGAGGAAAATGCGGGTCTGCGGGCGCTTTCCCACGAAGCGTTTTTCCTGGCGGACATAGCCGGCATCCTCCAGTTTTTTCAGGTGGGTGGACAGATTGCCGTCCGTGGCGCCCACCTTGTCCCGCAATTCACCGAATATGGCGGGGCTGACAGTGGAGAGGTAGGCCATCACGCCAAGCCGGAGCCGGCCGTGGATGACGTCATCGATATCAGAATGGTCGAAGGGGTTGTCCGTGGTCATGCCGTTCCCCTCAAACCGTCGTGTCCGGCTCATTGCGGAGCAGCATGAGGCCCGGACCAAACACGCTGAGCGCAGCGGCAAAGGCGGCGGCAAGCCAGAGTTCTGGTCGATCAATCAGCAGGACGGTAATGCCGACAAAGGCGATTGCGATGAAGCCAGCTGCCTTGAGGACCGAATTACTCGCGATGAGACCGGATACGAGCTGGGACATGCCATAAATGCCGAGCACGATCGGCACGGACCAGGCGAAACCGGGCGATGCGGCGCCTTCAAGCACGGATTTGATAATAAGGCCGGCAAAGAGAGAGAACAGCACGAAGCCGCCGGCCATCCAGACATTTGAGGACACTCTGTTGCCGACAGAGGACTGGCCCGGCTTGTCACTCGGGAAGCCGCGCATCAGCAGGAAATAACCTGCCGGGGCAATGATCCCGAACGCGGTCCACATGATGGCAAGCGCGGACATCGGAACACCGAGTGTGCCCGAGCTGACAAGGTAATGGCCGATATAGGCGAGGGTAACGATGCCGCCCCACCACATAAGGAAGCGCCCGTCAAGCAGGGGGGCACTGGCGCCAGCTTCGGCAATTTCACGCACATAGGCGAGGTCGTCTGACATGGTCTTGTTCATCTTATTCTCCAATAACTTTGAAATACAAAGTACATAGATGTGCAGAACCGGTCAAGTGGCTTCGTCTTTTTTTGAGGATGAGACCCGGAACGCCCTTGTCGGGCGGCATGTCAGGTC
Organism: Henriciella litoralis; assembly: GCF_002088935.1. Taxonomy (NCBI): domain Bacteria; kingdom Pseudomonadati; phylum Pseudomonadota; class Alphaproteobacteria; order Hyphomonadales; family Hyphomonadaceae; genus Henriciella; species Henriciella litoralis. Next base: position 2,372,133 of record NZ_NCSS01000006.1, read on the forward strand.
AGGCAGCGATCGTCAGGCCGCTGGTTTCAACGTTGCGCACCCAGGCGCCGCGAAGGTCACGTGATGGGTCAAGCCCCGCGATCAGGCCAGCCGCGCTTTCCTGCTTGCCGAGGACAAGCGTGCCGCCTGCTGCCAGCTGTCTGGCGGCCGTGAGCAGGGCTTTTGAGCGCTGCGGGCGGGCCATGTCGCAAATGACATTGCGGCAGAGGATAATATCGAACTGGCCGAGGCCGTCGGCAGGCTTCATCAGATTATGAGGCCGGACGCCGACGCGGCGCGCAAGGGCAGGGGAAACTTGCCATTCGCCGGTTTCAAGCCGGGTGAAGTGTTTGAGGAGGCGATGGATCGACAGCCCCTTCTGCACTTCGAAATGGCCGAAAATGCCCGAGCGGGCGGCTGCATTTGTTTTCTTGCAGATGTCGGTCGACACGATTTCGACCTGCACGTCTTTCAGCGCTTCGTCGGTCGACTCTTCGAGCAGGATGGCCAGCGAATAGGCTTCCTGGCCGGTTGAGCCACCAGCGCACCAGATGCGCAGCTTGCCGTCTTTCGCCTTGGCGGCGCGCTTTGGCAGAAGATGGTTGACGACGCGTTCGAGCGACTGGCGCTCAGAAAAGAAGCTGGTTGTTTTTGAGGTCAGGGCGCCAACCGCTTCGCCCGCCAGCTTGGAGCCGGGGCGCGCATTGAGGCAGGCGACGAGCTCATCCACCGTCGAGAAGCCTTCGCGGCGCAGGATTGGGGCCAGCCGAGCCTCGATCAGATACGATTTGGTCGGCGAAATGAACTGACCGGACCCTTTCTGGGCCAGGTCAGCGATCTCGCGGTAAATCATCTCATCCATGAAAGTCGTCTCGTGGGTCTGGTCGGGCTTGAAGGTGTTAACGTAAACACCTTCCGGGTTAATAATCTGGTCTATAAGAGGCCGGCTTCGGCAAATTTGCTTTCGATGATGTCGGCATCGAATGGCTTCATGATGAATTCGTTCGCGCCGGATCGCATGGCTTCGCCGATATATTCAGCGTCATTCTCGGTGGAGCAGAAGACGACGGTTGGCTTGTCACCGCCGCGCTCCCGGCGCAGGGCGCGCAGGAAATCGAGCCCGTTCATGACAGGCATGCTCCAGTCGAGCAGGATGGCATCGGGCATGTCTTCGCGGCAGGCGGTGAGGGCTTCAGCGCCATCCCCGGCTTCGCGGACGTCAAATTTCAGGTCCTGAATAATGCGTCCGGCGACTTTGCGCACAACGCGGGAGTCATCAACAATGAGACAGGTTTTCATGTGTTCCCCCCGGGACTAGCGCGCCAATCAGAACAGATTTGCCGCATCGGGGTTAATGACGGGTTTAACCCTCGGCATCGAGTCCTGGCGCACGTAGAATAATCCGTTCTTCCTCAGCCTCGGCAACAAGAGATCCGCCAAGCCCTTCGGCAATGATGCGGGTGAAGAGGGGCTGGACGGTCCGTGCGGACCAGCCGTCCTGCGGTTCGATCCCCTGAATGGCGTCAGCCGTGTCCTCGCGCAGTTTGCAGCGCTGACCGGAGGCAGTGACGATCATACCGAGGCCTTCGCTCTCATTGCGGACCTTGATGTTGATCTTGCCGCCGCGCGGCAGGCAGTCGACGGCGAGCATCACCATATTCATGATCAGCCGGGCGTGAGAAAAGCTCAGATGCTCAGTCTCAATGTCCCATTCCAGCTCGGGCGTCTTGTTGTGGGTTTCGACAAAGCGTTCGGTGATCTGGCGCGCATCGTGGATGTCTGCCGCGCCTTTCGAGAGGCCGACAGAGCCAAAGGCGTAACGCAGGAATTTAAGTTTGGAGGCCGCGCTCTCAGCGCCGTCATGCAGAAGCTTTTCAGCTTGCTGGCTCATTTCCGCGTCATGCGGATCGTTCATGAAGTCGATGGCATTGGTGATCGACGAGACAGATGAAACCAGATCGTGGCAGATGCGCGATGAGATGTAGGCCGACAGGTGCGCCGGATCGATCGTAGCTTGCATGGACTGGCCCCTTCTTCTGCGCCAAAGGGGAATCTAGCTGATTCGCAACGATTTTGCGTGCCGGAACACCGTCGCGTCTGTTATCCGTCGTCGTCTTCGGGGCGCTCTATGTCGTCATGGCCGTGGCGGGCGCTGTGGAAGAGCAGCCAGAACAGCCCGCCTGACAAGACAAGACTGCCAATTGCGCCAAACGCGTAAGCGGCCCAGCCATGCGGCGTCATGGTCACGCCAAAGTCTGACCAGAGCATGACAACGCCCCAGCCGGCCACGAGCGCAGCAAAGGCTGCGCCGATGAAGACGAGGAGCGTTGTTCGGGTCATTCAGCGTGAACTGGGGTGATCTATTTCTTCTTCCAGCTGCCGCTGTCATCCATGATGTATTCACCTGGACCGGCGGCGGCTGTCAGCTTTTCACCTGTGACGCGCGCGACTTCCTGAGGCGTGGTGCCTGTCTGGCTGGCCAGCGAGTCATAGGCGGCGCGGCGCTTGTTATTGGTGTCCTGCACGAGGCGAACGAGGGCCGGATCGGCGCCGCCGCTGACAATACCGAGATAACCGTCAATGCGCTCGCCAACGACGCCCTGGTCTTTGGCGGCTTCGATCTGAGGGTCGGCGGCAGAGGCCGGGCCAGCGAAGGACAGGGCTGCACCGGCCATCAGGACGGCTGCGAGAAGAGTTCGAATGATGCTTGGCATTTTGATCAAGGTTCCTTTGTGGACCTAGAAGATATCAGGATTGGATGAGATCAGGTCTTCGACCTCACGGTCGAGTTTTACGCGCACTTCCTGATCGATCTTTACATTGAGATTGATCGTGATCGGCTCACTAGGGGCCTGTACGCGGACCGTTGGGGTGCAAGCAGCCGCCAGGGCGACCGTTGCGCAAGAGAGGATGGAAAGTCGTGTCATGTCTAGGGCTTTCATGTTGGGCACACTTTGTATCATTTAAGCTGAACGTCAATTGAATAGACTTGTAGGGCTTGTTCAGTTCAGGGGCTTGGTGTCTCCGCCGCTTCAGGCGGTTCGCTTTCTATTTCGGTGACCTCGGCACCCGTCTGTGACTGGGCTGTCGCTTCGGCCAGCCAGCCAGTACTGGTCATGCTCTGTCCGGTGCGGATGAGTTTCATCAGTTCAGAATCGACGCCGATATTGAAGGCGAACGGGGCGCCGCCGAGAACCTTGGGCGACTTGCCGACAAGTTTGAGCGTGATCAGGACGTCGCCGCTGAGATTGCCGTCTGCGCCAACTTCCAGGACCGAGAAGCGAAAATCCTTCAGCGCGTCGAAGGCGAGTTCGACCCGGTCATCGGCTTGCGCTGCGGCGTCCCCAATCTCGCCGGTATAGGCAATCTTGCCGCCCTCGCTGTCGGCTTTCAGGACTGCGTTCCGGATATAGGCGTTCGGCCCGACAAGCTCGACCGGGAAAGTGCCGGAGACAGTGCCATCGGCTTCGACATCGGGCAGTTTGAACGTGCTGATAATGTCCTTCAGCTCAAGCTTGCGCGCTGAAATCTCGATGATGTCGCGCGTGCCAGAGATGGTCCAGTCAGAGCGCCCGACAACGAGTTCACCGCCTGCGAACGGCCAGCGGGCCTCTTCGATCGTGGCATTGGTGGCCTCTGTAAGCTTGAAGTGGATCACACCGTCTTTCAGCGGGATGCCGGGATTGATGGAGCCGAGGCGGACTTCCTGACCGGGCGGGGTGCTGAGCGCCATGATGTCGTCAAAGACAATGCGCCCATTCACGCCATCGACCGCACCGACCCGCAAAGTGTCGAAGCCGAGATCGGTGGCTTCGACGAAGCCGGTGCCGCTGACATTTCCGCCATCGATCAGGAAACTTGCGCCGGCATTGAGTTGGCCGCGGGCGTTCGACAGCAAACCGCGGACGCGTTCGCTGAGCGCGGTCGGCTGGAAGCCATTTGGCTCGAAGGTCAGATCGCGGGTCGTGACCGAGGCTTCGCCGTCCATCTTTACCAGATCCAGCGTGAGGTTCATGTCCGCGACGGTGCGGCCGGCGCGCGCTGTGCTGATCGGGCCGTTGACCTGCATAAGGCCATTGCCGAAGTTTGCCGTCAGGTCTCCAGTAAATGGGCGATATAACGGGTCATCCCCGCGATCACGAACCTCGACTTGGTTGGCCGTTGCGCGTCCCGAAAGCCCTGAGGCAGGCAGCGTGGCCGTGAAATTTGCCGACTGAAGCGAAATGTCTGCGGGCACGAGCGATCCGGAGAATTCGGCGCGCCCCGTCGTGGCGGTGATTTTTAGCGGGTTCGCAGTTGCCAGCTTCAGATCAGGCGATGCGGCGCTGATGCCGAGCGTATTGTCTCCAATATCCATCTGCAGGACCATTTGTCTGGCGCTGATATCGAAGCTGGCGGATTTGGCAGCCTGCCAGTCGAGCAGTCCGCTCTGAAGTGAGAGCGTCCCGGATGTGTCTGTGGTGCGAAACGGAATAGCCGCATCGCCGAGGTCCAGTACGCCCGTAAAACCATCCTTGGTCCGGCGAACAAGACGACCCTCCTTGGGGCATAGCTGCAGCTGCATCGCCCCGATCGCGAGATCACCGGCTGCGTCGATGCCCTTGGTGTCGAGCCCGATGCAGCGGGTGCTGTAGGACTGGACGCGGAGTGCGTCGCCGGAAATCGCTTCCAGCCCGCCAAACAGGCGCGCATTTTTCATGTCCATCCCGAACAGGCGTCCATTGATCCTTATCTCGCCGAGGCCTTGGACGTGCGCATCGCCGGAGGTGCTGTCGAAGTCGAGTTCGCTGAGATTTGCGCCGAGTGTCAGGCCGGAGGCTGTCCAGGGGTCAATGGAGAAGCCGCCGGCTTTCAGCCTGATGCCCTCATCAGTCACCAGCAGGTCTGACACGTCGGCGGCAAGAGTTGGCAAGCCGG